>NZ_JAMXWT010000012.1:0-85962 GCF_050958665.1 Microbacterium sp. gxy059 | reverse complement strand
CGGCGGGGTCGGGCATGGGGGTGCCCGACCCCGCTTCGTCATGAACGAGGGAGAGCCCGCGCTGGCATAGCGTGGTGAGCGAGCGCGACGAGGGGAGACGGCGCATGCGCAGGATCCGACGGGGCGTCGCCGCCCTGGCCGCCGTCGTCTCGGCGACGCTCGCCCTCTCCGCCTGCGGAGGGCCGGCCCTGCCGCCCACCGTGGTCGAGGGCAGCGAGGTGCGGGTCGCGTGGGACGCGGCCCTCTCGAGCGTCAACCTCGCCAGCGAGACCGGCGCGACGCCAGGCAACGCCGACGTCGAGGCCCTCACCCGCGCGCAGTTCGCGCGCGAGCGCGAGGGGGAGACGACCGTCGACGCGACCTTCGGATCCGTGCGGATCCTCGAGGAGTCGGACGACTCCTTCTCCGTCGCCTACGACCTGGCCGAGCCCGTCTGGTCCGACGGCATCGCCGTCGACGCCGCCGACCTCATGCTGGCGTGGGCGGCCGGATCCGAGTTCTTCGCGGGCGACGCCGACGACGACCCGCTGCGGTTCGGATCCGTCGCCACCGGGCTGCGGTCCGGCGACGCGATCCCGACATACGACGAGTTCGCCCGCCGCATCGAGGTGTCGTTCTCCCGCCCCGTCGTCGACTGGCAGACGGCGCTCGACGTCGCCGTCCCGGCCCACGTCGTCGGGCAGCGCGCTCTCGGCATCGACGACCCCATGGAGGCGAAGGCCGCCGTGATCGCGGCGATCTCCGAGCGGCGCGAGGGCGACCTCGCGAAGATCGCGACGCTGTGGCGCGACGGATTCGTCGTCACGGGCGACGGCGGGCTCGTGCCCCGCGACATGCTCACGCTGTCGAGCGGCCCCTTCCGCATCGAGCGGATCGAGGGCGGACCCGACGACGAGGATCAGCGCATCACGCTCGTCGTCAACACCTCCTACGTCGGCGAGGCGACCGGCGCGTACGAGCGGATCGTGTTGCAGCACGAGACGGAGGCCGTGCTGCCGGACGACATCGGCGAACGGTATGACATCGCGCAGGCGAAGCCGACGCCCGAGAACTTCGAGGCGATCCGCGACCTCGAGCGCGACGACTACGGCGTGCACGCGTCGAACCGCGGGGAGGCGTGGATGGTGCTCGCCCGCACCTCAGGGCCGACGAAGCTCGCCGACCCCGCCGTGCGCCGCGCGCTGCTGCGCGCCATCCCCCGCAGCGACGTCATCGAGGCGGGGGCGGGCGCCTGGGCCTCGGAGTTCCCCGAGACCACGTCGGCGATCTTCCCGAGCGGCACCCGCGGCAGCGAGATCTCCCGCGAGGACAGCGGGTTCCGCGAGCTGCTCGGCGCCTCCGGCGGCAAGCCAGAGGAGGAGCGCGCCGCGGCCGGCGTGCCCCCGCGCTCGACCGTGTGCGTGCTCTACGACGTCGACTCGCCGACGGCCAGGAGGATGTACGAGGCGATCCGCGACGCGGTCGCCGAGGGAGAGTGGATCGCGACCGACTGCGGCAGCGAGGATCCGTCCTCGGTCGCCGAGGTGGGCGGCGAATGGGATCTCCTGCTCACGACGGTGCAGCTGCCCGAGACGCCGGCCGAGATCGCCGCCCAGTGGGGGACCGACGGCGCCGAGAACCGCACGGGGGCGACCTCCGCCGAACGCGACGCGCTCATCGAGCGGCTCTCCCGCACGACCGACGCGTACGAGGCGCGCGACGTGAAGATCGAGATCGAGAAGACGATCGTGCAGCAGATGGCGGCCCTGCCGCTCGCGATGGATCCGGTCGTCACGGTCAGCGACCGCAGCCTCGAGGCCGTCCTGCCGCGCTCCGGGCGGCTCGCGTCGCTCACCTCCAGCGCGCCCACGTGGCGCCCCGCGGAGGCGGAGGCGCCCGCCGACGCTCCCTGAGTCGCGCGCTTCATTCCCTCGTCGTTCGCATTCGTTTGGCAGAATGCCCCTCGTACCGGTCGCAAGGGGGGGGGAGCACGGTCACGTGACAGCAGAAGAGATCCGGGTCGACACGGTGCCCGACGACGCCCCGCGTCCCGCGGCGACCCCGCTGCGCATCGACTTCTCGGGCGAGGGGTTCGAGGTCGCGCCGGGAGACGTGTTCACGATCGGCCGCGAGGGCGACCTGCAGGTCGACGACAACCCCTACCTGCACCGCGTGTTCCTCGAGGTGTGGCACGCCGACGGCCTGTGGTGGCTGTCGAACGTCGGATCCCGTCTCACGGCGACCGTGTCGAGCGCCGGAGGTGCCGTGCAGTCGTGGCTGTCGCCGGGCGCGCGGCTGCCGCTCGTGTTCGAGGAGACCGTCGTCGTGTTCACGGCCGGCCCCACCACCTACGAGGTCGGCCTGTGTGCGCCCGCCGCGCAGTACGCGGTCACGCGCCAGGTGCAGGAGTCGATCTCGGGCGATACGACCGTGATGCCCGTGCGGTTCACGGCGTCGCAGAAGCAGGCCATCGTCGCCCTCGCCGAGCCGATGCTGCGCCGCGAGGGCATGTCGGTCAGCGACCTGCCGTCGTCGGCCGCCGCCGCCGAGCGACTCGGCTGGTCGATGAGCAGGTTCAACCGCAAGCTCGACAACGTCTGCGACAAGCTCGACCGGATGGGGGTGCAGGGCCTCCGCGGGGCGCCGGGGAAGCTCGCGATGAACCGCCGCGCCCGCCTCGTCGAGTACGCCGTGTCGTCGCAGCTGATCAGCCGAGCCGACCTGCCGCTGCTCGACGCCGGCGACCTCGACGACTGAGGGCGGGCGCGGAGTCCGTCAGCGCTCGAGCTTGGAGCGCACGATCCGCTCGGCGAGCCCCGTGTATCCGGCGGGCGTCAGGGCGAGGAGGCGCTGCTTCGCCTCGTCGCCGATGTCGAGCCCCTCGACGAACGCGGCGAGCTCCTCGGCGCCGATGCGGTGACCGCGGGTGAGGTCCTTGAGCAGCGCGTACGGGTCGCTGATCTGCGAGCGGCCGGCGACGACCTCCGCGCGGATCACGGTCTGGATCGCCTCCGCGAGCACCTCCCAGTTGCCGTCGAGATCCTCGAGGAGCACGTCGCGGGCGAGCGTGATCTGGTCGAGGCCGTCGAGCAGGTTGCCCAGCGCGAGCAGCGAGTGGCCGAACGCGACGCCGATGTTGCGCTGGGTCGTCGAGTCGGTGAGGTCGCGCTGCAGTCGCGACGTGACGAGCGTCTGCCCGAGCGTCGCGAGCAGGCCGCCCGCGATCTCGAGGTTCGCCTCGGCGTTCTCGAACTTGATGGGGTTGATCTTGTGCGGCATCGTCGACGATCCCGTGGCGCCCGCGACGGGCGTCTGAGTGAAGTAGCCGAGGGAGATGTACGTCCAGATGTCCTGCGCGAGGTTGTGCAGGATGCCGCCGGCGTGGCGCACGCGGTCGTACAGCTCGACCTGCCAGTCGTGCGACTCGATCTGCGTCGTCAGGGGGTTGAACGTGAGGCCGAGCGACTCGATGAACTCGCGGCTCACCTGCGGCCAGGCGATGCGCGGATCCGCGCTGAGATGCGCCGACCAGGTGCCCGTCGCGCCCGAGAACTTCGCCAGGAACTCCGTCGTGCCGAGCGCGGCGAGCACCCGCTCGAGGCGCCACACGAACACGCCGAGCTCCTTGCCCATCGTGGTGGGCGTCGCCGGCTGGCCGTGGGTGCGCGAGAGCATCGGCGCGTCGGCGAGCTCGAGGGAGAGGGCGCGGAGCTTCTCGACGACCTCGCGGAGCCGCGGCAGCCACACGTCCTGCACCGCGCGCTTGACCGTGAGGGCGTAGGCGGTCGAGTTGATGTCCTCGCTCGTGCACGCGAAGTGGGTGAGCTCCGCGAGGTGATCGAGGCCGAGCTCGGAGAGCGCGTCGCGCACGAAGTACTCGACGGCCTTCACGTCGTGGCGGGTGACGCGCTCGGTCTCGGCGAGGCGGTCGATCTCGGGCTGGCCGAACTGCAGGTACGTCAGGCGCAGCCGGTTCTTCAGGTCGTCGGAGACGCGCGGGGTGCCGAACACGCCCCGGTCGGAGAGGTGCAGCAGCCACTCGACCTCCACCTCGATGCGAGCGCGGTTGAGGCCCGCCTCGGACAGGTACTCGGCGAGCGGGGCGGCGGCGGCGCGGTAGCGGCCGTCGAGCGGGCTCAGGGGCTGGGTGGGCAGAGCGCCCATGGGCACCTCCGGGGTGAGTCTGATCTGACCTGCACCAGCCTACGGCGCTGAGGAGACGATCGCCTCCGCCGCCCCACTCCGCATCCACAGGCGCCGATCCGCGCGGGCCATCTGAGTTCCCCGCGGCGATCGTCCGCGCCCGCGCAGGGGCGCCGCCAGAGTCGGAGCATGGTCATCGACATCGAGAGGGTCGCGCCGCTGTGGCGGGCGGGCGACGAGATGCGGGCGGGCGCCGAAGACGCGCAGCGCGCGGCGCGGATCCTGCGGACGGCCGCCGGAGACATGGGATGGCGGTCGGAGGCGGGCGATCGCTTCCGCACGCACGCCGAGATGTGCGCTGAGCGGGCGGGGTCGCTCTCCTCCCGCTTCTCGGAGACGGGCCGCCTGCTCCTCTCGGAGGCCGAGGCGAGGGCGGCGTCGTGAGCCTCGACGTGCGGCACGGCGGCGTCGTCGCCGTCGACACGGAGGAGCTGCGCGCGCAGGCGTCGGCCGTGGCGCACGCGGCCGAGGCGCTGCGGGAGGCGGCCCGCCGCGGCGAGCTGACGAACGGCGGCATCGCGGGGCTCGCGCCGCCGTCCGCCTGGGCGGGAGACGTCGCGCGAGCCGCCGCCGACGCGGCCGGCCTCGCCGAGGAGGCCGACGATCTCGTCGCCGGCTTGCGGCACGCCGCCGACGTCTACGAGCTCGTCGAGCTGCGCGCCCTGCAGGCGATGCACGGTCCGCAGGCGCGTCTCGCGAGCGGGGCGCTCGCCGCGGATCGGGTCGCGCAGCTCGCGCGCGGCAACCCCGACGCGCACGACGGCGCCGAGATGCTCTGGGCGGCGTGGGAGGCGATGTCGGCCGACGAGATCCCCGCGCAGTTCGACGGCGTGATCCCCGGCATCACGAGCGGCCTGGCGGCGGCCCTCGTGATGGGGCCGGGCCTGCTGCGCGGGTTCCTGGGGCGCGCGCCCGGCTCGCTGTCCGAGCCGGCGCTCGCCGAGGCCCGTCGCGGAGAGGTGCCGCGCACGGCCGAGCGACGGGTGCCGATGTCGCTCTCGGGGAGCGGCTGGCGCTCCGAGGCGCCGACAGGGCTCGCCGATGCGATCCGACGCATCCCCAACGGCGAACGCGGGTCGCGCGGCCCCGGTTCCCGTCCGCTCGACCGTGTGCGCGTCGACCGGTACACGATGCCCGACGGGGCGAGGCGCTTCGCGGTGTACATCACGGGGTCGCGCCGCCTGCCGCACGAGACCGACGATCCGTTCGGGTGGAGCAGGAACCTCGGCCTGTACCTCGGGCAGCCGGGGTCGGAGGGATACGAGTTCGTCCTCGACGCGCTCGACCGAGCGGGCGCCGAGGAGGGCGACGTCGTCGACGCGTACGGGTTCTCTCAGGGCGCGATGGTCGGGCAGCGTCTCGCGACCGACAGCGGCTTCGATGTGCGCAGCGTCACGACGATCGGCGCGCCCCTCCGGGTGCCGGTCGGCGACGGCACCGCGTCGATCGCGCTCGCGCACGACGACGACCCCGTCGCGGCGCTCGCCGACCACGGCTCGCCCGCACCGCTCGGATCCGACGAGAGCCTGCTCATCTCCCGCACCTCCGACCCCGCGCGGCGCGGAGCGCTCGAGCTCGGCATCGGCTCGCACCGCGTCAGCTCCTACGCTGAGACGGCCGAGGAGTTCGAGCGGTCGGGGGACCCGCGCGCGGAGTCGCTGCGCGCGCACTTCGCGGAGCTGCGGCGGGCCGTCGACGTCGAGAGCTTCGTGTTCGCCGCACCCGAGCCGCACCCGGAGCGCGTCACGGTCGAGGCGCCGGGGCCCCGCGGCGCCCGTGAGGGAGCACTCAGCGGCGCTTCCGCTTCTTCTGCGGACGCAGGATGATGCCGAAGATCCAGTTGATGACGCTCAGCAGGATCCCGGCGAGCACGCCCGGCCAGAACGCCCCCATGCCGAGGCCCCAGTGCCAGAAGTCCGTGATCCAGGCGGTGATGAACAGCAGCACGCCGTTCAGCAGCAGCGACACGAGGCCGAGCGTGAGCACGAACAGCGGGAACGCGACGATCTTGATGACGGTGCCGATGATCGAGTTCACGAGGCCGAACAGCGCGCCGATCAGCAGCAGGGTCAGCACCATCTGCAGGTCGCGGCCCGGAGGGAAGGGCGTCACGGAGACCTGCAGCAGCGGGATGAGCGAGATCACCCAGATGGAGAACCCGTTCACGATCGAACGCACGAGGAAGCCCATGCGGAGAGTGTGCCATCCGCCCGCGCGCCGCGGTCGAGGACTCGGCGGATCCACGGCATGCCCGGAGGTGCGGGGCGCTCGCGAGCCGCCTCGCCCGGGAGGCGACGCCTCCGAGGGCGCTCGACCAGGCGCTGACGACCCGGCGTCGGCCTGCCCGTGCGCAAGGGGCGCCGCGGCGTCTCGCCGCTCGCGCTCGTCGGCGTCGGATCCTGCTCGAGCCCGAATCCTCATCGAGGCGGAGGCACTGCTGTACTGACCGGACACGTTGATCGACCTGCAGGGTTGACCTTGCCGTAACGTCAATGCTTAGCGTCCAAGGCATGACAATCACGATGCTCGACAGCGCCGCAGGCATGCACGCCATGCTCGATAGCTCCCCTGACCAGTGGCCGGAGGCGGCCCGCCGGTTGTGGGAGCCGATGGCCGGCATGTACTTCTTCATCCCTGATGGTCCCGACATGGCCGCAGTTCACGGGCAGAACTTCGGCTTCGGGCCGAGTGCCCCGCGCCAGGACATGCTTGACGCACTCCATCGGCTGGAGCAGGCCGACGCGTGGAACCGCATGGAGCGGGCCCTCACGCAGGGCACTGAGGACTTGGCGACGGCCTGTCCTGGGGTAACGATTCCCGACCTGACGGTGCTGCTGATCCTGGGCGATCCCACCAACCGACACTTCATGGACGAGATCGGTGGCCTGTCGGGCTTCGGCGGGATCAGTGGCTACATCGCGATCACGGTCTGGCCCACCGACGAGGTCCTCGACCGACTGGAAGCGATCGCCCTCCACGAACTGCACCACAACGTGCGCTACTCGCCCGGTGGCATCGTGTGGAACCCGCAGACCGTCACGGTCGGTGAACACGTCGTTGCCGAGGGGCTCGCCGACCTGTTTGCTGCCCAGTCCCACGGCCGGCGCGGCTACACGCACTTCGTCACCGATCAGACCCGCCGCAGCGACGACGTTCTGCGCAGGGTCGTCGAGGGGTTGGACGTGACAGGAATGCAGGACTTCGCCGCCTGGGTCCTCGGCGACGCCAGTGCTCGCCTGTTCGGTTCCACGCCGGTTGGACTGCCCACCGGCGCTGGATACGCGGCTGGGGCCCGCATTGCCCAGGCATATCTGGAGGCGACCGGTCGCACGGCAGCCGAGTGTGTCACCACGCCCGCCGCTGAGATCTTGGACGTCGCCCTGCCACAGTTGGGCCTGACGCGACACGACGGCTGACAGGAGGAGCGCGATGGTGGAGTGGACTGTCCGTGAACTCGCAGACCGGGCCGGTATCAGCCCACGGACCCTGCGCCACTACCACCAGATCGGCCTCCTGGCCCCGGATCGGATCGGCACCAACGGCTACCGCTACTACGGGCCCACTGCGGTTGCGCGACTCCAACGGATCCTGCTGCTGCGTGATGCCGGTCTGTCCCTGAATGCCATCAAGGCAGTACTGGCTGGCGAGGCAGACCATCGTGTCGAAGTCGAAGCTCTCGAAGCCCACCTGCTCCGGCTGCGCCGGGACCAGGATGCCCTTGCGAGGCGCATCGCTGCTGTCGAGCACACCGTGGCGATGCGGCGCGAGGGTCGCCAGCCCCGGATGGACATGATGCTCGAAGGCTTCAACGACCGCTACGAGGACGAGGTCACCCAGCGGTGGGGCCGTGACGTGTTCGAGCAGTCGAACCGCTGGTGGCACACCAAGAGCATCGACCAGCAACGACAGTTTCAAGCCGACGCCGAAGCGCTGTTGGCCCGTTGGGGCGAGCTGCATGCCCACGGAATCGCCCCAACAGACACGGCCGCCCAGGACCACGCAGCAGTTCACGCAGCTTGGTTTGCCCAGATCCCCGGCACCCCCGCCCACGCCGGGGACACCGCCAAGACCCGCGCCATGCTCCACGGCATGGCCAACCTCTACGCCACCAACCCCGACTTCCATCCCGCCTTCGGCAGCGCCGAAGCCGCCACCTTCGCCGCCCACGCACTGCACCACTACACCGACGCGCACCATCCGGAGTGAGCCTGGGTGAGCGCGGCGACCCGTCCAGAAAGCTCGCACATGTCCCACGCCAACGCCGCCCTCACGCCGCGCCACCGATTGATCGTTGCTCGCCTGGTGATCGACGACGGGTGGCCGATCAGCGAGGTCGCCGCCCGCTTCCAAGTGTCTTGGCCAACCGTGAAGCGCTGGGCCGATCGCTACCGCACCGGCCAGTCCATGCAGGACCGCAGTTCACGCCCACACCATTCGCCGAACAAGGTGAGCGCTGAGACCACGCGCCGTTGCATCAAGCTGCGCCTCCGCCTCCGGGAAGGCCCAGTCCAGTTGGCCTGCCGCCTGGGGATCGCGCCGTCAACTGTCCACCGAATCCTGGTTGACGTGCACCTGAACAGGCTGTCCCATGTCGATCGCGCCACCGGTGAGCCTGTTCGGCGCTACGAACACGACCATCCCGGAGCCATGCTGCACGTCGACGTGAAGAAGCTCGGCAACATCCCCGACGGCGGGGGCTGGCGCTACGTCGGCCGCCAGCGAGGCGACAAGAACCGCGCAGCCACCCCAGACAAACCCAAGAACAAGTACAGCGACCCGCTCATGGGCAAGGCCTACGTCCACACCGTCGTCGACGACCACTCCCGCGTCGCCTACGCCGAGATCCACGACGACGAAACCGCCCTCACCGCCACCGCCGTCCTGGTCCGAGCTGTTGAGTGGTTCACCGCCCGCGGCGTCACCGTAGAGCGCGTCCTGTCCGACAACGGCGGCGCCTACCGCTCACACCTATGGCGAGACACCTGCACCGAACTCGGCATCCGGCACAAACGCACCCGCCCGTATCGGCCCCAGACCAACGGGAAAGTGGAGCGGTTCCACCGCACGATGGCCGACGGCTGGGCCTACGCCCGCTGCTACACCTCCGAAGCCGAACGTCGCGGCGAGCTGGACGGCTGGCTGCACTACTACAACCACCACCGGTCCCACTCAGCCTGCGGCAACAAGCCGCCCTTCTCACGATTGACCAACGTCTCCGGTCAGTACAACCAGCGGTCGACGACGGATGCACGCCGTCTGCTCCCGCGAGCGGGAAGCGGTGCGGCTCGCTCGCGTCAGATCTCTCCCCGCGCGCGACGTCGCGCCAGGTGCTCCTCCTTCGCGCGGCGCGGCGTCCTGTCCGCGGCGGCGAAGGCGCGCCCGATCTCGTCCGCGCGTGCGAGCCCCGCCTCCCGGCGGGGAGCGTTGTGATCCCCTTCCACGTCGGTGACGAGGTGGCTCTCCACGTCGTCGATCCCGCAGTAGGCGAAGACGCCGACATCCAGCTGCGTCCGCATCGCCTCGTCGTAGCCGTACCTGTCGTAGGTCGCCTCCTTCGATCCGCCGATGCCGATGAGCGCGGTGGGCATCGAGGGGAGGAGGCCGCGGAGAGCGGCCCTGCCGCGGTCTGTGACGCTGGATCCGTACTGGTAGGCCCAGCCGACGGTGAACACGCGCTCGATCCATCCCTTCATCAGCGCGGGCATCGACCACCAGTACACGGGGAAGACGAAGGCGAGCCGGTCGGCCCGCTCGACCCGCCGATGCATGTCCGCGATCCCCGGCGGGACCGGTCCGCCCCAGATATGAGCGTGATCGTCCGGGATGAACCTCGGGTCGAAGCGCTCGCGGTGCAGATCCCGCACGTCGATCGTGTGCCCCGCCTCGTCGAACGGCGCGTGGAAGGCGTCCATGACCGCGCCGGGATAGCTGTCGCGCCAGGGGTGCGAGAAGACGGTCAGAAGGTGCATGGTGTCCGTTCCTGGTGATCGGGGGGCGCCGGACCGAGGGGCGATCTCGGGCATCGGCGCGGGCGGGGCGGGAACGCGGAGCTCTCCCGCGGCCCGGCGCGGGGCGCTCCCCGCCCGGGCGACCGAGTCAACATCCGGTTCCCGCCACACAGTCAAGCCGCCGCGCGCCGGCCAGGCGACCCTCCGGCGCGGCGACGCGATCCGGACGCACCCGGAGGGGAGCGCCCTCCCCGCGGCGCCGGCGCCCGCAGACGGTGCGCCGCCGACGCGCTCCTAGGATGGATCCGTGACGACCGACCCCGTTCTTCCGCGCATCCGACCCGAGATCGCGGCGCTGCCGCCCTACAAGCAGGGCCGCGCGGCGCGCCCCGACGGCTTCAAGCTGTCGAGCAACGAGAGCCCCTTCGATCCGCTGCCCGGCGTGCTCGACGCCGTGCGCGGGGCCGACGCCCTCAACCGCTACCCCGATGCGACCGCCGCCCGCCTCCGGGCCGCGCTCGGGGAGCGCTGGGGCGTCGACGCCGACGACGTCATCGTCGGCGCGGGCAGCGTCTCTCTGCTCGCGGCGCTCATCCAGGCGTCGTCCGCCGCGGGTGACGAGGTCGTGCACGCGTGGCGCTCCTTCGAGGCGTATCCCGGGCTCGTCCGCGTCGCCGGCGCGACCGGCGTGCCCGTGCCGAACCGCCCCGACGGATCCCACGACCTCGAGGCGATGGCCGCCGCGATCACCGAGCGCACCCGCTGCATCCTGCTGTGCACGCCCAACAACCCCACGGGCCCGACGCTCCCGCGCGAGGACGTCGAGGCGTTCATCGAGCGCGTGCCCGACGACGTGCTCATCCTCCTCGACGAGGCGTACGCCGAGTTCGTCGTCGACGACCGGGCGGTGAACGGCCTCGTCGAGCGCATCCACGAGCGCCACCCGCAGGTCGTCGTTCTGCGCACCTTCTCGAAGGCGTACGGCCTCGCGGCCCTGCGCGTCGGATACGCCATCGGTCACCGTCGCATCATCGACGCGGCGCGCGCCACCCAGATCCCCCTGTCGGTCACGGCGCAGGCCGAGGCGGCCGCGCTCGCGAGCCTCGCCCACGACGCCGAGATGGCCGAGCGCGTCGCGACGACCGTCTCGCGGCGCACCCGGCTCGTGCAGGGCCTGCGCGAAGCCGGGCTCGCGGTGCCCGACAGCCAGGCGAACTTCGTGTGGATCGCCACGGAGGATCCGGCCGTCGCCGCGGCGTTCGAGGAGGCCGGGCTCATCGTCCGCCCCTTCCCCGACGGCGTGCGCATCTCCGTCGGCGAGGAGGAGTCGATCGACCGCGTGCTCGAGGTCGCCCGCTCCCTCTGACCGCGGCGAGGCTCCCGTCCCGCCCGCGGTGAGGCTCGCGAGTGGCGCAGATCTGCCCGAGCGGCGCAGATATCCGACCCGATTCCTGCGCCACTCGCGAAAGTCTGCGCCACTCGCGAGCATGGGGGACGGCCTGTGGGGATCCGCCACGGGAGGTCGACATCCGTTGTCGAGAGTGTCGCATCGCATGGCGGCGCGGAGGGGCCTAGCGTGGAGTGGTGACTTCGGCAGAGAACCCGCTCCGCGCGCACGACCAGGGCGTCGTGCGCATCCTGGACGCCGACGGATCCGTCGCCCCCACCCCCGAGGCCGAGCCGTACGTCGGGATCATCGACGCTCTCGACGACGCGACCCTCGAGCAGTTCTACCGCGACATGGCCGTCATCCGCGCTTTCGACCGGCAGGCGACCCTCCTGCAGCGGCAGGGTCAGCTCGCGCTGTGGCCCCCGTCGTGGGGACAGGAGGCCGCGCAGGTCGGATCCGCCCGCGCCGCCCGCGCGCAGGACACGATCTTCCCCTCCTACCGCGAGCATGTCGTCACGCGCATCCGCGGCGTCGACCCCGTCGACATCCTCGGGCTCATGCGCGGCGTCACGCACGGCGGGTGGGATCCGACGGACCCGATGAACGGCAACACGCGTCTGTACACGCTCGTTCTCGGCACCCAGACGCTGCACGCCACCGGATACGCGATGGGGCTGAACTTCGACGGACGCACCGGCACGGGCGATCCCGAGCGCGACGAGGCCGTCGTCGTCTACTACGGCGACGGCGCGGCGAGCGAGGGAGACGTGCACGAGGCGATGGTCTTCGCGGCCTCCTACAACACGCCCCAGCTGTTCTTCCTGCAGAACAACCAGTGGGCCATCTCGGTTCCCGTCTCGACGCAGACGCGCGTGCCCCTCGTGCAGCGGTCCGCCGGCTACGGGATCCCCAGCGTGCGCATCGACGGGAACGACGTGCTCGCGTCGTATGCCGTCTCGCGCATGCAGCTCGACGAGGCCCGGTCCGGGGGCGGCCCGCGCGCCATCGAGGCCGTCACCTACCGGATGGGCGCGCACACCACGAGCGACGACCCGACCAAGTACCGCGGTCGCGACGAGGAGGCCGCCTGGGCCGAGCGCGACCCGATCGTCCGGATGCGCGCCTTCCTCGAGGCGCGGGGCGCGTCGCAGGCGTTCTTCGACGACGTCGACGCGGAGGGCGATGCGCTCGCCGCCGACGCGCGCGAGCGGGTCGTGAGGATGCCGGAGCCGACCCCCGACAGCATGTTCGCGCACGTCTACGCGGATCCGCACCCGCTCATGGAGCAGCAGGCCGCGTGGCTCGCCTCGTACGAGGCGTCGTTCGAGGGAGGAGAGGCATGACGCTCGAGACGATGCCCTTCGCGAAGGCGATGAACGCCGGCCTGCGCCGCGCGATGGAGGACGACTCGCACGTGCTCCTCATGGGCGAGGACATCGGCCCGCTCGGCGGCGTCTTCCGCGTCACCGAGCACCTGCACCGCGACTTCGGCGGCGACCGGGTGATCGACACCCCGCTCGCCGAGTCCGGCATCGTCGGCACGGCCATCGGCCTCGCGATGGCGGGCTTCCGGCCCGTCGTCGAGATCCAGTTCGACGGGTTCGTGTTCCCGGCCTTCGACCAGATCACCACGCAGCTCGCGAAGCTCACGAACCGGCACGAGGGATCCCTGTCGCTGCCCGTCGTGATCCGCATCCCCTACGGCGGCCACATCGGCGCGATCGAGCACCACCAGGAGAGCCCGGAGGCGTACTTCGCGCACACCCCCGGCCTGCGCGTCGTGAGCCCCTCGACGCCCCACGACGCCTACTGGATGATCCAGGAGGCGATCCGCTCGAACGACCCCGTCATCTTCATGGAGCCGAAGAGCCGCTACTGGCAGAAGGGCGAGGTCGACCGCGCCGACGCCGGCCCCCCGCTGCACGCCTCGCGCGTCGTGCGGAAGGGCTCCGACATCACGCTCGCCGGTCACGGCGCGATGGTCTCGGTGCTGCTGCAGGCCGCGGCGATCGCGGAGGGCGAGGGCACGAGCTGCGAGGTCGTCGACCTGCGCTCGCTGTCCCCGGTCGACTACGACCCGCTCGTCGAGTCGGTGCGCTCGACGGGCCGCATGGTGTGGGCGCAGGAGGCGCCGGGGCACACGAGCCTCGGCGGCGAGATCGCCGCCACCGTCACCGAGCGGGCCTTCTTCTCGCTGGAGGCGCCCGTCATGCGGGTGTCGGGCTTCGACGTGCCCTTCCCTCCCGCGAAGCTGGAGGGGGCCTTCCTCCCCGACGCCGACCGCGTGCTCGAGGCCGTCGACCGCGCGCTCGAATACTGACCCGACGAAGAAGAGGACATCGCGATGGAGACGTTCCACCTGCCCGACGTGGGCGAGGGCCTCACCGAGGCCGAGCTCGTCGAATGGCGCGTGAAGCCCGGCGACGCCGTCGCGGTCAACGACACGATCGCCGACATCGAGACGGCGAAGAGCGTCGTCGAGCTGCCGTCGCCCTTCTCGGGCACGGTGCGCGAGCTGCTCGTCGAGGAGGGGGACACGGTCGACGTGGGCGCGCCGATCCTCACGATCGAGAGCGCCGCCGCGCCGGCGGATGACGCGCCGAGCTCGTCGTCCGAGGGCGGGGCGACGCCCGAGGCGCCCGCCGACTCCTCCGACTCGGCCGTGCTCGTGGGGTACGGCAGCGGCGCCGAGGCGAAGACGCGCCGTCGCGCCCGTTCGCACGACCGCGCGGTCACGAGCTCCGTCGGCGTCATCGCCAAGCCGCCCGTCCGCAAGCTCGCCCGCGACCTCGGCGTGACGCTATCCGACGTGACCGGCACGGGGCCCTCCGGCGAGGTCACCCGCGACGACGTCGTGAAGCACGCCGACCAGGCGTCGGTGTTCCGCAACCTGTCGACCCCGGCGTGGCCCGCCGAGCGCGAGCGGCGGATCCCCGCCCCGCAGCCGCCCGCCGACGACCGCTACGAGGCGATCCCCGTCAAGGGCGTGCGCAAGGCGACGGCGAACGCGGTGTCGGGATCGGCGTACACGGCGCCCCACGTGTCGGTGTGGACCGACGTCGACGCGAGCCGCACGATGGAGTTCGTCAAGCGCCTCAAGCAGCAGCCGCAGTTCGCCGACGTGCGCATCTCGCCGCTGCTCGTCTTCGCGAAGGCGCTGCTGTGGGCGGTGCAGCGCAACCCCGAGATCAACTCGTCGTGGATCGAGACGGAGTCCGGCGCGGAGATCCAGGTGCGCGGCTACGTGAACCTCGGCATCGCGGCGGCCACGCCCCGCGGCCTCGTCGTGCCGAACATCAAGGACGCGCACGACATGTCGATCCGCGAGCTCGCCCTGGCGCTGCAGAACCTCACCACCAAGGCGCGCGAGGGCAAGACGAGCCCCGAGGAGCTCGCGGGCGGCACGATCACGATCACGAACATCGGCGTCTTCGGCATGGATGCCGGCACCCCGATCATCAACAGGGGCGAGGCGGGCATCGTCGCGATGGGCGCCATCCGGCAGAAGCCGTGGGTCGTCGACGGCGAGGTGCGCCCCGCCTGGGTGACCACGGTGTCGGGATCCTTCGATCACCGCATCGTCGACGGCGACAAGATCAGCCGGTTCCTCGCCGACATCGCGGCGGTGCTGGAGGAGCCCGCGCTGCTCCTCGACTGAGCCCCGCCGGCTCGGCTCGCCCCGCCCCGGTTCCCGGCTCGCGAGCGGCGCAGATCTTCGCGAGTGGCGCAGATGCTCGACCGAATATCTGCGCCACTCGCGCGTTTCTGCGCCACTCGCGAGCCAGGGGAGGCAGAGGAGCGACCCCGAGGCGGGGGGGGCGCGTCCCGCGCGGTCAGGGGAGGGCCCGCCCGCTACGCCTCCGCCCAGGCGGGGAAGGGATCCGCGAGCGCGGCCCACGCGTCGGGTCCTGCGGCGAACTCGTCGTCGGTGAGGCACGCGTCGTCGAGCGCCCGCACGAGGGCGCGGTCGTCGAGGTCGAGCCCGATGAACGCGATGTCCTGGCCGGCGGCGAGCAGCTCCTCGTCCTCCGCGAGGTCGTCGTCCGTCGACACGGGCGGCAGAGAGATCATGTCGCCCACCTGCTCCCAGTGGGCCGTGACCTTCGGGCGCGTGGCCAGGCGGCAGAATCCGGCGGAGCGCAGCACGGCGCCGAACTCCCCCGTCCCGATCCGGTCCTCCAGCAGGCGCTCGAGGCGCTCGGGGTGGAAGGGCCGCAGCGACTGGTAGCGGAGCGTCCGCACACGGCTGTCGGTCATGTGGGGGTCGTGCTCGTCGTTCAGCAGGGCGATCCACCCCGGGCGGTCCTGCGCGCTCGCCGGCGGGTCCGACAGCTCGGGGGCGTCGACGGGCGCGGGGTGCAGGCGGATCCGCGCGCGGGGGCCGAGCGCGCTGACGACGGCGAGCACGACCGACAGCTCGGGCGTGGGCAGGGCGTCCCAGTTGGCGCAGACGACGGTGGTCGCGTACTCGATCTGCGTCGCGGTCGCGAGGGCGCGGGCGCGGAAGCGGCGGCTGCCACCGGGCAGTGGGTGCACGAGGTAGTCGTCGCGGCCCAGGTCGTCGAGCAGGTGGGCGGCGTCGACGACGCAGGTGAGGCCGACGAGGCGCGCGGGCGAGCCGGGATCCGCGAATCGGCCGATGATCTCGGTCGGCGCGATCGCGGGCGGGAACTCGACGACGGCGCCTTCCGCGGCCGCCCAGGGGGCGAGCGCGAGCGCCTCGTCCACCGGGTCGGCGGCCATCGACACGCGCAGGGCGGGGAAGAGCACCCGGCCGGTGGAGCGGGCGAGGTCCGTGGCGCAGCGCGCTCGTTCGGGGGCGCAGGTGCCGACCACCGCGACGACGTCTGTCTGATCCATGGGGATCCCTTCTTCGATTCGGAGGAGGAGGGGATCCACGTTACTCTAACGATAACCATTCTCATTAATAGGAGGTCATCGTGAAGGTCCGCGCATCGATCCGATCGCTGAAGAACCAGCCGGGCGCGCAGGTGGTGCGCCGCCGCGGCCGCGTGTATGTCATCAACAAGCAGAACCCCCGCTTCAAGGGGCGCCAGGGGTGACCGTCGCCGCCCTCCCCGGGCGGCGCGCCGTCGCACCCCTCGCGCTGCGCCGCGGGGCGTGGGTCATCGTCTCCCTCGGCGCGGTCGCGGCGGCGCTCGTCGCCGGCGTCGCGATCGGCCCCGTGCCGACGAGCCCCGCCGAGGTGGCCCAGGCCGTCGGGCGGGCGCTCGCCGGGGCGGATCCCACGGGCGCGGACGCCCTGATCCTCAGCGTGCGCCTGCCCCGGGCCGTCGTCGCGGCGCTCGTCGGCTCCGCTCTCGCGGTCTGCGGCGTCGTCATGCAGGCGCTGTTCCGCAATCCGCTCGCCGAGCCCGGCATCATCGGCGTCTCGAGCGGCGCCGCCGTCGGCGCCGTGATCGCGATCGTCGCGGGGGCCGCGACCGCCGCCTGGTGGGCCCTTCCCCTCAGTGCGTTCGCGGGGGCGCTCCTCGCGACCCTCGCCGTGCAGGCGATCGCCGGCCTCGCCGGCGGGGCGCCCTCGACGCTCGTGCTCATGGGCATCGCGATCAACGCGCTGCTCGGCGCGATCGTCGCGGCGGTGCTCGCGAACGCGAGCGAGGCCGCCGACGTGCAGCGCGTGATCTTCTGGCTCAACGGCGACCTCACCGCGCGCACCTGGTCCGACGCGGCGCTCGCCGCGGGGCCCGTGATCGTCTGCGTCGCGATCCTCGCCGCCTCCGGCCCCGTGCTCAACCTCTTCGCGCTCTCGGAGGAGCAGGCCGCGACGACCGGCGTGAACGCCCCGCTCGCGCGCCACGGCCTGCTCGCGATCGCGGCCCTCGCCACGGCCGCCGCGGTGTGCGTGACGGGCGTCATCTCGTTCGTCGGCCTCGTCGTGCCGCACCTCGTGCGCCTCGTCGCGGGCGGCGACCACCGTCGGCTGCTGCCCCTGTCCGCCGTCGTCGGGGCGGTGTTCCTCGTGCTCGCCGACCTCGTTGCGCGCCTGATGTTCCATCCCGTCGTGCTGCAGACCGGCACGATCACGGCCTTCATCGGGGCTCCCGCGCTCATGTTCCTCGTGCTGCGCCGCCGGAGGGCGGGCGCATGATCGACGACCTCCGCGCCGAGGGCGTCGGCGTCGTACGCGACGGCGCCCGGGTGCTCAGCGACGCCGACCTGCGGATCGCCCCGGGCGAGGTGCACGGCATCATCGGGCCGAACGGCGCCGGCAAGTCGACCCTCCTCCGCGCGCTCGCCTCGACCGCGCCGGTCGCCTCCGGATCCGTGCGCTCGGGGGACGCCGACGTCGCCCGCCTCTCCTCCCGCGCCCGGGCGCGGATCCGCGCGCTCCTCCCGCAGGATCCGGGTCGCGGCGACGACCTCCGCGTGCGCGAGCTCGTCATGATGGGGCGCTACCCGCACCGGCGCCTGCTCGCGGCCCCCGGGGCCGACGACGCGGCCGCCGTGCGCCGGGCGCTCGACCGAGCCGGGGCGGCGCACCTCGCCGAGCGGCCCGTCCGCACGCTGTCCGGCGGCCAGCGGCGCCTCGCGTTCATCGCGAAGGCCCTCGCCCAGGAGCCGCGGGTCCTGCTGCTCGACGAGCCCCTCGCCGCGCTCGATCCCCGACACCAGCTCGACGTCCTCGCGCTCCTGGGCGACCTCGCCTCCGACGGGCTCGGCGTCGGCGTCGTCCTGCACGACCTCGAGGTCGCCTCCCGCGTCTGCGACCGCCTCTCGGTCGTGCACGAGGGGCGGATCATCGCCAGGGGAGCGCCCGGCGAGGTGCTCACGCCCTCCCTTCTCGCCGCCGTGTACGGGGTGCGCGCCCACGTGGCCGCCGACCCCGTCGCGGGCGGCCTCCGCATCGCGCTCGTCGGCCCGGCCGACGAGGCCCCGACCCCCGATCCGATCCGACAGGAGATCCCCACATGACCCGCCTCATCGCACCGACCGCCCTCGCACTCGCCGCCGCCCTCGCGCTTGCCGCCTGCGCCCCGGCCGAGTCCGCTCCCGCCTCGTCCGAGGCCGCGCCCCCGGAGAGCGCCTGGCCCCGGACCGTGGAGCTCGACGGCGGCTCCGCGGAGATCCCCGCCGAGCCGCAGCGGATCGTCGCACTGTCGACCGAGACGAGCGACCTCGCTCTCGAGCTGGTCGGCCCCGAGCGGGTCGCGGCCGTGTCGAGCGGCAGCGTCGCCGAGGGCGCAGGCAACCAGGTGGCCCTCGCGGAGCAGGTCGACACGGTGCTCGAGACGCAGACGACCCCCGACCCGGAGCAGATCCTCGCGCTCGAGCCCGACCTCGTGCTGCTGACGGAGCGGCACGACGGCGAGCAGGCCGCGGCCGATCTGCTGGAGGGCACCGGGATCCCCGTGCTCGCGTTCGACGACGAGGACTTCCAGACGCTCGACGGGATCCAGGGCGGCGTCGAGGTGCTCGGCGAGGCGCTCGGCGCCGAGGACGAGGCTGCGCGGATCGTCGCGGACATGGCCGAGCGGCGCACGGAGATCGACGCCGAGGCGACGGGCGGCGAGGTGCCCCGCGTGCTCCTGCTCATGGCGCGCGGCGGGCAGCAGATGGTGCAGCCGGCCGGAACGCTCATGTCGCACCTCGTCGAGGAGGCCGGCGGCGAGGTCGTCGGCTCGGGGCCGAGCGCCGTGCCGGCGGACCCCGAGCGCCTCGTCGAGATCGCGCCCGACGTCATCGTCGTCGAGGACTTCCGGGGTGCGGGGCTGGGCCCCTTCCAGCAGCTCCTCGCCTCGCCGGCCCTCGCCGAGGTGCCGGCTGTCGCCGACGACGAGGTGCACCTCGTCAGCGGCGCGATCGCCTCGGACACCGCTGGCACGGCCGCCGTGGACGGCCTTGCGGAGATCTCGGCCCTCCTGAACTGACGGAAGGGCGCGCCGTGCGGGTGGGGCGTCCGGCGTGCGGGTGGGTCGTCCGGCGTGCGGTGCCGTCCGGGCGGTCGGCCCGTGGGGCGCGGGTGGGCGGCGCTGCGTGGGCGGGAGCGGCGCGCGGTGGGTCGTCCGGCGTGCGTGGCCCGTTCGGCGCGCGTGCGGGTTGCCGTCCGGATGGTCAGCCTGTGGGGCCGTGGCACGTCTGCCGTGCGGACCGTGTGACGTTCGTCCGAGCGGCCGGTACCGAGCTCGCGCGCGGCGCAGTTTCTCGCGAGTGGCGCAGAGATCCGGCGTTATTCCTGCGCCACTGGCGGATGTCTGCGCCACTCGTGAGTGATGCGGCCCCCGGGGAGGGGCGGGACGGATCCTGCGATCCCGTCCACGCGGTCCGAGGTGCGGAGGCCCGTACGGCTGTGTGATCTGCCGGGCCTGGGCTCGCGAGTGGCGCAGTTTCTCGCGAATGGCGCAGAGATGCGGCGTGATTTCTGCGCCACTGGCGAATATCTGCGCCACTCGCGAGTGATGCGGCCGCGGGAGGCCGGGGCGCGATGAGGACGGTGCGGAGGGCGGGTGGGCGACCGGGCGCGCGGGGCGGCGGAACCCTCGCGGTTGATTTTGATAACAGTTCTCAAGAGGAGTAATCTCCCCGCATGCGCACACGCCGTTCCTTCGCCATCGCCCCTCTCCTCGCCGTCCCCGCCCTGGTCCTCGCGGCCTGCGGATCCGCCGGAGGCGGGGAAGCCGGCGGCGGAGACGACGACGCCTTCCAGGTCGTCGCGTCCACGAGCGTCTACGCGTCGCTCGCCGAGCAGCTCGTCGGCGACGCCGCCGAGGTGACGGAGATCATCGACTCGCCCACGCAGGATCCGCACTCGTACGAGGCCACGGCCCGCGACCAGCTCGCGGTCGAGGGGGCCGACCTGATCGTCCTCAACGGCGGCGGCTACGACCACTTCATGGAGGCGCTCGCCGAGGAGGCCGACGTGCCGGTGATCGAGGTCGTCACCTACAGCCACGACTACCCGGGTGAGGACGGGCACGCGCACGATCACGGCGACGAGGGCGACGAGCACGACCACGCGGATGAGGCCGATGAGCACGATCACGCCGACGAGGGCGACGCCCACGACCACGCCGGCGCGGCGCACGAGGAGCACGCCCACGCCGAGGAGGCGGATGACCACGCGGACGAAGCCGACGAGCACGACCACGATCACGCGGACGAGGCTGGTGACCACGCCGACGAGGCTGAGCATGCCGATGAGGCCGAGCACTCCGAGGAGGCCGAGCACGACCACGGCGACGAGGCCGATGGTCACGATCACGAGGGCCACGACCACATCGAGGGCTTCAACGAGCACGTCTGGTACGACCCGCACACGATCGCGCACGCGGTCGAGGCGCTGAGCGACGAGCTCCAGGCCGAGCTCCCCGACGCCGCCGACGACATCGCGCAGAGCGCCGACGCCCTGCTCGGCGACATCTCGGGTCTCGAGGATCTCCTCGCCGAGCAGCACGCCCAGAACGAGGGATCCACGGTCTTCTTCACCGAGCCGGTCGGCGGTTATCTCGCCGCGGCCGCGGGCTTCGACGACGTCACGACCGAGGGCTTCGCCGAGGCCGTCGAGGAGGGGCAGGACGTCGCTCCCGCGACGCTCCTCGCTGCGCTCGACGCGATCGAGGGCGGCGATGTCGACGTGCTCGTCACGAACGCCCAGACGGGCGGCCCCGAGACGGAGCGCGTCATCGAGGCGGCCGAGGGCGCCGGGGTGCCGGTCGTCGAGTTCGCCGAGACGCTGCCCGACGGCGTCGACTACGTCGAGTGGATGACCGACAACGCCGAGGCGCTCACCGCCGCGCTCGGCTGACGCCCCGCAGTGCACGACGACGCCGATCCGCGGTGTCCGGGGGTCGAAACCCCGGCGCGTCGCGCCTCGCGAGCGAGGATCGGCGTCGTCGTGCATCGCCCCCGGGGCAGGATCCGCTCGGCGCCGGGCTCCTCGGATCCGTGTCTCGCGTTCTGCGGGAATGGCGCTCGCTTTCCGGCGCGATGTGAGACATGGTCGGCTGGTGTGCGGGCGGGGTGGTGCGTGTCTCGATTTCTGTCGGAATTCCGTCCCGATTCCCGCACGAGTCGAGACATGGTTCGGCTGTGGGCGGATCCGTGTCTCGCGTTCTGCGGGAATGACGCTCGCTTTCCGGCGCGATGCGAGACATGGTCGGCTGGCGTGCGGGTGGGGCGGCGTGTGTCGCGGATCCTGTCGGAATGCCGTCCCGATTCCCGCACGAATCGGGACATGGTTCGGCTGTGGGCGGATCCGTGTCTCGCGTTCTGCGGGAATGGCCCTCGCTTTCCGGCATGACGTGAGACACGGTCCCGAGCGCGGGTGGGCAGGCATCCGGATCCCGCCACGGTCGGCGCCCCGCCCCGCGCGCAACGGTCGGCGCCCGCACCCCCTGGCGCGGAAGCCCTCCCTGGCCTCACGCGGGCGGCGGTCAGCGGATCCACGAGAACGATTATCACTGCGGTCGTAGACTGGTCGGATGACCGAACCCGTGCTCCAGATCCACGGCGCGGGGCTGCGCCTGCGCGGACGAGACCTCTGGCAGGGGCTCGACCTCGAGGTCGAGCCCGGGGAGTTCGTCGCGGTGCTCGGCCCCTCCGGGTCGGGCAAGACCACCCTGCTGCGCGCGATCCTCGGCCTGCAGAAGCTCAGCGCGGGCGACATCCGCGTCGCGGGCCGGCCCGTGCGCCGCGGCAGCCGGCACGTCGGCTACATCCCGCAGCAGCGGCCCTTCCCGCTCGGCACGAGCATGCGGGCGAAGGATCTCGTCGCGCTCGGCGTCAGCGGCACGCGGTTCGGGCTCCCGATCCCGCGGCGCGGCGACGCCCGCCGGGTGGCGTCGCTGCTCGACGCCGTCGGCGCGACGCGGTTCGCCTCGGATCCCGTCGGATCGCTGTCGGGCGGCGAGCAGCAGCGGCTGCGCGTCGGGCAGGCGCTCGTCGATCGCCCGCCCCTGCTGCTCTGCGACGAGCCGCTCTCGAGCCTCGACCTCGCGAACCAGCGCGCCGTCATCCGCATCATCGACCGCGAGCGCCGGGAGCACGGCGCGGGCGTGCTGTTCGTCACGCACGACGTGAACCCGATCCTCGGCGCCGTCGACCGGATCCTCTACATCGCGGGCGGGCGCTTCCGGCTCGGCGCGCCCGACGAGGTGCTGCGCAGCGACGTGCTCACCGACCTCTACGGCGCGCCTGTCGAGGTCGTGCGCGCGGGCGGCCGCCTGCTCGTGGCCGGGGTGCCCGACGCGGAGCCGCACCACCCGCACCACGAGCACGACCATGACGACGACGAGGCGGGGGTGTTCTGACGTGACGATCCTCCCCGCCCTCAGCTGGAGCGACGTGCTGTCGTTCGAGGACTACGGCGCGCTGCTGCAGCTGATGACCAACTCGCTCATCGCGGGCGCCGCGCTCGGCATCGTGGGCGGCCTCATCGGCGTCTTCGTCATGCAGCGCGACATGGCGTTCGCGGTCCACGGCATCAGCGAGCTGTCGTTCGCCGGGGCCGCCGCGGCGCTGCTGTTCGGCGGATCCGTCGTCGCGGGATCCCTCGCCGGCGCCATCGCCGCCGCCCTGCTGATCGGCGTGCTCGGGTCCCGCGCGCGCGATCGCAACTCGATCGTCGGCGTGCTCATGCCGTTCGGCCTCGGTCTCGGGATCCTCTTCCTCTCGCTCTACGAGGGGCGCTCCGCCAACCGGTTCAGCCTGCTCACCGGGCAGATCGTGTCGGTGTCGAACCCCGACCTGAACGCCCTCATCGTCATCAGCGCGATCGTGCTCGTGGGGCTCGTCGTCGTCTGGAACCCGCTGCGCTTCGATTCGCTCGACCCGCAGGCGGCCGAGGCGCGGGGCCTTCCCACCCGCGGGCTGAGCATCGTGTTCATGCTGCTGCTCGGCGCGATCGTCGCGGCGGCCGTGCACATCATCGGCGCGCTGCTCGTCATGGCGCTGCTCGTCACCCCGGCGGCCGCGGCGATGCGCGTCGCGCACGGCCCCCTCGTCGTCCCGCTGCTCTCCGCGGCGTTCGGGCTCGTCTCGGCGGTGGGCGGGATCCTCCTCGCGATCGCCGGCAGCCTCCCCGTGAGCCCGTACATCACGACCATCTCGTTCGCGATCTACGTCGTCTGCCGCCTCGTGGCGCTGCGTCGCGAGCGCGCCCTCAGCCTGCGGCTGCAGGCGGCGGACGGCCCGCTCACGGCCGCGGCGAAGTAGGCTCGGGGCATGGCTCAGCGCAACACCTGGCAGCGGGAGCGCGTGCGGGAGGCTCTCTCGGAGAGCGAGGGCTTCGTGAGCGCGCAGGATCTGCACGCCGTCATCCGCGACGACACGGGCATCGGGCTCGCGACGGTGTACCGCGCGCTCGCCGGGCTCGCCAAGTCGGGCGAGGCCGATAGCCTGCAGAGCCCCGACGGCGAGAACCTCTACCGCGCCTGCGAGAACGAGGGGCACCACCACCACCTGATCTGCCGACGCTGCGGATTCGCCGTCGAGATCGAGGGGAACGCGGTCGAGACGTGGGCGCGCGACGTCGCGGCCCAGAACGGCTTCCAGGAGGCCGAGCACGTGGTCGACATCTTCGGGGTGTGCGCCGACTGCGCCGCGAAGGCGGCGGCCGGCTGATCCGCGCCATGACGACCCCCGTCGCCCGAGCCTCGCGGCCCGACTCCGACCGGCGCCCCTCGACGAGGCGCGGCGTCGTCGCGGCCGTCGCGGGCGCCCTGCTCGTCGCCGCGCTCTTCGCGATCGACGCCTTCGTTCCGCAGGCGTTCGACAGCCCCCTCTCGACCCGCGCGCAGGACGGCCTCACGCTCACGCTCAGCGTGCTCATCGAGTCGCTCCCGTTCGTGGCGCTCGGCGTGATCCTCTCGATCGTCATCCAGGTGTGGGTTCCGGCGCACGTCGTGCACCGGCTCATGCCGAAGCGGGCATGGGCGAGGCGCATGGTGCTCGCGGCGCTCGGCATGCTCATCCCCGTCTGCGAGTGCGGCAACGTGCCCTTCGCCCGCGGCCTGATGATGCGCGGCCTCACCCCGGCCGACACGCTCGCGTTCCTCGTCGCCGCGCCCATCGTCAACCCCATCGTCATCATCACGACGCACCAGGCGTTCGGGTGGGACAGCGGCATCCTCGTCGCCCGCATCCTCGGCGGCTACGCGGTCGCGCTGCTCGTCGGATGGCTGTACAGCCGTCACCCGGATCCGCAGAGCATGCTCACCGACCGCTTCCGCGCGACGTGCGAGATGGCGGCGGACGATCGCGGACCCCGCTGGCGGCTGAGCATCGCGCAGTTCGTCGTCGAGCTGCGCGCCGTCATGCCGGCGCTCGTCATCGGCAGCGCGATCGCGGGCGCCGTGCAGGTGCTCATCCCGCGCAGCCTGCTGCTCGCGATCGGATCCAACCCCGTGCTGTCGATCGTCACGATGATGCTGCTCGCGATGACGGTCGCGATCTGCTCGAACGTCGACAGCTTCTTCGCCCTCTCGTTCGCGTCGACCTTCACGACCGGATCCCTCGTCGCCTTCCTGCTCGTCGGCCCGATCGTCGACGTGAAGATGATCGCGCTGCTGCGCACGACCTTCTCGACCCGCGTCATCGCGGGGCTCGTCGCGATCGTCGTGCTGTTCTCGTTCGCGGTGGGGGCGGTGATGAACCTTGTCGCGTGAGTGGGGGAGCGCGGGATCCCGGTGGCTGGGCGTCGGCCTCGCCGCCGTGCTCGCGGTCGTCACGATCGGCCTCACGGTCACGGGACGGCTGCAGCTGTACATCAACCCGTCGCAGGCGTGGTTCGCGTGCGGCATGGCGGCGCTGCTGCTCGTCGGCGCGGTCGCCTCGTTCGCCCTGCCCCTCGGCTCCGAGGAGGACCACGGGCACGACCACGGCGACGGATCGGGCGCCGACGACGACCACGCGCACGTCCGCCGGTCGCCCCTCGCCGTCGCCGCGACGGTCGCGGGCGGCGTCGTCGCTTCGGGCGTCGCGATCGCGGCGCTCGCTCTGCCGCCCGCCACGCTGTCGGCGGAGCTCGCGATGGACCGCGACACGGGATCCCCGCCCCTGTTCGCCGGAGCCGACGACGTGCAGCTCGGCGTCGTCGACACGTCGGCGTTCGGCGTGGGCGACTGGTCGGCCGTGTTCGCGACGGCGACGAGCCCCGAGAAGTACGAGGGCGAGAGCGTCGTGCTGACGGGCTTCGTGACGCCCGGCGAGGGCGGGGGCATCGATCTCAGCCGTCTCGTCATCACCCACTGCGTCATCGACGCGCAGCCGGCCGCGCTGCCGGTCGCGGGCGAGGCGCTGCCGGACGGGCTCGAGACGGGGCAGTGGATCGAGCTGACGGGCGACGTGTCGGTCGACGACGCGGGCGGCCTCGTCGTGCGGGCCTCCGCGATCGAGACGATCCCCGAACCGGAGGATCCGTATGAGTACTAGCCGCGCGGGCGCGCGGGGCGCGGAGCGTCGGCGCCGCCACCGCGCGCGGTATCTGGGCGCGTTCGCCGTCGTGCTCGGCGGACTGACGCTGCTCGCTGGCGCGGGCGCCGTCGCGAGCCTCGTGCAGGGGCCGCGCGTGACCGAGGTGCAGGCCGACCCCGCGGGGTCGATCGCGCAGTCGGGCAGCCGCGTGATCCTGACGGCCAACCAGGCGCTCGCCGGCGTCGACCCCGAGCGGGTGTCGGTGACGCCCGCGACCGACTTCACGGTCGACGCGGCCGGGCGCACGGTCGGCGTGCGGTTCCCCGCGGCTCTCGACGCCGACACGACATACACGGTGCGGGTCGAGGGGGTGCGCGGGCTCGGCGGCGGCCCCGAGTCGACGCTCGAGACCGCCTTCACGACGCCGCCCGCCGAGGTGTTCGTGCTGGAGCGCGACGAGTCGGGCGACGACGTCATCCGCCAGCGCACGGTCGGCGGCGGAGAGGGCCCCGTCGTGCTCTCGGCGGAGCGCATCGACGACTTCCGCGCGACGAGCGAGTTCGTCGTCGCGACCGTCGTCGAGGGCGAGGCGATGCGCCTCGTGGCCGTCGACCTGTCCGGGGCGCGCTTCGAGGACGAGGGGTTCTCGGCGGAGTCGCTGCCGACGCGCGATCTCGAGCTGCCGGGCGAGGGCGTCGTCACGGGGATGCAGGTCTCCGAGCGCGGTCAGCTGTACGGCTACACGTACACCGACCGCGACATCAGCGCCGACTCGGGGCGCGCGAGCGTGCTGTTCACGGGATCCCTCCGTCGCGCGTTCGACCAGGCGGAGGCGCCGCAGCCCGTGGTCATCGGGGGCGAGGAGCCGCAGATCGACCGGTGGCGGTTCGTGCCGGAGACGTCGTCGCTGCTCCTCAACGACTTCGGCGGCGACCTCACGCTGATCGACCGCGAGAGCGCGGACACGGATCCGACCTCGTTCGGCCTCGCGCTCGGGATCGAGGGCGTCGCGCGGTCGACGTACACGGCGATCATCGACCGGTCGGACACGGGGCTCATGTCCCTCGACCTCGCGACGGGCGAGGAGAGCTCCTTCGACGACGTGGAGCTCGACGGCGAGACCGTCCTCAACCACCTCGTGCCCACGCCGGACGGCGGGAGCGTGCGCAGCTACGCCCAGATGGAGGACGGCATGCCGATCGAGATGCGCGTCGTGCGCGTGTCGGCGGACGGCGAGGCGAGCGACGTGGCGCGGGTGGCCGAGGGCGACGCGCTGCTGCAGGTGTGCGCGTCGCCGAGCGCGCAGTTCACGGCGCTCGCGGTCGCGCCGTCTCTCGCGCAGAACCCCTACGACCTGGCTCCCCAGCCGATGCCCCGCGATGTCGAGACCCGCATCGTCGAGACCCGCACGGGCGAGGAGGTCGAGACCGTGCCCGGCTTCGACGTGAGCTGGTGCGAGGTCGGCCCCTGGTGAGCGGCGAGCGGCGGCATCCGGCCGCGCGCGACGAGCTCTCCGGCCTGCCCGTCGAGGTCGCCCCGCGGCTGCTGGGCGGCCTGCTCACGACGCGGCGCGACGACGGGGTCGTGTCGCTGCGGATCACCGAGGTCGAGGCGTACCACGGGCGGGGCACGGGCGACGTGCCGGATCCCGGCTCCCACGCGCGCATGGGCGTCACGGCCCGCAACGCGACGATGTGGGGCGAGCCGGGGCGCCTCTACGTCTACCTGAGCCACGGGATCCACCGCTATCCCTAGGGGAGCGTGACTACACTCTCCTCCGTGGATGACCTCGACGCCGCCGCGCAGCCGATCTGCCCGGCCTGTGGCGTGACGACCTATCCCGAGGACGGGGCGGACGTTTGCAGGGAGTGCGGGTGGCGGGTCGAGTGGCCGGAGGTTGAGCACCCCGGGTGGGGTGACGACATCCCGGACATTCGAACATAGGTACTACACTCGCGCGGTATGGGGACGAACGCGCGGTATCCGGGGCTGGGTGACAGGCGACGCGAGGAGCGCCTGCTGCGCGAGGCCCGCGCGCGAGGACCCCTGCAGACCCTCTCCCCGGAGCAGCTCCTCCTCGAACAGTCTCTGATCACGCACGCGCCACGGATGATCCGCATGATCGGGCGCGCCTGGCTGCGCTTCGGCGACATGGACGTCGAGGCGACCGTGCGCGTCGACCGGTGGACCGATCGCGCCGTGGGGGTCGAGGTGGAGGTCGACGGCGAGAAGCTCCGCGCCTGGATCTGGCGAGGCGCGATCGGACCCGTCACCCAGCCCCAGCAGAGCTTCGAGCCAGCGCACACCCGTGGGGTCGAGGCCGCTCGGGCGTAGGCTCATCTGGTGCCCTGGACCGTGACGCTCCGCTCGACCGAGACTGTCGAGATCGACCTGCCCGAGACCGACTCCATCGCTGAGCGCGACGCCGCGATCGCCGAGCGACTCCCCGAGAGGTTCGAGCTCGTGAACCTACGACCCTCCGAGCGGAAGGCCTTCGCACGGTCACGGGTGACTCAGACGGTGAAGATCGGAGAGCGCGAGGAGCTGTGGACCTGCGCGCCGGAGGGTTGGCAGGCACTCACCCTGAGAGAATCCTGACAGGATCGAAACACACCATTATGGTGTGTTAGGCTGTTCTCAGAGCAAGGGAGACAAGCTCCCGGCCACACATCCAGGAGGATGCAATGAACACCACGATCCAGAGCCTCGCCGCCGAGTTCAACATCGAGCAGCACGAGGTCCTCGCCGGACTCGACATCACCGACCAGGCCGTCACCGGTACCACCGAGATCGACAGCATCGACGGCTGGACCGAGGACGAGGCCCGCGAGGTCCTCACCACCCTCGCCCAGCAGGCCGCGAACCTGGCCTGACGCCCACGAAGCGCCCCGCCCCACACGGGGTGGGGCGCTTCCGATTGGAGCCCCCATGCCTGACACCATGACCGGCGCGGAGATCGCCGCGACCCGCCACCTCATCGGCCTCTCCCAGACCGAGCTCGCGACCATGCTCGGCGTCGGTCGGCACGCCGTCAAGGACTGGGAGAGCGGGCGCTTCAACCCGCGCCCCGGCGTCGTCGCCGATCTCCAGCGGCTCCGAGGCGAGCACGACCGCGAGACCGCGCGCCTCATCGACGGCGCCCAGGGCGGCATCCCGATCCACCTCCCCTCCGGACCGAAGCCCCGCGGCTGGTACCTCGCATACGGCGCCCGGATCCTCGCCACTGTGCCCGACGCGATGCTCGAATGGGCCGAGGACTAGGAACGCCCCGGGAGGCGACATGGTCAAGCGACGCCCCCGACTCCGCGTGACGGAGTACCCCGGAATCGTCGAGGGCCTCCGTCAGCAAGCCGCCGTACACGAGGCCTACGAGGACGTGTGGACCTCGGTCCGCGAGCAGCTGGAAACGGGCGACCCGGCGCTGTGGTGGGTGACAGACGCGATGTCCCGCCTCGCGCACGACTACGCCCCCGACCTGCCGCCATGGACATTCGAGGCGGTCCGCCCCTCACCGACCGGGATGCTCATCTGGGAGGGATCCGCCGGCAGCGAGATCCCCGAACGATCACACCTGACCGCGATGGGCCTCTGGTGGGGCGCGCACTGCGGCGACACGATCATCGTGCCCCTCGCCCGCGCCACCGGCCCCCTCGCGCGCGTGCCCGGCGTGCTCGCGTTCGGAACCCCGATGCTCGCCCCCGACGAGGACGACGCCGGGAAGCTCTGGACGATGTTCGGCACCACGCTGATCCTCGCGCAGACTCCCACCGTCGGCAGGCACCGCCCCTTCACCGGACGCCGCGTCGGGCCGCGAGCGCCCGCGCCGGCCACGATCACGCAGGTCACCCTCCGCGAGACACCCCGCCACGGGTCCGCCCGCGAAGACAAGGAGGACACCGCATGGACCCTGACTCGCCAGCACCTCGTCCGCGGGCACTGGAAACAGCAGCCCTATGGCCCGGAACAAGCCCAGCGAAAGCCGATCTTCGTGCCGCCCTACGTGCGGGGGCCCGAGGATGGAGGGATCCAGAAGACGACGCGAGTGCACGTCTGGCGGCGCTGAAACCCGCCGAGCACTACCTCGACGCGTGGCTCGCCGTCTACACCGGGTCGACGCTGAGGGCCTACCGCTCGTACCTGCGCGCGTGGCAGGCGCGCTGCTACCTGGCGGGCATCCACATCCTTGAGGCCACCACCGAGATGCTCGAGGAGTGGATTCGCTCCGAGCGTGCTCGAGGGATGCGAGATGCCGGGATCCGCGCCAGCCTCGGCGCGATCCTGCGCTTCTACCGGTGGGCGTACGCGCGGGGGCACATTCCGGTCGACATCGCCCAGGGCGTCCGTCGGCCCCCACGGCCAGGTCGATCGGCTCAGGCGCGGATCCCCCGTACCTCCGCGGCCTGCTTCCTCGACGCCGCACGCGACTTCCACCCCGGCATTCACGTCGCCGCCTGCCTCCACCTACTCAATGGCCTGCGGCTCGCCGAGTCGCTCCGCGCCCGCACCGAGCATCTCCTCCCGGACGACGGCGCGCTGCTCCTCACGCTCCCGCTGCGCAAGAAGCGCCACTCGGGGCGAGTGTCCCTCCCCGCCCGGACGAGAGAAGCGATCGACGCCCTCCCGTGGCGGGGATCCCCAGGCCCGATCATCCGCTACGGCAGCACCCCCATACCCGCGGATCGGCTCTACACCGCCTACGACAAGGTCTCCGACGCAGCTGGCCTCGACATCAACATCCGACCCCACATGCTCCGAGCCGCATTCATCACGCTCTCGCTTGACGCGGGCGTCCCGATCCGCGACGTCATGTACTCCGCCGGCGTCGCGAGCTTCGACCAGGTCTCCTACTACGACCGCGCCTACGGCGAGATCGCGCGCAACGCATCGATCCCCCTCGCCGCGTGGCTCGAAGCCCATCGAGACAGGTAACCCACTCTCTGCCGTAGACGTCGACAGCGTGCCTCCGGCTATTCCTGCTTACGGAATGCGGCGACGACCTTCGCGCCACTCGCCAATACCGCAGGGATGACAGCGACTGCTCCGGTCGGATGTCCGGCCAACACCAGCCACGCCGCGACCCCGAGCCCGCCCAGAGAGATTGCTGGCGCAGCGAATGTCCCGACGCCAACCGATCGTGACTCGGCCTTCGTCACACGTGTCATGGCTGCTGTCGTCGCGTTCTCACGAGCGATATGGGCATCCACGATCTGCTTCGCCGACCCGGGTACGACATCGTCGTATCCCCCGAGGGTGAGCGGATCTGGGAGGGGCCCCGAGTACTGCGCTAGCGCGAACGGCGCCTCTTCTTCGCGTAGGACCGCTGACTGCGCTGCTGCTTCAACAGCTCGCTCCTCATCTCGCGAAGCCGAGACGGGTCTCCGGTCACGCCGACGTACGCCCCATGTGTCATCGCCTTCGCGATGTGGACTGTCATCGTCGTGCTCATGTTCCAACTGTATCTCCGCTAGCTCGTGGGGTCGATAGCCCGAATCATACTTCCCGCCACCGTCGCCTCGACCGCCGAGGCGACGTATGACACGACAAAAGCGCCCCTCCTGCCGAAGCAGGAGGGGCGCTCGTGCGCTGTTGTCAGTAGAAGAGCCGTATCGCGACGCCCACCGCAGCTGTGCTCGCGACGCCGGTGACCGCGACCATCAGGATGGCCCGCGCGATGAAGTCCGCATTGCGACACCACAGGTAGAACTTCGGGTGTGCCTCCTGAAGCGCTGACACTCGCTCCTGTCGGGTCGGGTGCCCGAAGCGCGCATCGGCGTGGTAGCAGAAGAGGTCCGTGAAGAACGTCGCCTGCATGATGCTCGCGAGCAGCGCGATGCCTGTGACCGGCTCATCTCGGAGGCCGTTCGAGACCAACGGCTGCTTCTCGGACGTTTCCAGCTCGTGGGCGACGCTGAGTCGCTTCGCTACATCGGCCTTGTCGGCCTCGTTCGGCTCGCGGCTCTCCTCGTGACTCACGACAGGCCGAGGTTGGCCAGACGATGTCCGAGCGCGTCGAGCGAGACCTGGAAGCGGTTGGCGAGGTCCACCCGGCTAAAACCGAGTGCATGAAGGCGGCGCACCTCTGCCGCCGGCATGAGCAGTTCTGCCGCAAACTGGTTCGCGAAGATCTCCTCCCCCGCGGTCCCGCAAGCGGAAAGGGCGTCCCGGCGATGCACGTACGGTCGGTCCTCGCCCTTGGACTTCTCCGAGAAGTAGTGTCCGAGCTCGTGCGCGGTCGTGAAGCGTTGGCGCACTGGCGCGTGGGTCGTGTTGACGAAGATCTCAACATCACCGCCAGCCTCAAGCTTCGCGATCATGCCCGACAGGCTGTTCTCGAAGTCCGCGCCGAACACGTTGACGCCGAGCGCGCGGGCCACCTGCACGGGGTCGATCGGCAGCGGTCGGACACCTTCGCCGTAGAGGGAGTCCAGGACGTCCCTCGCAGTGGCTTCAGCGGTCGACATGTTGGCTCCTCTCCACAACTTGCTCCACAGGATTGCGTCAATTCAGCTTACTCATCCACAGGGGTATCAGCGTTTCATCAGCGAGGTATCCTCGGCGTTTCGCCAGTCGACACGCCGCGTTCCACCTGATCGCTGGTGCACGGGACGTCTGCGGGCACAAGGTCTACACGACGAAAGCGCCCCCTCCCACCAGTAGGTGAGAGGGGGCGTGTTGTCAGCCGCTGAGGTAGACGATCGACCAGTAGAAGTTGTTGTTCCAGTCCGCACCAGAGCGATTGCCGACCGCGATCGTGCCGTCAGGGCTGACCCGCACGACACCGGCGTACTGGCCGACGGTCGCCGTGCCCCACCGGAAGGCGGCCCCGGGTGGGCGTAGATCCTCGGGGAGCCCCGCGGCGAGGGCGTGCGCGAGGTTGCTCGACGGGAACTGGCCCGCTACCGTGCCGTACAGCTCCACGACAGGCCCCCACGTGCGGGCGAAGAACGTTCCGGTGACGCCGTCCACGTACAGGCTGGACAGGTCCGCCTCGTCGGTGGCCTGCGGGACCGGAGCGTGCGTCTCGATGGCGTCTTTCAGACGTGCCGCGGAGATGGTGCGGCTCGTCTGCCCCGTGCCCGCGCGAGCCTCGGCCTCGCTCATCGCCGTCGCGGACGATGTGCCCGCCCCGATAGCAGACCGGGCAGCCGTCGCGGATGCTCCCGCGGCGACGTAGGTGGGCTTTCCCGGCAGGGTGTCCCACGTGGCGCCCTGCTGTGCCGCGTCAGCGGCGGCTTCCGCACGGTCGGCTTCGGTCTCGGACCGGTCGGCCTCTCGCTCGGCACGGTCGGCCTCGCCCTGCACGGCCTGCGTCAGGGCCGTGGTCGCGTCGGCCGCGGCAGTCCCGGCTGCGGCCTCTGCACGGTCGGCCTCGCTCGAGGCTCGGGTCGCGTGACCCGCCGCGGTCCCGGCCGCATCCTCCGCATCCGACGCATGACCGGACGCCGCATCCCGCGCCGTCTCCGCGGCGTCCTGCGCGGCCTCGGCCTGATCGACCGCGCCCCACACAGAATCGGGAGCGTCCGCGATCGCCTGAGCCCGATCCGCCTCGTTCTTCGCGTCGACCGCGGACGCGGCCGCAGCGTCAGCAGACGCCCGCGCCTCCTCGACGACCGTGCCCCACTCGGGCGGGATCACGATGGGCTCACCCTCGACGGTGCCCGCCTCGATACCCGAATCCAGATCGAGGGGACCGTCACCGGCCGGGAGGATGAACTCCACCCGTCGCCGCGTGCCCGTCAGCTCGCGGCGGTTCCCGTCGGTGAGCCACAGGTCAGCCGTGTACCGGTGCGTGAACGTGTCCGGCTCGGACACGTCGATCTCGCGGCCGTGCTCGTCCAGCCAACCCGGCGTGTCTGTGCACGGCAGATACAGCTCGACCGGCCCGCCCGGGCCCGCATGCGTCGACGCGGGATCCGTCCCGAACCGGTCGCCCGTCGCCGCCCAGATCAGCAGCGGACGCGAGGAGGCGACCGTGAGCGAGACCCCGAGACCGCGACCGCGCTCGATGGACAGGCCGCGGCCCGCCGTGACGAGCCGCGTCGGAACCCCGTCAGGCCACGCCATCGGATCCACCCGAGGAGTTCGTACGGTCCTCGAGGTACTTCGCGCCCCCGTCTCGCGTGACCAGGGCGTAGGACGCCTGCACGACGACGACAGCGAGGAGGATCAGTGCCGGCCACGACGGGATCACATCACCGGTGTAGACGTAGTAGAAGAGCATCACGACGGCCGCGAGGACGATCGCCGCGACGACCGCGACGACCTTCTTGGCCGCTGGCGACCACGACGGGCGGTTGATCACGGCGATCACGTACGGGGCGAAGACGCTCAGCAGCGTGAGGATCCCGGCGGGGATAGCGGGGAGTTCGATGTCCATGGGGTTACTCCTTGGTCTTGTGGGTCGTGGTCGGCCATTCCGGGAGGTCGGCGGGGCCGAGACAGGGGGCGTCGATGATGACGCGGCGGTGAATCGCGAGGGACTCCCGGAGGATCCGCGCGTCGCGCTCAGCGGCGTCGGCACGGTCAATCTCCTTGCGGCGCTCCTGGACCTTCGAGCCGCGCGCCTTGAGGAGGTGGGTCAGCAGACGATCGACGACGATGGTGACGATCCCCGTCCCGCCGACCATCGTCCAGATCTGAATCGGGTCCATACGGCCTACCTCCGACGAGGCTCGTAGTCCCACCGCCTGGTGAGGAGAAGACGAAGCCAGAAAACGGTCGTGGCCAGGATGATCGTGAGCGCCTGGGTGAGGCGCTGCGACCCCGGAGGGCCGGTCACGTGCAGATAGACGGCGATACCGGCATAGATATACGTCCCGCCCATCGCCAACAGCACCGACAGCCGCTCAGCCCACCACCATCCGGGCAGGACCGCGAGGGCCCCGCCCAGCCCGCCAGCCGTCAGCATGCCCGCCCAGAGGGCCGCGAGGATCGGACCGAGCGGCCCCTCAATCGACTGCGGCGGCTGCGCGAGAGTCACCAGCCCAATCGCGAGCGTCAGCGCGTAGACACCGAAGTAGAACACTTTCAGATGGCGGGGCTCCGTGATCGATTCCCACGCCCGCCGGATCGGAGTCGAGATCCGGGTCACGTCCACGGGTCAGGCCTCGTCAGGGATCGGCTCGGCGGGCTCGTCGATCTCCTCGTACACCGGATCCGGGTCCACCGCCATAGACGCCGTGAACTTGAGGCCCTGACGGTCCCCGAGATCCCGGAGCATCTTCGTGATCGAGTCGCCCTTGTACGAGCCCTTGATGCGCAACTTGAGCCACTTCCCGAGACCGATCGCCTCGTTCAGCAGCGCCGTGAGACTCTTCCCATTCACCGACCCCTTGATGCGGGCCTTGATCCACTTCGTCGTCGATGCCGACTGCCGAGACGCCTCGTAAGCCGCCTTCGCATACCGCAGAGCGTCATCGAGCTTCTTCTCCTGCGACGCGTTCATAATGTCCTCCTCAGGCGTGGTCGTGGCCCCGCCGCCGCCAGCGGACTGGCCGAGGTGCTTGTCGCGGGCCTTGTCGTACTCGTAATGCCACGGCTCCACGAGAACCCCGTCCCGGTAGACGGTGTGGAACCAGCCGTGCTCGTTGAGCAGCGCCGTCTCGCGCTGATCCGTGTCGATGGCGCTGCCGCGCTGATGGATGCTCGGCGCGTCGGGGTGCAGAGCGATAGCCGCCCACGGGCCACGGCCCGACAGATACGCCTGATAGGCGTCCCAATGCTGCTTCTGGCGATCCCAGGTGCGGCCGGCCTCGGTGATCTGCCACGGCGCGCCCTTCACCGCGTCCAGGCGACGAATGGACGCCGCCGCTTCCGGGGTGAGCCAGCCGCGACCGTGACCAATGTCGGTTTGAGTGACCATCCGGCCATCTCCTCTCGTGCAGAACGCCCCGCACCTGGTGAGGCGCGGGGCGTTCGTAGCGTCGGGTCAGACGGTCTTCCAGTCGCCCTCGTACTCGGTGAACCGCTCACCGTAGTGACGCATCACCGTGATCCCGGCACGCCCATACGAGTCACGCGGCGGGTAGGGGCGGATCAGACGACCCGCACTCGTGGGCTGATCCGCGAGGAGCTCGGGCCGATACGTGCCATTCGCGTCGGGATACCAGCGGCGCACCGTCTCCCGCCCCGTCGTGACTGTGCCCGAGTGGGCCGTGTAGACGGCACGCGACGACGACGGATTCTCGAACCCCATGCCCGCGATGTAGTTCGCCATGTCCGTATAGCCGACCCGCGGGCCGGACGTTCCCAGCTCCGAGGACGTCCACTCCGTCTCCCGCTGCCCACCAGACCCGTCAGAGAAGATCTCGATGCCGTGGCCGCCAGAGGATCCGTAGCGTTCACCCCGCGAGTAGTCCACGCCGATGATCGTGGACGTGCCCTGACGCGGTTTCAGCGCCCACCGGTAGACGCGCAGTGCCCCGAAAGTCGACGGGCCGACGCCCGCGGGCACGTAAAGGTTGTTCCCGCGCGTCGAATCGAACGACGACGGCGACGAGAAGTCCGTCGGCCCTCCAAGTGGCTGCCACGACGCACCCGCGTCCGTAGACACGTACCGGCGCAGCCGCCCGTTGTACAGGTCCAGCGCGACCTTCACGCCCAGAACCGCACCGGGGGTGAGATACCCCGCGAGGGGTTTCGTCGTCGAGTGGAACGGATGCCCGGTCCCGGACGCGTCATAGACGGCGAGTTCCAGATCCCCTGCCGACGTGAACCGGAGGAAGAACCCGGTGCCGCCGCCCGTCGTCGCGTTCGGGGTCGTCGCCATGAGACCCCACGACCCCCGCGAAGACACGTCCGCCGGAACCTGGAAAATCACCTCGGCCTGGAAGCCGTCGTTGAATCGCGGAAGCGATGCGTTCGGGATCCGGTCATACACTCCCGTGTCGAGGTATCCGCCGGTGACCTCATGCACCCGGTAGACAGCCGCATCCGGGTTCGAGCGCGGCCACTCCGCGACCGCGACAGCGAAGGTATCGGGCCCGGGGCGTACGTAGAAAAGCCTCCGCCCGTTGCCCGACGCGACAGCGGGAAGGATCGGCGGCACCGGCGGATCGTTCAGATCTGCCTGCTGGCCCGTCCACGAGTTATGCGCGGGCGAGGAGAGGGAGCCATTGAAGGGCTCGAGGTGGAACCCGTAGATCTCGCTCCGGTTCTGATTCGCCGGGTTGTAGCCCACCGCGAGGCGGTACTTCTGCCGCCCGTCACGCGTGTGTGCGTCCGCGATCGACACGTAGAACTGATCCGGCGCGTACAGCTTCCCGGTGTACGCGTCGGCGGTCACCGCTCCGGTGCGCTGGTCCACACGGATCACGTGGTAGCCCCAGGTGCGGGTAGACCGGCGCCCCCACAGGTGATACGTCTGCGTCACCTCGTCCGACTGGTGATCGATCTTGATGAGCTGCGTGTAGGCGATCGCGCCGCCCGCGTCGAGTTCGATCAGAGGAGCCGACACCAGAGACCTGAGGTCGAGGTTCGGGCCGCCGACCTTGATCTTCGTCAGCCGGTCAGCTCCGTGATCCGTCCACGCGATGATCGGACGATAACCGGGCTCCACATACAGAGCCGGGGCGTTGTGGTCATCGACGACGGCCTGCCCGACCACGTACCGGCGCGTCTCCCGCGTCGCGTGATCGATCTCGCACGCCAGAACCTCACCCGTCGACGAGATGCCCCCGAAGACAGTGCGGGGCGTCGGCGTCGAGATCTCCGTCGCCACGGGCTCGCACCACCACTCCGACACCGAATCGACAGCGACACGCGGCCCGAACGCCGCGGCCGCAGTCAGCGTCCCGTCGTCATCCAGGAGGCGAGACACGGCCTCGTCCTGCAGCTCCTCCACCTGCCCCGAGAACGCTTCGGCGGCGTCGCGTGCGTCCTCCGCCCCGGTCCGGGCCGCCTCCGCCCCCTCGCGCTCCACCTTGGCCGCGTCACGCTCGGCGCGAGCGTCGACGAGGATCTGCCTCGCGGCGGGCGTCACGTCACCCATCGGGCCCCGCAGATTCGCGATATCCACGATCCGGCGATCAGTCATGCGTACACCATCCTCAGCATTCCCGACCCGCTCCGGGTCGGCTCAGTCTCATCACCCGGGGCCGCGTCCAGCCACAGGCCCGTGTAATCCAGCGGCGGGTCGTCGAGCTGCACGAGCACCATCAGCGGGTGCGTCGCGTTCTGCGCGACGAGATCATCGAGAGACCCGCCGATCGGGTAGGGGTCGATCTCGATCGGCCACTCCGTGTACTGGAATCCCCACCGTTCCGGGGAGCGCTCCTCCGGGTTCGTGAGCCAGCGGGCGACCATCCGATACGTCACGCCCGGATGCGCCTCGAGGCGCACCGTGAACGCACCCGTGGCGGCATTCAGGGTCGCTTGCGCTTCGACGCCCGCGAGCGCCGACGCGTCGACGACATTCGACTGCCGAGGCCGGAAGAACAGCTCCGGCCGCGACCCGGCCGGGATCGCCTTCCCGGTGTGGTCGTAGAGATTCCCGGTCACCGTGGTCAGCATGTCGTCTCCTATCCGGGCCCGTAGAGGGCCATGAAGTCGCGCGGGTTCATGTGGGAGCCGTACTCTCGCTCGGACCACGTCTCGAAGTGCAGGTGCGCGCCGAAACTATTGCCCGTGTTGCCGACGCGGCCGATGATCTGGCCCTTCTGGACCGACTGGCCGGACGAGACCGCGGGGGCCTCGATCATGTGGGCGTACAGCGTGGCACAGAGCTTCCCGCTCGGGGTGATGTGGTTCAGGCGCACGTAGTTGCCCCAGCCCGGGTGCCCGGTCACGGACTCGGCGACCGTGCCGTCCGCGGCCGCCGGGATCGACCCGCCAGCCGATGCCGCACCGCCCGCGAAATCGATGCCCTCATGGAACCCGACATACGGATAGGTGCGCGGCCCGTACTCGCTCGTGACGAGGGAGAGGGAGAAGGGCCACTGGAAGAACCCGAGATCCTCACCCGGCTCTCCCGGCCCGCCCGGGTTCTCCCCGCCGCCCGCGTTATCCGACATCGTGATACCGGAGTCGCTGATGCGGATGTAGTGCTGCCCCGCCTGGAGCAGGAGCATCGGGTTTCCGCCGGCGCTGTTCGCCGCGATGCGAACGTTCCCGGACTCGCCGAACTGGATCATCGCCTGATCGACGCCGCCGATCGTGCCGCGATGCAGACGGATCGGGATGGGGCCGTTGATCTGGATCATGCCGTTCTGACCGACCCGGATCTCTCCGTCGTCGTAGACGAGCATGTCGCCCCCACGGACGCGCACCTCGCCGCCGGATTGCACGTCAATGTCTCCGCCATCGAGGACGTTCACGCCACCGCCGGAGCGCACATTCAGCGCACCGCCGGAGAGGATGTCGAGGACGCCCTGCAGCGTGAGACGACCGCCCGAGAGGATCCGGAACAGCCCGTCGAGCGACATCGTCCCGCCGCTGCCGATGTTGAACTCCGCGCCCGAGTACATGTTGTAGACGCCGGCCTGGTTGAACGTGCCCACCAGAGAGAACAGGCCGTCCTCGTCCACGCGAAGCTCACCGTCACCGACACGGAACCGGCCACGATCGAGCGAGGTTGCTTCCTGATTCACGCCCGACTCGAGAGCCTGCACCCGCGCCTGCAGCTGCCGCAGCTCACGCAGAAGATCAGACTGGTCTACCGCCACGGCTGCACCTCCGGCGTGAGAAGCGGGGACGTATCGCCCCGGAGAGAAATGACACGCTGCTCGTGCACCCCGTCAGGGATCACCGGATCGCCGCGCACGTCGATACGGAGGCGACGCCCCGGCTGCACATGCTCAGGCGTCACCACGTCGTCACACATCACCGCGAGAGACCACTGCTCGATCGGCCGCCCGGTCTCGTCAAGCCACGCCTGAGCGATCTCCCCGAGCGCGTCATCGTCGTCCGTCGGCTTCGCGGTCGTCGTCTCCTGCCGGATCGGATAATCCACCTGCTCAGCCGCAGACCGGCCCGCGGTCTTCATGTCCTCCCCGGAGCCCTTACCGACCGCGAGAACACCAACATTGAGCCGGCCGCCGTCCTCGTCAATCGAGAGGGACCGGATCGGGGAGCCCGCGGCGGTGAGGGGCAGATCTGTCGTGCCGCGCGTGATACGGCGATTCACCTGCACCTGCCACCGCAGCGCCCCGTCAGCCCAGTAGGGCCGGAAATCGATCTCCGCACCCGTCGCCTCCCACTCGTCGAGGAGATCCCTGACGGCGCGCATTTCGTTGTAGCGCAGGTCACGAGAATGCGGCCCCGACGCGTCCTCGGGGAGGTCCAAGGGCAGCGCCCACCGATCCGTGATCGTCGTGACCCGCGCGAACACCGCCCGCACGGCACCCGCGATCGACCGCCGCGTCCACTTCATGTCCCACGACCGGCCGTAGTTCACGACCTGCCCCGTGAAGCGGGCACCGATCAGCTCACGGATCGACTGCGTCTGCACCGCCCGCGTCTGCGTCGCCGGATCATACGAGCGCCGCATGATCGGCCCCGCATACGCGACATGATCACCCGCCGACACGACGAACGTCCTGCCCCACGTCGGGGCCGTCAGCCCGTCCTCGAGTTCGAGGGGGATCGTCTCGGGGTCCGAGAGGCGGAGCGTGAACTCGCCCGGCTCCCGACCCGTGATCGAACGCGTCCACGACACCGACGCGGGATTCACGTCGACGAGATGCCGGCCGTTCTTCGTGTCGACAATCGAATACCGCCACATGCGCGACCCCCTCAGATATAGGTGTCGCGCAACGCGACCTCCATCGACGGGCCACCCGTGATCGTCACCGGCCCCGCCACAGCACCCCGCGGCACCGTGAAAACATCCGCCGCCGACACGACCCCCGTCAGGACGCGCCCATCACGCCGCACCCAGCCCGTACGCATATCGATCACGTCCACCGACGACGCCGACTTCGACCCCGACACCCGGAACGCATGCCCCCGGTACGAGATCGTGTAGCCGTTCGACGCAGCGCCCATGACCGTGCAGACCGGATGCGCATCCGTATTGCCCCGATGCCACGGCTCGACCGACCTGCCCGACCAGACCCGCCGCTCCCCGTATCGACGAGGATCCGGCGCCCACAGCTCCAGCGAGTAGTTCGCGACCCGCCCGTACGTGACGACTCGGATCTCCGGCGCGGCATTCAGCTGCACGAGTGCTGACGATGTCCCCTCCGTTGTCGTGACGGCCAGATCGCCGAGCTGACCGTCCGCAAGGATCCCCGTCATCCGGGCCATCGCAGACTCTTGCTCGCCTGGGCTTCTCGTGTTGATCTGACCTTCGACCGTGATGAGTCGGCCGCCGCGATATGCCCGCGAGGCAAACGCTCCATGGGAGAGCGGCCGGTCGGCGTCCTGACGGCGTACGCCGACCGACTCGAACCATCCCCGGATCTGGTCCTGCCAGATCGTGAACAGCGCCCACGGGTCGCCCCCGTCGAACGTCACCCCGTCGAGGGACGCGTACATGAGGCCCACGCGTGTCATGCGTCCCCCTCTCGCGCTCAGAGCCTGAGCGCCTTCTGGATTCCGCGGGCGGCGACCCGCTCGACGTCGGACGCGGTCATGCCCGGCTGCAGGTAGAACGTCTGTTCCACATGAATCGGGCGCGGGTCGGCACTCGAGGTGCCCGCCTCGGCCATGCCCTGCCGAGCGATCTGCCCACCATTGTCGGTCGCTCGTGGGCCGACGTTCGGCGTGCGCACTGAGGTTGGGACGGAGAGCGCCTGCGTGGTGTCGCGCAGGCCCCCTCTGGCGTGCTCGAACACCGCGACCCCGCCGAGCCGCTTGACCGCTTCCTTCGCGATCTCACGGTTGCGCGCTTCCTGGCCGACCTTCCCGGACAGGAACGCCTCCCAACGCGTCTCGGCCTCGGCGAACTTGTAGATCGCCTGCGGCCGTCCCGAGTAGACCCCGGAGGGGAGCGACCCGTGCACGACCTGGCCGCCGTTCGCGAACGGCTGCGCCTTCCCGCCGTCGAACAGGTTCCCGTCCGCGCTCGCGGGCGTCACCACCCGGTTGCCGCCGAGCTTCCCGCTCGTGCCGTCCTCGTTCCACCGAATGGTGACGGTGGACGACCGCGCGCGGGCTACCTCGTTGAGGGCCTTCTCGACCTCCTCGAACGACTTCCCGTCCTTCTTGACCGAGACGCTGCCATCGGGCAGCTCACGGATCTCGAAGCCGAGCGAGCTCAGGGCCTTCATCAGCCCCGGGATGTCGTCCTCGCGGATCTCGAAGTCCCCGTCAGGGGTGTCTCGGATCTGCATCGCGAGCTGGAACAGCCGCATCTCGGCCTCGTCGATCGTGCCGGCGTCCGAGATGAGGAACTTGATCTCCTCAGGGACGTCGAACATTCGGTCGATGAGGCCCTGGATCTGCTCACCTGAGAGGCCCGCTTCTTCCGCGACCTTCCGCAGGCGCCCCGTGTAGTCGTCGTAGATCGACTGGAGCTCTTCGATGCGGGCGCCCTCCTCGCCGCGTGCCTTCGCCGCCTCATCGGCTGCGACGACCGCGTCAAGCATGCGGTTGTTCATGTCCTCGACCTGCTTCGACAGGTTGGAGCCTGCCTCGGTGGTCGAGTCGATTTCGCCCTTCGCGTTCACGAGCGACTTCGCGACGTTCTTGCCGTTCTCGTCGAGCACCTCGAAGGCGTTCGCGACGGCGCGGGTCTGATCGTTCAGCTCGCGCTGCACCTGCTCCGCGGTCTTCGTTCCGCCGTTGAGGAGATCGAGCGCCTGCTTCAGCGCGTTCGTCTTCTCCGCCGCGGTCGACGTCGTGGAGGCGAAGATCTCCATCGCCGTGTTGATATCGGCCGTGGTGCGCTGCGCCTCGGTCATCTCGGCACGACTCTCGCGGACGGCAGCAGCGAACTCGCGCTCCTCTTCGGCCGCCTGCTTCACCGCGCGCTGGGACTCGTCGAGGAAGTCCGTGAGCTCCGCCGCCGCAGTGCCCACGCCCCGTGTCTCTCGACCCAGCTCGCCGTACTCCCGAGCGAGCTCGATGCCCGCCTCGCCCATACGGCCGTAGGCCGACACGACGCGACGGTTCGCCTCCTCGGACCCGTTGAGCGCGTCCGTGACGACATCCTGCGAGATCCCGAGCTTCTCGGCCAGGAGAGCCGACCGCTCCGAGACGTTCGCGGCCTCGGCCTGAGCGTCGACGTACTCCTGCAGCTGACGGTTGACGACCTTGACGGCACCCTCATTGCCGATCATCGCGGCCACGAAGTGGTTGCTCTTGACGCCTACCTCGTCGAGCTTCTCGACCCATCCGTCGTCCACGATCTCCTGGGCGAAGAACTCGCGCGTCGCCGCGGTCATGCGGCCCGTCGCGCCCTCCAGGGTGTCGCGAAGCCCGACGACTCGCTCGTCGAACTTCTTCGACTGCTCCTCGGCCGCGGCCATGGCAGCCGTGACGGCCGTGACAGCGAGCGACATGCCGGTGAGCGCGAGCCCGACCGGGTTCGACACGAACGCTGCCTTGAGCGCGCCGCCGAGCCCGGAGGCGGCCTTGCCCGCGTAACCGAAGGCTCCCGCGAGCTCGCCGGTCTTGCCCTCCATCGCTCCGAGGGCCTGCTGGACGGCCATCTGCTCGCCGACCCGCTTGAAGCCGTCGAGGACCGTCTGCACGGGCCCCTCGAGTCCCTTCATCGCCGACCGGACCCCGATGAACGCGGTCACGGCAGCGAGCACAGGTGTGGGGATCTCACCGATCGCGGTGACGAGCGGAGTGACGACGGTCGTGACGCCCTCGATCACGTTCGCGACCGCCGGGAGACTGGAGGTGAGCATCCCGGCGAAGGACTTCACGACCTCCCCGGCGACGGGCCCGAGCGGGCGGAACGCGTCGAGGAGATCCGCGAGCGCCGCGCGCACCTCGGGAGAGGCGAGCGCGACAGCTGTGAGGGCGCCGGTCACGGGGTTCAGCGCGCCGACGAACTGCCCGATGACGGGGATGCCGCCGAGCATCGACCCGGTCCAGCCGACGAGCGCACCACCGAGTGCGGCGATCGCGGGCGCGTACCGCTCGGCGTGGTTCAGGAACGTCTCGAACTTCGCGGAGTCCCACGTGCGGATCGAGATCTTCGCCTCGTCGAGTCCCTTCGTGATGCCAGCGAACGCCGGGGAGAGCCGGTCGTTCATGACGGTCACGATGGGTTCGACGTGCTTCAGTACGGCGCGGAGCACGTCGGCGACCTGGTTGCCCCAGATGATCGCCATGCCGCCGCCGGCCTGCGAGATGAACGGCTCCGCGAGGGCGGCACCGATCTCGCGCTGGGCGGCACCGATGCGGTCGACCGCTCCGGACCAGGTCTCCTTCACGTTCGAGGCAGCGCCGTCGAACTTCTTCGTCATCTGCTCCGTGAGGACGTCGACGGCCTTGCCGGCGTCGATCGTGCCTTCGGTGATGGACTCGCGGATTTCCGCGGCGGACTGGTTGAATCCGGCTCCGAGGAGAGCGGCTGCGTCGAGGCCGCGCTCGCCCATCATGTTCAGGTCCTCGGCGGTGATCTTCCCGGACGAGGAGATCTTCGCGAGGATCGAGACGATCTCGCTGATCTGCTGGTTCGAGCCGCCGACGGCGGCCGTCGCGTCCTGTACAGCGGAGAGGATCGGGATGACCTTCTCCGCCTCGACGCCGAAGCCGATGAGCTGCTGCTGCGCCTGCAGGAACGTCGCCTTCGAGAACGGGCTGTTGCTCGCGAAGTCGTCCAGCTTCGCCATCTGAGCGTTCACGGCCTCGGTCGACCCGAGGAGCGTCTTCAGCGCCGCGCGCGACGTCTGCTGCATCGTGTTGTACGCCGCGCCGGTCTTGAACAGCGACGTCATCCACGCTCCGGTCGCGACCGAGACGCCAGTGACCGCCGTGGCGGCGGTGCGCATGCCCGCCTTGATGCCCTCGGCGACCTTGTCCCCAGCCTTGCCCGCGCCCTCCAGGGAGGTCCCCGCGGACCGCGCGTCGCGTCGGAACTGGTCGACTCCATCGAGTCGGATCGTCGCGACGAGCTCGCCAGCGTTGAACGCCATGGGGGCCTCCTACGGGTCGACGTACCCCCGAAGTCGGGAGTCAGGGGCGAGCAGGAGATGCATGACGCGCGCAGCGATCGAACGCCAGGGGCGTTCCCAGAAGGCGGGGTCGTCGGCGTCGAGCCCGAACCGCGCGTGCAGCTCGGGCTCGACGACGTCATGCCAGTGGGTGAAAGCGGCGGTCCAGATCGGCTTCAGCTGGAGGTGCTCGCCGTCGTCGGGCGCTGTCCCTCGTCCTTGGAGCTGGTCTCGCCACCACTTCGGGTACTCGTAGCGGGGGAAACGGCCGCGCTCGTCAGGTTCTCCGACGCCGAATCGAGCGATGTCCGCAGTAGTGAGTGCACGTCCGCGAGGCCCGTCGTCTTGAGGAGCCTCTCGTGTGCTTTTCCCATGCCGTCCGAGATGTAGGTCTGGACGAGCTCGATGCCGCCGCCCTGCACGTTCCACATGAACGCGACGTTCACGACGTCGGTCTGTTCCGCGGCGCGCAGGTCGCTGATCTGCTCGAACACCTCGTCGCCGAGCACACGCTGCGCGAGGGTCGTGGCCTTCGCGGGCGCGTCCTCGGGAGGGGTCGCCCCGAACTTGATGCCAACCCAGTCGGCGAGCAGCTCGGCACCCACCCTCGCGGGGACCGGGGGGACGAGGAACGTCAGCGCGTCCTCGCCGCCCCCGATGATCACCTCGAGGCGGCGGCCCTTCTCACGTGCAGTGATCACGTGGTTCTCCTTTCAGGGGCAGGGCGGGCTCAGTCGCCCGACCCGCCTCCAGTGCCGCCGTCGTTGCTGGTCTCGAGCGCAGGGTTCGGAATCTTCCGGCGGTCGCCCTGGCCAGTGAGGTCGAACTGGAAGAACTCGATGCCGTCGTTGCCCGTGTTCACGCGCGACCAGTTCACGGCCGCGGTACCGGCATAGGCGAGTGCCTTCGACGTCGCGTGGTAGTAGCGGTAGCCGATGATGTTGTCCGATGCGATGCCGTCAGCGGCCTCGATGAGCGCGACAAGCTCGGGCTGGAACTCGCCAGTCTCGTCCTTGACGCCCTTCACCTGCACCTGCATGGTGAAGTCCTCGCCGGTCTTCGACTGGCTGGTCTGCCCCTTGTTGGCGTAGGTCGTCGAGTCCTGCAGCTTCGGGGGAGCCGCCGGGGTGAGACCGGTGATGTCGGGGACGTTGAGGTACGTCGGGTCTTCGATGAACGGATCCGCGGTGATGTCCCAGATCCACTCGAAAGTGTTGCCGGTGTCGCCCTGCGTGGGCGCGATGTCGGCGAAGGTGGTCATGCTTTCCTCCTGTGAATGCGAAGAGCCCCCACCGGTCGGTGGAGGCTCGGGTGCCGCGCCTGGCGGACGGGGAAGGGGTCAGAGCGCTTCGAGCGCCGTGAGGGTCCAGTTCGACGTGAATGCGGTCCGGTGGTTCTTGTCCTGCCCGATGGGGGAGAAGGACCGATACCTGCCGCGCGCGATGATCGGCCCGAGGTTGAGGAGCTGCTCGTCGATGAGGTGCGAGAGGGCGTCGAACATGTCGATGCCGTTCAGCGGGTCACCCAGGGTGCGCCACCGGATCTGGATGTGCGAGACGGTGAGGCGTCGCGACGCGGTAGGGGAGAAGGGCGTGTACGCCGGCTGGTAGAGCGCGACGGAGATGACCTCCTCCGGCGTCTCCGGGAACGCGGAGATGACGATTCCGCGCTCGTCGGGCTGGTAGACGCCGTCGGGCCGGTAGATGCCGAGCTCGGCGTCTGCGATGTGCTGCGCGAGGCCGTGCAGCATCTGCGCGTGGTGGCTCACGTGGTCCTCCTCACCCGCCCAGCGCGCGCTTGATCTCCATGCGGACGACGCCGATCAGCTGACTCTCCAGCTCGATCGCGGGGCCTTCGAGGTACTTCGACTGTGCGTTGGGGTTGTACGTCTTCTGGAAGTTCATGTCGACGCCCTCGTGCACGGCCAGCGCGTAGTTGAAGCCCTTCTGCTGGGCGTTGAAGGTGACTGCTGCTTCGAGATCATCCGGCGTCGCGTCGTGCGTAGCGCCAGAGTTGCGGAGGTCGCCCGTGTCGACGGGGACGCGCGACTGCGCCTCGGCGAGGAGCGCTCGGGCGGCCTTGTTCAGCCCCGTGGTAGCGGCGCCCGCGACTGCGGAGGCCGCGTCGTCCCCGTTCCATCGGAAAGTCGACATCGCCTACTCCAATGCGAGTTCGGTGAACCGTGGGAGGCGCGGCCAGTCGCCCGTGCCGACGGCGATGACCGTAGCCTCGCGTTCATTCCCACGGCCCTTCCAGATCGTGACCGTGGATCCGAGCGGCACCTGGTGCTCGGGCAGATCGAGCGCGACTCGAGCAGACGAGGACGCCTCGGCGCTGGTCGCGGTGCGCACCAGCTTGTGGCTGTCGTCGATCGCCGCACGCTTCGGCACCACTTCATCGCCGTAGACCGGGCCGCGTGGGCCTTCGCCGATCTTCGGTCGGTACGAGACGAGGCCGCCGTGCGGCATCATCCGAGCGGGGAGGCGCATCAATAATGCACCTCCCACGTGATCCCCTCGCAGGAGCGGAGGATGTCGTCGACCGCGGGTGCCTCGCGGGCCTCCTGCTTCGAACGTGCGTCCGTCGCGCCGCCGCCACCGGGGAGGGTGACGGAGAGGATCGACCCGCCGCCCGCCTGCGCGGCAGCGCCGGTTTCGTCGCCCGTGTCCGCCCAGAACGCGAGCTGCGCGAGCGTGGCCTCCTTGATCGCATTCTCGACGTCGGGGTCGGTGGGCCTCCCGTCGGCGTCGGTCGCGAAGCGCGCGGTCTTCAGCGCGCCGCGCACGCGACGAGACGCCGCGGCGATCGCGTGATCCACGTCTGCCAGCGCCGCCGCGACCGCCTCGGGGACCTCCTCAGCGGTGATGAACGGATGCCACATCCGTCAGCCCTCCGACGCGCTCGAGATCGCCTCGATGAGGTCCGTCTTCTTCGCCGATTCGGGAAGATCCAGATCGAGATCGGCGGCGGCCGCGCGCAGCTCGGCCAGGGTGCGCTTCGCGAGCGGTCCCGCTTCGCCGTCGCTGGTGATCGTCGCACCGACGTGCTCGAGGTAGCGTCGCGTGCTCGTGCCGATCTTGCGGACCGTGGCGTGCCCGTCGGTGAAGACGATGCCCGCGACGATGCGGGTCTTCGCGAGGCGGGGCGGGAGTTCGATGTTCAGAGCCATGGGGCCTCCTCGGGTGGGGAGCGGGCGGCGGGCGTGCCGCCGCCCGCTCGATTCAGTCGCCCGTGGGGGCGGTGAGGGCCGCCACCTTCACGGCCTTGTTGGTGTTCGCGGGGAACTTCACGTCGCGCTCGGCCGCGTATGCGTCGAGCTGCTCGTGCGTCCACTCCTCGGACGGCTCGAGGTCACCCTCGGATCCGCCCGGGTGCGTGCCATCGCCGGCGGCCTCGGCGGACGACGGGTTCGATCCGGAGCCCGTCTCCCCGCCCGTGGGGTCGTTCTCAGGCGAGCCCACGGGGTCCGCAGGGTCGGCCGGGACGGGGACACCCTTCCAGCGAGCGAGCGCTTCGAGATCCGAGCGGGGCTCGTCGCTGACGACGACCTGCCCGGACGTGGCGTTCTGATATGCGTGTGCCATGGTGCGTCTCCTATTCCTCGATCACGCCGGCAGTTCGGAGAGCTGCCAGGAGCGCGTTGAACTGGGTGACGACGTCGGCCTCGTCGGTCGCGTCCGCGACGGGCGCGCCGCGCTTGACGAGACCGGTCGTGGTTCCCGTCGCCGGTCCGTAGGTGGTGTTCGCGTCTGGTTGCCAGGCGACGCCGTCTCCCGTGCGCTTGAGCACCTGCCCCGCCGCGCCGCCCGACGGGACGCCCTGGAGCGTGTCGGGCGCCGCGCCGAGCGTGGTGCGCGCCGCGGCCGGGGACTCCGCCGTGAGCAGGGCGGTCCCCACGTCGGTCGCGTCGGTGATGTCCGACGACGAGACCGGCGTGGGACCACCGCCCTGGACCACGACGGGCAGCGGCGAGGAGGGAGAGACGCGGAGCACCTCTCCCTCCTCGTTCACGAACCGCGTGACCATCAGGCCGCGTCCGCGCCCTTGATGAGCACCGCGCGGCGAGGGTCGAGCGTCTTGACGCCGTACAGCACGTCGAGGGACACGATGTCCTTCTTCTTCGCGATGTCGTAGTCGAAGACCACGCGGATGCCGAACCCGTTGTAGCCCTCGATGGCCGCGTCCTGCGCGCCCATCGGCAGCTCGAGCTGGCGGGTGACCAGCGCGGCGGCCGTGCGGTGGAACGCGACGGACACCTCGGTCGTCGGCTGGCCGGGCTCGGGGGCCGCGGGCGGCTGGCCGATGTTCTGCGACATGTAGGCCGAGAAGCCGAACACGTCGGAGCCGATCGACCCCTGGCGCAGGCCCGCGGTGGAGCCGGAGCGGTCCGCGCGCTTGATCAGGTCGTTCGACAGCCACTTACCGCGGGTGCGGGGGCCGACGATCGCGCGACGGTTGACCTCGGGCACGCTGTCGACGTCGAGCTCGACACCGGCCTGGACCAGAGCGTCGGGCTCGTCCCAGAGGCTCCCGGCCTCGGTCCCGACCTCCTTGGTGATGTCGTTGCGGAAGCCGAGCACGTCGCGGTCGATCTTCTGCGAGATCGCCTCCATGGCCGGGTTGAGGAGCTGCGCACGGAAGTCCGCGAGCTCGAGGGTGCGCTGACGCGAGGAGACCGCGAAGGACACGTCGGCGTGGTGGTTGAGGCGCACCGGGATGCCGTTCTCCGTGGCGTCCTGGATGTTGATGCCGGTGTCGGCGTCGAACTCCTCGGCCTCGAACACCGCGGGCTCGCGGATCGTGATGGTGTCGCCGACAGCGCCGACGAACTCGCTGTCGTAGTCGCGGTGCACGAGCTGCGCGGCGACGGTGTTCTCGTAGAGCGTCGCGAGCGCGGCGCGGGCGATGACGCTCGGGGTGAGCAGGGTGTTAGCCATGGTGGCCCTTTCTGTCTGGGTTAGTCCGCCACGCCGCGGGTCTTGCGGTATTCGGCGCGGAGGGACTCGATGTCGTCCGCCGGGGCGTTGTTGCCTCCGGCGGGAGGGGGAGCGCCGTTGCTGCTGGAGGGGGCCACCTGGACCTTCCGGTAACGGCTGTTGGAGTCGACCTCCGCCTTGACGAGCGCCTCCACCTGGGTGGCGTAGTCGCTGGCGGTCGAGTCGATGGCCGCGAGCTTCTCGTTGAAGCCGCGGGAGTCGAGGAGGGCGTCGGCGTCGCCCTTGTGCTTGGTCGCGTACCGGAGGACGGCGTTCTCGGCGCGCTGCGCCTGCAACGCAACCTGGGCGCTGGAGAGCGCGGTGTCGCGCTCCTGCAGGCGGGTCGTGAGGGAGTCGACCGTCGGGGTCTCCTCCTCGTCAGCGACGAGCCCGAGGGCCTTGCCGATGGACTGCGCGAGCGACTTCTTCTCGTTCTCCGCGTCCTCGCGGGCCTTCTTCGCTTCCAGGCGCGCAGCGGCGGCCTCACGGTTCGCCTTCTTCAGCGACTTCCGTGCCCAAGAGGGGAGCTCGTCGTCGTCCTCGCCGGGAGCCTCATCCTCGGAGTCGTCCGACACGTCCGTATCGGCGTTGGGCGTCGGATTCTCGTCGTCCGGCTCCTCGTCGGAGCCCTCGTCGCTTGGGGCGCCCGCGGCGTCGCCGTCGACGGGCGCGAAGTAGCGCAGGAACGGCCGGTGCCACGCGGGAGGGTGCAGCGGTCCGAGCGTGAGCGGCATGGTGGGCATGGGTGTCTCCTTCACTCCGGCCTCCTGGGCCGGATCAGTGGTCCCCGGTCGCGGGGGTTCGGGTCAGTTCGCGAATGCGGGCTGGGCGCGCTCGTAGCGGCGGGTCTGCCCGGTCTCGCGGACGTGCTCACGGGTCTCCGCCTGGATGTCGAGGACGCGGCGACGCATACGTCGCGCCTTCGCGTCGTCCCCAGCCGCCTCCGCGATGGCCTGCTTGCGCTTCGCGTCTCGTTCGCGGCGTTCGAGTTCGCGGAGCCGGTCGCGTGCGGCGTGCGCCGCGGGGTCGTACCCAGTCGCCATCGTCGGGACGCGGAATCCGGGTAGGTAGGGCGCCGGTCGGCAGAGGCAGTTCGGGTGGCCCGCGCCGGACGCGCGCCAGTCCGCGAGGGTCCCGGCGACGTTCACCGTGATCTCGCGGTCCTCGAACGCGTGCGGTACCGTGCGCGGGCCGGTGGATCCGCTTGCGGCGACGATCTGCCCGAACCAGGGCGCGCAGTGGCCGCACGCGTTGCGGCCACCGAGGACCGTGAACAGGTCGATGCCCGCGGATGCCGAGGTCGCGACGGTCGCGTCCGTGTACGCCCTGCCGACGGCAGAGCGGGTCGCCATCTCGGCGTAGGTTCCGATCCTCCATCGGCGGCCGGCGACGTCGGTGAACCCGGTGACGCCCCGCTCGAGAAACTCCTGCATCGCCGCGCGGCGTGCTTCCTCGGTCGAGGCACCGAGAGGGACCTGCCCGGCGTGGTTCGCGATGACCTGCTGGTAGACGTCGCCGCCACGCAGGAACTCGCCCATCGCGTCGCGCGGGTAGCGGAGGATCCGCACCCGCATGTCCTCGAACGCGTTGCCGAGGTCGTAGGCCACGAGGGTCGCGGCGAGGATGTGCTGGTCGGCGATCGAAGCGACCTGCGAGATGCGCGGGAGATTCACGACGGCCGCGGCACCCTCACGGGCGGCGCGCGCGACGACCTCCTCCGCCCACTCGCGCGTGATCCCTGACGTCGCCTGGACAGCGTGGGCTTCGAGCTCACGGACGATCGCGAGGATGTCCGAGAGATTCGCGTGCTCGGGCAGGTCGCGGATGAGGCGGCGAGCCGTTGCTTCGAGGAGTCGCGTCTCCGCGGTCTGGAAGGTGCCGGCGACCTGCATCCCGATCCGGTACAGCAGCGCCTCGACGTCGTCGTGCTCGGGGACGAAGCCAGCCATCGCTCCTCCATCCCCGAGCGTCGACTACTCGTCGGGCTCGTCTTCGGTCTCGTCGCCGCGTTCCATGCGCTCGCGCATCCGGTCGATGTCGTCCTGCGAGGGCGTCGTCGCGTCGTCGACAGTGCGGACCACGGTCGGGTCCGACGCCTTCCCGATGCCGAACTCGTCCTTGATGCGGTCGACCTCCTTGTTGACGGTCTCGCCGTCCCAGTCCGGGTGCTGCATGCGCACCCGCGTCTCGATCGACGCCGACTGCGCCGCATAGAGCATCTGGTTCGTGCGCGCCATCGACTCCTGATCGGCCTGCGCCTCAGCCGGGAACCGGAACTCAGGCGGCTCCTCCGGGAACGGCCCGCCGTACAGCACCGAATCGAGCTGCAGCCACGTGAGGAGGAACTCTTGCACGCCGGCCTTCCAGTAGTTCGCCTTCTTGTCGCGCGTGCGCTCGGAGAGCCGCTCGTCGGCCTTGATCTCGGTCGCAGTGCGCATCCCGGTGGCGTCGCCGCCCGCGGATCCGGGCGTCCACCCGGCCGACCGCATCGCCTGGTCGCGCAGCTCCTTGATGGTCGCCGCATGCTCCTCGACGCGGATGTTGAACTGGTGCGCGTGAAAGCCGAAGTCCTGCCCGCCAGGGCCGGTGATCGTGTTCATGCCCTCGTAGACCTCACGGTCGACGTCGAACGAGGCGCCCTGTCCGAAGCCGTTCGACTCGAGGTACTGCTTCGCGACGACGATGCGGGCCTTCGCGAGGCGGATGTCGCGCATCCACGACGACCAGACCTCGTCGATCGCGTCGAACAGTTGCGTGATGTCCGCGAAGTCCGACTGCCCGAGGCGCGTGAGCGCCGGGTCCTTCCGGAACCGCTTGTTCGGGCGCATGTTCGGGATGTATGCGGCGGTGAGCCCTTCCACGCCCGTATCGAGCCCGGAATCGTCATCGACGACCTCGGAGAGCCATTCGGTTTCGCGACGGTCGGTGAGCGGCACGCGTCGGCCGAGGTTGCTGGTGGTGCCCTCGAACAGGGCGTGCTCGACACGGCCCCGCGAGTGGTGCTCGAGGTGCCGCCAGACGACGCCGCGCTTCCCCTCGTACTCCGTGAAGAACGTCACCTCGTGGAGGTCGCCGTACCGGAACGTGGGGATCGCGGCGTCCGCATGCACGGCCTCGGCGCGCACCTCGCGCAGGTCGTCTTGGTTCCACACGAGACGCAGGTACGTGCCGCCCAGAGCCGAAGACACCTCGCCGGACTCGAGCAGCAGGGAATGGAACCGGGGCGTGTTGATGATCTTCTCGACGCGGGCCTGCATCCTGTCGCGGTCGTTCTCGCCTTCCGTACCGCGCTCGCCGGGGAGGACGACGCGGGGCGCCTCTCCGAACAGGTAGTCGGCGCTCAGCGTGGCGATATCGGCCGGGAGGGGGATGTGGAGGCGGACGCGGTTCTCGCCGCCCTTCTGGGGCTTGCCGAGCCATGCGCGGGCGCCGAACCCGACGATGCCGCCGTTGTGCTGCGCGGGGTGCGTGATTGGCTTGTTCGCGTAGGCAGACGTGAGTCGGTCGACGTCGCCGACGTACCAGTCGTCGAACGTGTCGATCGCGTCGAAGTAGGGCTCGAACGCGGGCGGCAGCCACGAGGTGTTCTCATCGGGCAGCGGCACGGTGCACCTCCTCGGGTTCGTTCGGGGCGTAGCCGGGGTCGCAGCAGAGGGCCGCCGTGAGCGGGTGCCGGTACTCGGATCCGCAGGTCGGGCAGGCATGCATGGCGGATCCCCTTCGGCGGAGGTGGGGGTCGGAGGGGCGCAGGTCTGCCTGGGCGAGTAGACCAGCCGTGATGGGCAGCCTTCGCGCTGTCGTTGGACGCGTTGACGCCCCTCCGAGGTCGTGGGCGGAGGACGGGCGCGGCTCGTGGCCAGGCGCCCGCCCTCCGGTTGTGCAGCTTCTCGTCTTCTCGGGCCTGCACGACCCTCACCTGGGCAGGAGAAGCCCCGGACGTGTGGAAGCGCCTATTCGTCGCCCTCGGCCTCGTCGATCGCGTCCTGGACGTACGACGCCAGTTCGCCATCCGCGACGGCGTTCGCCATCGTAAGGAGGCCCTGCGAGGTGATGAACGTCTGATCGGGCGCGGTGAAGACCCCGATGCGCTGTTCGCCGCTGTCGGTCATCCACTGCACGATCGCGTACATGCCGGTGACCATCCCGCCGAGCTGATCGCCCAGGAGCGCGGTGACCTTCTCGCTCTCGTCAGGGAGGTAGAGGGCCATCAGGACAGTGCCTCGTGGACCGCGTCGCGGACGACCTGCGGGTCACCGCCTTCGACTACGAGGTTCACGGTCCCGATGATCGGTCCCTCCGGCTCGACGCCTTCGGGGATGACCTTCACCGCGACGTTCACGACGCGACGGGGCTGCTCTTCGACGACTTCTTCGATGTCGGGGCCGGCGAGCGACATGTGCGTGACGGCCTTGACGGGCTCGTACGTCTGCTCGAAGATGTCCGGCTTGCACGGGTAGAACTCGCCCTGCACGCCCCGGATGATCCAGTCGCCCTGGAGCGCGGTCATCGTCCCTTCGAGCGTGCGGATCGCGAGCACGTGCGAGTCGCGTTCGCAGGAGCCGTCGTCGTCGCAGTGGTAGGTGATGGTCTCGCCGAGCGAGAGCGCCCAGTCGATGATCTCGGTGGCGCGGCCGACGGTGCCGTCGTACTGCATCGCCTCGATCTCGACGGGCTTCTTCCGGAACCGCTGCGGGCCGTTCACGAGCGGCCTCCGTAGTCGATTCCGGTCACCCGCAGTGGCGCGTCGCGAAGCGGTGCTTGCAGTGCCCGCACCCACGCCTCCGGTGTCGTCTGCGCCCACTCCACGGCGGACGGCTGGTCCTTCACGTATGCGAGGGTCACGTGCGCCCGGTACTCGGGGAACGTGTTCACGTGCGGCAGGTAGGAGAGCCGCGCGTGCGCCTTGAGCAGCTCCGGGGTGAGCTTCAGGTGCGCGACGATGCACTTGTACGGATCGTCCGGGTAGGGCGAGTCGAACATGCCGACATGATCGACCGTCACCGTGGACAGGTCAACGTCGGCGAGCAGCCGATCGACGTGCCCGCGCCAGACCGGGCCAGGCTGCAGGAGACCGTAGAGCAGCGTGACGTGCGCGCCCTTCTCGCCGACCGCGCCGTCGATCCACCAGCGGGAGGAGTCCACCCCGCGGAGGGAGTAGAGATCGCGATCAGGGTCGAGGCCCGCGTCGGCGGCGTAGTCGGTGACCTCGATGGGCTCGACGTCGGCCATGATGCAGCCGAGCTCGTTCAGGTCGATGCCCAGCGCGGCGTGCATGTCGGAGAACAGGTGCGCGGACTCGGGCATCATGCGTCCTTCCCGTAGGCGACGTCGCGCGCCCGGCGCAGTGTCTGGATGGTCTTGTTGACGTCACGACGCTCAAGAACCTCGGACACGATGCGGATCTGCTGCTCGCCGCCTTCTGCCGTGTCGAGCATCTGGCGCAGGTCGCCCACCGTCATGTCGATAGCGACCTGAACCCAACCCGACGGGTGATTCGCTGCGAGGGCGCCCTCGCCGCCGGCACGGTTCCACGAGACGTGCACGTTCCGGCGCGGTAGCTCATCGACCACCGCGGGGTTATCTGTCGGCCTCACCGTGTTGTGGGTGATCTGAACGCGAGGCATGCTCGCTCCTCTCATCGAGATATCCCCGTCGCGGGGTGACCCGGCGGGCGCCGGGAAGACCAGTGCCGATACGCTCGGCGGCATGAGTGCAGAAGCATGGGTGGCCGTTGTGGCCGTCATCGTGGCTGTGGCCGCACTAGGCGTCAGCTGGTGGCAAGGTCATGCGGCGAACGCGACTGCGCGCGAGGCGAGAGAAGAAGCCGCCAGGGCGAACGAGTATGCAGCGAAGGCGAACACGATCGCCGAGCGTGCTGACGCGCGAGAAGCTGATTCTCTGAGACTGCAGAAGCGGATCGACGCTCGTGCGGCTGAATTCCGCGACGTGCGATGGAAAGGGATCCACGAGCGGAAAGAAGACGGATGGTACTTCCGGCTCGAGAACGTCGGTCTCTCATCGGCAGAGAACGTGACGCTCGTCGTGGACACGGAGCCGAAGGGAATCGTCATGCAGCTCTTCGGCGAGTTGCATCCGGGGGACAAATGGGAGCCGAAGACGCGAGAAGCGGAAGACGCGGATGACCACCCTGAATACCTCGACGGGTGGCGCGTCTATTGGTCGAGCCCACTCGGGCACGCGGACAAGCATGTCGAGCCGCGCTTCGAGTACTACGACGAGATCTTCGGCAATCAGGAGTAGGCCGATATCCTGGGCGGATGCGTCGTCTCGTTGCTCCCGCCGCCCTGCTCGCTGTCCTCGCGCTCTCCGGGTGCAGCTCCTCGCCGGCAGAGTCGGCGGAGGCGGCCCCCGCTGACCTCGGCGGCGTGTGCGCGAGCTACGCGGACGCCTACGAGTCGTTCACCGACGTGGCGCATCGCGACGGACGCAGCGACGAGGAGATGGTCGCGGCGCGCGACGAGATGATCGCCACGTGGAATGACGCGGAAGACGAAGCCCGCGCGATCGACGAGGACGTTGCCGACATCATCGGCCACAACATCGACAACTTCACGGAGAGCGTTTCCGGGAGCGCGCAGTCAGACGAGTATCGGGCGCTGTTCCTTGAGGGGCACGAGGGGCTCCTCGCGATCTGCGGCTGATCAGGCGGCGAGACTCCAGACGCCGTTCAGCATCGGCCGCCACATCGTCTCGGTCGTGGCGACCACGTAGCGGCCGCCGTCGAGAGAGTGGTCGTTGACCTTCACGGGCATGTCCTGGCCCTGCAGCGCGGCCTTCGAGTCCCACGAGTAGCCGGGCGCCTCCGTGATGAACCCTGGACAGTGGTCCGTCACGACGAGCTGTTCCTCAGAGAGGAGTGACGCGACCGTCGAGATCCCGTACGAGACGTTGTTCAGGCCGCCCGCCGTCGGGATGTCGAGGAGGTTCAGTTCCTTCTGGAAGTGCGACGCGGCAGGGTCCACGATGATGAACTCCGGGCGGAGCGCCGACTCGTACGGCAGGTGGTCGCGGTAGAGCCAGTCGCGGAAGAGTCCCGCCTGCTGCGACGGGGACAGCATCGCCGCTTTCTTCCCGCGGGCGTCGTGCCGCCATTCGTCGATCAGCCACAGGCGGGAGCCGTACTTCCCGGTCGGCTGCTTCTCCTTCGAGATGCCGAGCAGGAGGCCCGTGGACGGGTTGTTCGTGCCGAAGTCGATGCCGACGCCGAGGAGCCGATGCATCGACGGCGTCGCGCCCCACGGCTTCACGTGCCGTGACGGGTCCCACATGCCGTAGATCGCGCCGTCAGCAGAAACCCATTCGCCGAGGATCTGCCGGCGATACCAGAGGCCCACGTACTGCGACCGGAGACGAGCCTTCACGGACTCCGAGAGGGACGGGTTGTCGTCCATCAGGAAGTGGAAGCGCCGCCAGTCGGGCAGGCGCCGCATCTGATCGATGAAGTCGACCTTGAGCCAGTGGGCAGGGGAGTCGGGGTTCGTCGTGGCGAACATCTTCGACGACTCGAGGGACATGCGGTTCAGGACCTGCTTGAATGCGGTCTCCTCGATAACCGTCGCTTCATCCACATATACGGCGAGGATCGTCATTCCTCGGATCTTCGATTCCGCACGAGCGTCGTTGATGCCGATGACCTGCACCTCGCGGCCAAAGATGTGCGCCGTCGGAGCATTCTGGCGGTACTTCACCGCACCCCGGAACGCACGCAGTCCGGCCGATGAACTGATCGTCTGAAAGAAGTTGCGGTAGATGGACCCGAGGTTCTTCCCCACGATCACGAGCTGGCCATCGAGCTCACCCTCGAGCTGCGAGACGTGAAGCAGGAACGCGAGCACCGACACGTATGTCTTGCCCGCACGGATCGACCCCTCCCAGAGATTGAACGTCGCGCCCGGCAGCCGGCACGCGTAAAGCGACCGAGCCTGGTTACGTCCCAGCCCCGCCGTTCCCATCTCCGTCGCCGTCGCCAGCATCTGCCACCTGCCCGTACGTGTCGCCCTCGAACAGGTGATCCAGTCCGGCAGTGAAGCCCGCGATGGCCGCCTTCACCTCAGCCGTCACGTCCTCTTCCGGAGCCTTCTCGACAATCCGAGTCGCCTTGTCGAACGCGATACCCGCCGTCGTCAGAACGTTCCGCTTCACCTCGACCGGAGGCGTATCGAACGTGTGAGAGTTGAACGTGTTGTCCTTGCCGCCGAAGTTGAAGACCTCATACGGCTGCGACAGTGCGTCCAGCATCGCGTGCGCTTCACGCATCATCTTCTCCGCGAGAAGCTGTCGCGACTCCGCCAGATCGACCCGGTGGGCCTTCACCGCCGCTTCCGTCGACGACCGGTCGAACGACAAGCCCAGAGCCTTCGCGACGTTCGTGACCGTCGCACCCGAGTACCCGATCTCCTTCGCGATCGCGTTCCTCGACATGCCCCGTGCGTGGAGCTCGCGCACACGCTGACGCGTTTCGTCTGTGACTGGTCGGCGGCGGGCCATGGTGCTACCTCGTTCTGCGCCTCCTGGGCGCGGGCACGGGATGGGAATCGCAGCCTTATGCTCGTTGGACCTGAACGGAGAGGAGCACAGTGTGGTTGCGTTGGGAAGCTTCGAAGGTCGGACCTTCATCGAGGAGTTTGGACGGACCTTCGGCACTAAGCAGGTTCGTGTGACACCGGGGGATCAGCGTCCTGGCAGGACCGTGGAGACGTTCGAGGGGCAGGTGCAGGACAAGGGGGTTGGGTTCAATGTGGATACGCCCGTATACGAGGGCGACCAGATGGAGTGGGACGACCCCCGAGGTGGCACTCGCGTTGTTTGGGTAACAGCGGCGCATGTGCGTGACCCTGGCGGATCCTTCCCCTCGCACATGAAGCACGTGATGGCGGAGTATTCGGACCGCCGTCCGACGTCGGAGAGGGATGCACCTGGTGCGACGGGGCACGTGATCGTGGTCAACGGGAGCCATGTCAACATCGCGGTTGACGGGAGCACTGTGACGCAGCAGGTTCCTGTCGCTCCTGGCTTCGAGGAGCTGGCCGATCGTGTTGGTCAGGCTATTGCGACCATCGAAGAGGCTGCAGCTCTCGACCCGGATGAAGTTGAGGTAGCGAGGGAAGTCGGTGCCCAGATCTTGGAAGAGGCTAGCAAGCCGACGCCGGACACGAAGCTGATCAAGAGAGCGCTGCCCACGCTTCGTGGCGTCTTGCAGTCTGTCGTGAACGCCGGAGCTGGAGCTGCGGCATCGGGGCTCGTAGCGCAGCTTTTCGTTTAGCGTCCCCGGTTCGACGAAGCCCCGGTTCCCTCATCTGAGGGCCGGGGCTTCCGTCTGGGCGGACTGCTCCACCATCTAGGTTCACTGTGCCACGAGTGTCACATTTGCGTATTTCCTAGCGGGGGCCGCGTGTCGAGCCGCGCGGTCGGCCTCGCTTCACCCTCGCCTCGGCCTTCATGACGTCCGGCAGCGTGACCTCGAGGGCGGTGCCGGAGTCGTGTGCGCGGAGGATGCCGTCGCGGATCCAGCGGTAGATCGTGCGGCGTGAGCGTCCAGTGGCGAGGGCGGCGGCGTCGATGCTGAGGCGGTTGGCGGTGTGCATGGTGTGCTCCTCGGTCGGCTCCTTTCATCGTGCCGTGAATGTCACATTTGCGTATTTTTCGTGCGGGGCGGCCGGCCTCGCTTCACGGTAGGTGCGATGCGCTCGACGGCCTTCCGGAGGACGAGGACGCGGCCGTTCTCGACCCTCGAAGCGAGGCGTTCGTGCTGAGCCCACTCGTAGATCGTGCGGGGGCTCCGTCGTGCGATCTCGGCCGCCTCGGCAATGGTGATCCACTCTCTCGGCTGCCGGGTCATGGGAGGGTCCTCTCGATCGCGCGGGCCAGGGCCGGCCAGTCGCGACGGGTGAAGCCCTTGACCCGCTCGTGCCACTCGGGGTGCGGGCCGGGGACCGTCCAGGCGTCCTGGATGTTGGCGAGGTCGTCGAGGGCGTCAGCCCCGGCCTCGAGGGTCTGCTCCCAGGCGACTCGATCGGCGTCGTTGAGTCCCACTGCCCCGAGCGCTCCGTAGTAGCTCACCGCCCTACCGAGCTTCCGCAGCGCCTCGGCACGCTTCCGCATCTCGGCGGGCGTCATCTCATCAGCCACGGTGCACCTCCTTGAACGTCCTATCCATCTCGTCCCGCTCCTCACGACGCATCTGACGACGCTCGATCCGCTCCGCGCGCCGCTTCCCGGAGAGGAACGGGGCATCTCTCTCCTCGCCGCGCCATCCCCATTGCGGCGAATCCGGGTCGCCCCAGACGTAAATACGCCACAGCCTGCGGCCATCCGGCAGAGTCGGCTGCCAGACCGACTTGCCGCGCCTGTTCCGCCACTCAGTTGCCATCGGACTGCTCCTCTCCGGCCGCGGTCATGATCGGTCCAATCGCTTGAGGATCTGGGATGCTGCCTTATGCCAGACAGCTGCGGAAGAATCTCCGAGGGGCCGGGAGTTCCCGTTGGCCTGGAAGTCCTCAGCGAGCGCGCGGATGTCTCGGACCAGATCCGTGGCCGTGGAGGACCACATCTCGACATCGCTGCGTAGCTGGTTCAGCGCGTCCATCGCGGAGTAGTCGCACACGAGGCACGGCGCGAGGATGAGCCTTCCGGACGGTTCCTGCTCCTCCGCGAACACGCACTCGTGCTCAAGACGCTCGCTCATCGAGTGTCCTCCTGCCCCTCGACCGGCTCCCACGGGCCGACTCGGCGACGCACAGCCTGCGCGAAGCCCTCCTGGTCTTCCGCAAGCGCTTCGCAGTCCTCACGGTCAGCTCCGATATCGGTAATCGGGCGCCCCTCGGTTGCAAACCAGCGCACCGCGTACTCCCACTCCGGCTCGTGCTCCTCGTGCGGCATCGCCGTCGCGCTCTCGCAGTCCGGGATGCTCTCGATGGCCGAGCGGATCTCGTCGTAGGCGAAGTCGTCCATTCGGTCTGCAACGAAGTCGAGCGCTTCGATCGCGCCGTCGATCGCGGGGTGCTGCGAGAGCGGCTCCTCGACCGGCCCGAGAGCGGCTTCCAGGGCGGCTTCCAGGGCGGCGCGCCATCCAGCCCGGAACGCGGCACGCTCACGGTTGAGGTGCTGCGGGTTCGGCCCCACGTCGCTCCGGTACGCCACCCACGCCATCACCTCGCTGCCGCTATCGACCATCTCCTCGGTGACCGTCACGGGGCCACGACGGAACCCCGCAGCGAGGACCTCGCGAGCGGCCCTCCGAGTCAGAAACGCAGGCTGTTCACCCGTCAGGTCCCACAGCTTGTCCTGCCCCAAGACGCTCGTCAGGACGTTCAGCGCCTCGCGGTCGCTCTCGATGCTCATGCCTGCTCCTCTCCCTGCGCCCGGATCCGGGCGGCGATCTCGTCTGCGGCGAACTGGCGGTAGGTCGAGGCCCAGTTCCGCGCCGCCTCGTCCGCGATCTGCGCGGCCCTCTCGCGCTCCTCCTGGCGCGCCTTCTCTGCGATCTCGTCTCCCCTCGCTTCGGCGTTCACCATCGCGGTCAGCGAGTTGACGACTTCGAGCGCCGACGCGTATCCCAGCGGGGTGACGAGCGCCATATAGCGTGCGAGCCGCTCGTCCTTCTCCGGGGAGTACTTCTCGCGCTCCTCCGCGCGGACGGCCTCGATCATGCGGTCGAACTCGGCGCGCAGTTCGTCTCGGTAGCGACGACGCTCTTCATTCGAGGCGGAAACGCTCAGCCCCCGCAGCCCATCCGCCATGTAGACCAGTCGGCCCTCGTCCACGCTCGGCGTGAACGGCTGCTGGTCGCTCATCGCTTGTCCTCGCTTTCGAGTGCGGCCCGCATGCGCGCGACGCGCTCCGGGTTCTCAGCGCGCCACTCGGCCCACGACTCGTCCGTGAGCATGTGGCGCTCCCACTCGGGCACGTCCGGCTTCGGGAGGAACGGCTGCTCCTCGTCGCAACAGCGTCGGCACCTCTGCGGGCCGTCACCGCCGATGTACATGTGGAGATCGCAGAAGGAGAGCCCGCATCCGTTCTCGCCGGCATCCCCGCACCGATACGCGAGCCCTCGGTCGATCTCCGTGGTGCACTCGGGCTGGTCGCAGATCGCTGGCACGCCGTAGCCTCCCCAGCGGTCGACCCCGAGGTCGCGCGCGGCCCGGTCTTCGTAGACGGCGTACCCCATCAGCCATCCTCCCTCTCGTGGATCGGCTCGGCGCCCGCGAGAAGGCGCAAGAGAACACCGACGGGGTAGCCCTGCCGTCGAAGCTCCTCGACCTCTTCCAGCCCCTTCGCGAGCTTGTCGAGAGCGGCGTCTCGCGTGTTCCGGGCAAGGACGGTCCCCTCGAACCCCGCGTGTGCGGCGGCCTCCCACTCGGACGCCTGCCGCTCGGCGGCTTCGAGGGCGTCCGCCAGGCGCAGCTCCAGATCGCGGGATCCTTCCGGGTTCCGCGCCGCGTGAGTCGTCGTGCGGTTGCGCGCCTCCGCGATCAGGTCGTCGTAGTCGGTCACCGGTCTCCTCCTTCGAGTTGCTTCACACGGTCTTCGAGAGAGGCGATCCGGGTCAGGACCGCCCAGATGAAGGCGGCGACGACGATCAACCCGGGGAGGGCCGTGTCTGCGCCGATGATGAGTGCGACGACCAGCCAGATCGCTGCGGTGATCCAGACGACGGACGCGACGAACGTGTGCCATGCGTCTCGAGTGCTCACAGCGTGTCCTCGCTCTCGTGGATCGGGGTCAGCGGCCCGTAGGTCGCTTCCACGAGCCGGCGGGATTCGACGGTCGAATCGCCGACCATGCGGAGGCCGCCGTCAGCGTCGACCCACGCGTCGCCCTCGCGGTCGCGCCACGCGACCGGCTCGATCTTCGAGGGCCTGGCGACATCTACCCGGATGCCGTGACGTTCCATCGCCAGCAGGTCCTCTCCCGCGATCCGGACGGTCGCAGCGATCTTGGCCGCGATCTGCACGAGGTCATGGGAGGCCCCTGCTGCCTCGAGAATCGCGGCGTCTCCGAAGCGGTCCGCCGCATCGTCTACGCCGAGTTTCCGCATCTTCATGAGGGCCTGAGTCTCGCCCTCAGCGAGCGTCATTGCGGTCTCACTGTGACTCACTGAGTCACAGTGATGATCACTCTGGTCGCAGTGATGCCCAGTGTGCGGGCTCTGGGACCCGCCCGGGAGAAGATCGAGGATCTCCGCGCCGATCTGCACTGCGGGGAATCGCTCGCCCATCGCCGCCGTGGACAGGGTGTCCGCGTACTCCCGGACCCGCTCCACGGCCGCGGCCAGCTCGCCACGCTCCTGATCGGCGACCGCCAGGTCGACCTGAATCCTGTGCGCGTAATGCTGACCGTTCAGGTCCACGGTTTCGATGGCGTCGGCGAGCCGCATCATGCGGTCCGCGTCGGATCGCACGGCGGCGCTCGGGTGCGAGGATCGGGCCCGAGCGCGTGCGCGGACCCCTTCGATCAGCTGTTCCGTCTCCAGGTTCATGCTGCGTTCTCCTTCGTGATGGTCTCGTCGGGGTGCGCGATCCACGCATCCCGTGGGGTGAAGCCGAGGGCGGCGAGGTCGGCGTCGAATAGCGCCTCGATCCCGCCCTGCCGCGACGCTGGCCCGAGCCTGTGGCACTCGCACGAGCACTGCGCGCGATCGCAGGACACGTGCAGGCCCGTACTGCACAGGTCGGATCCCGTCCACCGGGCGGAGAGGAGTCTGATGCGGGTGAGTTCGACGCCGCAGTGCTGGCACTCGACCCGCGTTGTTCCGCCGACCGTCGTGGTGGGGTTCTCGTGGATCGACAGTTGCCCGCAGGAGGGGCAGCGGACGCGTTCGAACTTCGTGGGGCGTTCCTCTACCTCGATCTGCGCGTAAGCGCGGCGCGCGGCCTGCGCGAACGCGAGAGCATCCCGCGCGCCCTCCTCGGTGGACACCCACAGGTCGGCCCGTCCGCCGTCCCACGACGCGAGGTGCCTGCGGCACTCGTCGAGCGCGAGATGCGCGGCCGTGAGGGGTACGTAGCCGAGGGGCTGGGAGCCGCCCTCCGTGGCCTTCATTCGGCCGTCGGCTGCGATGACCAGCTCTTCCCAGCGTGGCCACGCGTCGAGCGCGGTCTCGACCTGCTCGAAGTGTTCCTCGCAGAGGAACCCGCGGTCGGCGGACTTCGGGAGACACCCGAGACAGACGCCGGGGCGTGACGTCGACCGCGGATGATCGGGGCAGATCACGCGGTGCTCGTCCCACTCGGCGCATGGACGGACGCCTGGGATCTCTCCGAGCGCGGCAGCGCAGAGGACGGTCATGCGCCCATCTCCGAGATCCAGGCCTTCGCTTCCGCGTTCGGGCAGAGCTCGCCCGGCTGCAGAGAGAAGTACCCATGGGCCTGGCATCCGCCGTTGTGATCGAACCAGCACTCGTCGGGGTCGATGAGGTCTCGCACGAGCTGGACGATGTCGCGGCCGGGGGCGTTGGGAGGGGTCTCGAGTGCCTCGGCGGCGTCGGCGACGAGAGACCGGATCATCGCGGTGACGCCGGAGCCGCCGACGCGCGTGTACCCGGTGTCGATCTTCGAGATGACGGCGCGGAGGTAGTCCGCGTCCGCACGGTCCTCGTGGACGCCCAGCGGCCCGGTCGGGACATGTGGGCGCGGGATGGTGATGGTCGTCAGCATGCGCAGGCTCCGTTCAGCGCGGTCTCGGTGAAGCAGATCGGGCAGACAGGGCGCGGTGCCGGCTCGTCGTCGACCGGTTCGCAGCCGACGTGCACGAGCTGGCCGTCGAGGTACGTGACCTCGTCGCCCGGGTCGATGCGCTGGTCGCAGTCGGCGGCGCACGTGCCGTCGTAGCGGGCGCGGAAGGTCGCGCTCATTAGAACGGAGCCTCCCCGTCGTTCGGCACGCCCCACGAGTCGGGCGCCGTGCTCGACCACGAGTCCTGGACAGGCGTCTGAGGCGCTTCGGCCGGGGGAGTGGCCTGGAACCCCTGCGAGGGTGCGTGAGCCCCGCCGGAGGCATCCCGCGGCGCGTTCCGGGCGACCTGCGCCGTCGCCCGCCGGAGTGACACAGCGAAGTCCGTGACCTCGAGCTCCGTCGACGTGCGACGCACGCCCTCGCGGTCCTCGTACTCGCGGGTGTGGAGCTTCCCGGTGATCGCGACCTGCGCGCCCTTGTCGAGGCCCGATGCGGCGATGTTTTCTGCGATCTGGTCCCACGCGGTCCACCGCAGGTAGAGCTTCTTCCCGTCCTTCCACTCGCCCGTCTGGCGGTCGCGGTAGCGGTCCGTCGAGGCGACGCTTCCGCTGCAGACCGGCTTCCCGGCCTGCGTGTATCGAAGCTCGGGCGCGGCCGTCAGGCCGCCGTGGATCGTGATCGTGGCAGTCATCAGTTGCTCTCTTCCTCAGCGGTGATGGTGACTTCGGCCGGCTGGATCTCGTCGCCGGGCTTGAACGCGATGTCGACGAACGGGAGCGCCTCGTCGAAGAACGTGCCGGGCACCGTGATGCGCGCCTTGACGATGACGGTCCCGGGCCCGACGAGGGCGTCGCGCGACTTTGCGACCTTCACGACGGTGAGGTCGGTGGGGTACTGGCCGGGGCGGAGGTGCAGGAAAACGACCTGCGACCTGTTCGGCTTGGTGAAGCTCTCGCCGGCCATCAGATCGCCACCTCCTCGACGATCGTCCCTGCGGGCACGTCGATCACGATGGCCGGATCGTCGTCGCGGTCAGGGCGCTCGCTGAAGTAGATCGGCCACGACGGCCACGTGCCAGCGTTCTCGACGCCGAGCGTCCACTCGGCCTCGCCGCGGGGCTTCCCGTACTCGGCGGTGATGATTAGCGCGTCGCCGTCCGGGGCGGTGACGCGGCCACGCCAGCCGTTGTATGCCGAGAACTCCTCTCGGAACTCGCCCTCGATCTCCACGAGGTCGTCGGATGCTCCGTAGATGGTGAGCTTGCTCATGGGTGTTCCTTTCGTTGGCCCGGTCAGCGCCGGGCGTTGTCTGTCCATGCCGCCGTTTCGGCGGCGAGTTCGGATTGCGCTCGCGCGGCACGCAGCACCGTCGTCAGGTGGGCGCGGGCCTGCGCGATCGTCGTGAACCGGAAGCCCTTGCGGGACAGCCGGTCGAGTGCGCGAGCCTCGGCTCGCTCGACGGCGGCGTCGAAGTCACGCAGCGTGCTGTCGAGGACCGCGTTCCGGTGGTAGTCGTCGCGGTTCATGCCGTCACCCCGATCGGGCGGGGCACTGTGGTCACGAATCGACGCGAGAAATCCGAGTTATCCACAGGGGTTCGCGCATCAGGAACGTAAGGATTTTCACCTTGGTCTTGGATGCTCTCCCGTTTCGTATCGTTACGTTCCGTACCGTGGCATCGCCAAGCATTCGGGCATGGCAGGTACCTCGCATGCCCGGCGCTATGCACGCGGCATGCTCGGCGCATCAGTTCCGCATTCACTTTCCCCACCTCGCTTCTGCTGCCTTCCTTGCTCGCTCCGAGCGCTCCGCCGCGGCGGCCTCAGCGACGGCGCGCGTCGGCTGGTGCTCGGCGTAGTTCGCGACCTGCCAGCCCTTCTCCGCCTGCTCGAACAGGCCCGCATCGACCAGGAGCCGTGCGTCGTTCGGCGTGCCGTGGCAGATGAGTAGGCCGCCCCGAGGGATGTGCCCGTCCGTCTGATGAGCGGCTGCGTAGCCGATCGCGGCGACGTACACGAACGCGGCCGCCTTCCCCTTCGCGCCGTGCTCCGCGATGAGATCCGCGATCTTCGGGTTCGACGCGATGTCGCTGTCGATCCGAATCCACGGCAGCCCCGTCGCCATCAGGCCACGCCCCGCAGGAACATCACGCGCGCCCGCTCGGTGCCATCCGCGACGGCCTTCCACAGCAGGTAGTCGGATCCGTAGACCGCGAGCATCATGTCGAGAGCGGTCCCGGTTGAGATCGGGCGCCGGCCGTCGCCCTCGAGCACGAACCACGTGTGTTCGTGACGGAACCAGACCGGGACTCGCTCGGGGTCGGCGTGGAGGGAGATCTTCACGCCCCACGCCTTCGCGGTCGCCTGCCACTCGGGATCGCTCTCGATGTGGCCGTTCATGATGCTGTCGATCCAGAGCAGACGCGGCAGCTCGTGCTTGTTGCGGCGCCCGCCCATCCCGCCGGCGCGATGCTGGGGGACGAGGCGCTCGCCGCTCGTGCCGGTCATGACGCACACGCGGCCGTCACGTGCTTCGAGGGCGCGCAGAGCGCGGGCGGGTGTTCGGTCAGCCACGGCTTACTCCTTCCGGGTGGCAGCGACACGCCTTCGGGTGGCGCGGCGGGTAGAGATCGACGACGGCCGAATGGCCGTGCGGTGTCCAGCAGCAGCCGCGACGGCAGGGCGAGCGGCGCTCGTGCGGTTGCGGTTCGGGCGCCGAGCGCCGATAGAACATCGGCGTCATGACGAGGCCTCGCTCGTGTAGTCGAGGCCCGCAGTGTCGAGAGTGATGCCGCCGAGCGCGGGGACGTCCGCCCGTTCGAGGTTCACAGGACACCTGCCTTCCTGACCGCGTTCGCGAACTCGGTCACTTCGTCGTTGGGCCATGCGGGGAGGTCCGGGAACCATCTGCGGATCGTGGTCGGCGAGATGCCGAGCGTGCGGGCAGCCTCGTTGAATGAGGCGCCGTCCTCGACGAGTTCCCGGGCCCGAGCGCGCGCATCGTCAGGGCGGCGCACTACCGCGGGCCGCGCTACCTTCACGCGCGCCCGCCACCGTTGGACGGACCGCACGGAGACACCCAACTCCTCCGCAATCTGTGACGCCGACCTGCCCGCCCTGGTCGCCGCACGCACCTTGTCGAGCACTTCGTCCGAGATCACCACGCCCGTGTTCATGCGACGCCTTCGATCTCGAGGAGGTCGAACAGGGTGGGTGTGGCCTGTTCCTGGTCGAGCTCGCGCTGGTACATGACGGCGTCGCGGAACGACGTCGGGTTGAGTTCGGCGGCCCGCCCGCGCCGGCCGAGCTTCCGGGCACGCAGCGGCACCGTGCCGAGCCCGCCGAACGGGTCGTAGACGACGTCGCCCTTGTTCGAGTAGCGCTCGATGAGACGGTCGACGATGTCGAACTGCAGCGGGCAGATGTGGAACTCGAGCGCGCGCCTGGACTGCTCGCCGTTGAGGGTGAGCATCCGGTTCACGTCGTCCCACACGTCCGGCCGCCACGACCCCGGGTCGAGGGACTTGAACGTCGACGGGAGCGCGTTCTTCTCCGCGAGCGCCTCGCCGGTGGCGACGTGGGCGTCGAAGTCGTAGACGTTCGCGCGCGACTGGTCCTTGAACAGGCGCGACCGAACCTCGGGCGCGAGGGCGACGAGCTCGGCGGGCGTGAGGATCCGGTCGCCGCTGGACCGCCAGTCGGCTGCCGCGTCGATCTGCCACCGCGCGAGCGAGTAGTCGGCGGTGTCCTTCACGATCCGCTCGTCGGCGTACCCCTTCGCGCGGTCGGTCTGGGGCTTGTGGAACAGGAGGATGTACTCCGGCGAGCCGACGCCCATCTTCGAGCCGTCCTTGCGCATCTCGGTGTAGCCGAGGCGGTAGGTCTGGTTGTTCTCGCGGACGACGTCGGTGGTGACGGTGATCATGCCCATGTAGTCGAAGCCGTGCTTCAAGCCGTGAGCGATCGCTTCCGCGTGGAACGGGGAGACGGTCGGGATGCCGGCGCCCGTGACCGCGCCGAACTGGATCCGGTCCTTCACGTGACACGCGTAGATCCGGCCCGGCTTGAGGACGCGCAGCAGCTCGGGCGTGAGGTAGTCCATCTGTCGCCAGAAGTGGTCGTTGCCGTCGGTGTGCCCGAAGTCGTTGTAGCTGGGCGTGTACTCGTAGTGGTTCGAGAACGGGATCGACGTGACGACCAGATCGACGCTGTTCTCGTCCATGTGATCGCGGGTTTCGAGGACGCAGTCGTTGTGCGCGATGGCCCACTCCGGGCCGGACTCCTCGCGACGTTCGACGCCCATCGTGCGGGTGAGGGCCGCGGAGATTGCGGCCGGGTTCAGCCCGAACTCGCGGATCACGTCGCTCATCGTCTCGGTGAGGCGGTCGTGCTCCTCCCACTTCTCGAGCAGCGAATCACGCACCTCGGACTCGGTCTCGGCGTAGATGAAGTGTGCCGTGCACGGGCGCGTCTGCCCGTACCGCTGGATGCGGTGCACCGCCTGGATCGTGTCGTTGAACTTGTAGGTCACGCCGACGAAGATCGCGGTGTTCGAGCGCTGCAGGTTCAGGCCCTGCCCGAGCTGGATGGGCTTGCCGATCAGCTCCGCGGTCTTCCCGTCGCGCCACGCGTCGAGCCTCTGCTCGGCTTCCTCGTCGGAGAGGGAACCGTGGACGCTGGAGAACGGCAATCCCTCGGCGCGCAGTGCCCGCTCGAGGGCATCCTGCTCGTCGTTCAGGTCGCACCAGATGACGACCGGATCCGCCTCGCCGTGCTCGGCGACGTGCGCGCGCACGAGGTCGATCGCCTTCGCGATGCGCGCGGGGAGCGTGTCGCGCTTCTCGCGCGCGGCGGCCTGCAGCGACTTCGCACTGCCGCGAACGAGCACGCCCTGCCCGTCGCGCTCGATCTCGTCGGACTGGATGCCCGCCTCCACCTGGTGCCAGGCGATCGACAGGTCCGGGAGGTCGTATCCCTCGTCGGAGTGCCCGAGGTCGGAGGGTCGCTGCACGAAGCAGGCCCACGTGTTCAGCCACAGCCAGAACTCGCGCTCCTTGTGGGGGTAGAGGCGAAGGTTCCCGGCCTTCGAGCTGTCGCGCTGGAAGAACCGGGTGAGCGCCTGACCGGTGTCCATGATCCCCAGGAATCCGGCGTAGTGGATCAGCTCCTTGTGTCGGTTCGGGGACGGCGTCGCGGTCGCGACGAACCGGTAGGGGACGTCGTCGAACAGGCCCAGGAACTCCTGGTAGGTCTTCGACCCGAACGACCGCAGAACGGACGCCTCGTCGAGGCTGACCGCGTCGAAGATCGTCACGTCGAGCTTCCCGTCGCGCACGGACTCGTAGTTCGTGACGTAGATGCCCCACCAGGTCGGATCGACTTCCTCGGTGCGGCGCACGAAGCGCACCTCGATGCCGAGCAGGTCGCGGCCGTCGCGGATGAACTCGCCGCGCACACCGAGGGGCGCGACGATCAGGGCCCGACCGTAGCCCGCGCCGGAGCGCGGGTCGTCGAGGATCAGCCGCAGCGTCTCGAGCTGCATGATCGACTTGCCGAGACCGAACTTCGCGAAGATCGCGCGCCGGCCGCCGCGCACGGCCCACTTCACGATGTCCCGCTGATGCGGGAGGAGCGCGGGCGAGAGCGCCGCGTCGTCGACCTCGAAGCCGAACGACTTGTCGAACGCGACCTTCTCGCGCAGGAACCCCTCGTAGCTGCAGGGTGCGGCGTCGAGGAACGTGGGGGACAGGAGAGCGCTCATCGTCCGACGCCCTTCATCGCGGCGAGGTGTGCCTCCGGCAGAGACGCCTCGATCGGGTGCCCGGTGTAGCGCGCGGCCATCGCGGCGAGCACGTAGGCGTCGGCCTCGTCGTTCCCCGTGATGTCGACGTCCGGGTAGCGGCGGATCGTCGCCGCGAGTACCTCGTCCTTGCCCGCGTTCCCGCGCCCGGTGGCGTACTTCTTCACGTTCGACGGCGGGATGACGAGCACGTCGAGCGCATCGTCTTCGAGCATCGACCGGACCATCCACCAGAGTCCGCCGCGCATGTGCGCGCCGCGGTCGTTCGACGCGAACGCCGGCCCCTCGACGGCGACGACCGTGTCATCCGTGCGAGGGATCTCGGCACGGATGAGGCCGATGATGCGGTCGAGGCGGTTCGCCTTATCGCGGCTGGACGATCCAGCGGGCTTCGTCTTCACCCGCGCGACGGTCGTGAACGCCGAGGTGATGGTGGCGATGCCGGTCGAGGAGAGGGAGAGATCGAGGCCGACGTAGATCGGGGTTGGCGCACCGTTCTCGGGTGCGCGAGAGTAGGGACTGCTCACAATGTGCTCCTGGTAGGGCCTTGGTGGGTAAGGGGACCGCCGTGCCGCTAACACGGCGGTCCCCGCTTTCATCCGGGCGAGGGGAAGAACCGCCCGGAGATCTCTTACGGCTTGCCGTAGAACAGCGGCACGTCGCCGATGCCCTGATGCACGACCGTCTCGGTGACCTCGCCGGTCTCCGCGTTCTTGCGCTTGTCGACCTTCCCGTCGCGGATCTCCGTGACGATGTCCGCGAACGCCGCCTCGAGGACGTTCTCGGGCCGCTCGAGCTTGAAGCCCATCAGCACCTGCCCGCCGCGGAGGCGGTAGCGGAAGTTCGCCCAGATGCTGTAGATCGGCCCGCCGACGTACGGACGCAGCGCGAGCTGGATCTTCTTCGGGATCTCGATGTCCCCCTTCTGGCCGGCCTTCGCCTTCGTGGTCTCCTCGAACGTGAGACGCACGTCGCCCGAGTCGAGACGAACGCCGCTGTCGAACGTCACGCCCGTCTTCGCCTGGAACGTCGTGGCGATGTCGATCATCTGCGCCGGAGCGGGCTCGATGACGTCGAGGTAGCGGTCGTCGAGGAAGTCCGCGAACGCGTCCTGCTCGAACAGCTTCCCGTCGGCTGCGGCCCACGCGAGCCACGCCTTCGAGTGCTCGAGGTCGAGGCTGAGGCGGTGCTTCTGCCAGCCCGGGGCACCGTCGGAGCCCTCGTGGGAGTCGATGACGGCGACGACCTGCGAGGAGTTCGTGTGCGCGTACACCTCGGTCCCGGTGAGTGCGTGCCGATTCACATAGGCGACGAACGATGCGGCGTCGGTGACGCTGCGCGAGGCGATCGTGTGCCGCGGCTTCTTCGCGTACGCGTCCGTGTCGACCGCGCGGAGGGAACCGCCCCCACCCGGGACGAGGTAGACCTTGCCGTCGTCGATCGGGACGTGCGCCTCGCCGTCTGCCTGCTGCTGCAGCCCGGCCACGACGGCGGCCTCCGTCTTGGTGTCCTCGATGGTGGTCATGCTTCCGGTGCCTCCTTGATCTCGCCGGTGTTGACGTCGAATCGGACTCCGCCGGCGTCGCGGATGTCCTCGTCCTCGAACAGCGGCATGGCGCTGGGATCGGAGCGGGAGAGGTCGCCGTCCTTCGTGACGAACGCCATCGACCCCTCGCGGGTCTTCTCCGGCACCTTCTGCGTGATCTTGTCCACCACGACGACCGCCTCGCTCATGCCGTCGGCGGGCTTCACGTCGAGACGGAGCGTGATGGAACCGACCTTCCCGGTCGCCTTGACCGCCTCGATGACCTTGCGGAGCGTCTCCGCGGCCTCGACATCGGTGCGGGGGCGCACCTGCGCGAGCATCGCCGCGAAGCTCGGCGGCCGCTCCTTCTTCTTCTCGTTGGCCATGAGGCCCTTCCTTTCTCTGGTGGTCACGCCGCGAGCTGCAGCGCGAGTTCAATGGCCGCGCGCCACGACGGCACGCGGAGCAGATGGTTCTCGATCAGCACGCACCAATGGGTGTCGCTCTCAGACCGGAAGACGATCGGCTTCATCGGTGGGCCCCGTACTGCGTCGAGATGGACCGGTTGATGTTGAGCATCGACATGACCTTCGTGCGCAGTGCCCGCTCGGTGTCCTCGGCGTAGTGGTATTCGGCCTTCGCCGCGTGCCACTTCTCGAGCTCGGACTGCGCGTCGACCTCGGCCTGCGCGCGAGCGAACGTCGCGGCCACGCCCTGCCGCCCGTAGAACGCGAGCTGCGCGTTCTTCCTGCGCGAGTACGCGCGCTCCGCGTCGTAACGGCGCTCGTTGATCTCGAGGAGAACGTCGGGCATCTTCTCCAAGAGGCCGTTCGCCTCGCGGATGAAGAACTCGATCTCGACCGGGTTCGTCGGCTGGAAGCCCCGCAGCTCGTCGGCACGCTGGACGGAGAACCCGCCCTCCCCGCCGACCTCACCCGTCGAGGGATCCACGAAGCCGCTCACGGCTGCACCTCGCCCCGCTCCACGGCCGCCTCGTACTCGGCGGCGGTCTGGGCTTCGTAGTCGGCTTCGGACAGCTCTCCCGACTCATCGGCCTGCGCCTCGGGCTCGTCTTCCACGACCTCCGCGTCGACGGTCTCCGCTTCCCGAGCGAGGACGCCGGCGCGCGCCTGCCACGCGGCACGGGTCTTCGCGCGGACCGCGTCAGGCTCGCCCTTGAGGCGCTCGGCGATGTCGTCCAGCTCGGCACGCGACGCCGCCGCGGCGATCAGCGCGGGCCAGTCCTCGGACGCCTCAGGCTCGGGATCCGCAACGGGCAGCGAGGGCCCCATGTCGCGGACCTCCTCGGTCGTGTAGAGACCGAACGTCACGTCGGAGAAGCCCTCACGCCCGACCTCGGCGATCGCACGCCACTTCAGCATCGTCTCGGTGTACGCCTCCCACGGCAGCGGGTTGCCCTGCTTCGAGCGAGCGCGAACCTCCCAGATGCCCTGGGCGTTCTTCTTGAACGAGTCGACGAGCCCCGCGCGGAGCGCCCGGTGCACGTCCCAGGTCGCCGTGATCTCCTCCCCGTCGTCAGCGCGCACCGCGGTCACGGTGACCGCGTAGTCACCAGCCGCGATGGTTCCCGACTTCGCGATCGAGAGCCGGTGCCCGGCCTTTCGGATCAGAGCGGCCGTCAGCTGCGCCGACAGGGACGCGCGACCCTCGACGACGTCGATCGACTGCAGTGCGGCGGCCGGGTGCAGGCCGAGCATGGCGCCCGTCTCGATGACGAGAAGCACCTTCCCCGGCGACGGCGCGGCGGGCCCCATCGATCCATCGGGGCGCTGCACCGGAGACCAGAGCCCCCGCGGGATCAGGTCGCCAGCGGCGGCGAGGGTCTGCGCGTACTGCTGACGCTCGGTGAGCGACGCAGATTCGTATGCGACAACGGCGGACATCAGAACGAAACCTCCTGGCTGGTGGCCGCATCGAGCGCGGCGAGAACGTCGTGAGCGATCGGGACGATCAGCTCGGTTGCGGCGACGATCTTCGGGTCGTCGCGGTGGAAGATGAGGGTCTGCGGGTCGCGGCGAAGCCGCCAGCCCTCTGGCTCGGTCGGATCCTCGACGAGTTCGCCCCATACCCAGGCGGCGAACTCGGCTTCGGGGAGGCAGTAGAGCTGCCACGCGAGTTGGCGCACCTCATAGGGGGTCGGGCTGGTCACGACCCGCTTGTGCTTCGTCTTCGTCTCGCAGATCGCGAAGCCTGTCGAGGTGGGGATCGTGCCGTCGATCGTCGCGCCGAACCGCTTCTCGTCCGGATGGTGGATGAGGAGGCTGTTCGGCTCGGCGCCCGCCCAGGCGAGCAGGATCGGCTCCCACCGGTTGCCCGACTCGGTCGCCGCGGACCCGGTGAAGGTCTTCGGCGCGAGGATCTGGCGGACGTACGTCTCCACGCTCGATGGGCGAGCGAACTTCCCCGCCGTCGACGAGCCGATCACCCGGTCATGCTGAGCGAGCCACGAGTCGCGGTCTGCGGAGTCCGCGAGAGCGCGGCCGAGCAGTTCGAGCGTGCTCACAGCCCCAACTCCCGCTTGATCGCCTCGACGGCGAGCGACTGCAGCAGCAACTGCTCCCAGAGGTCTTCCGGCATCGTGGACCAGAGGAGAGACACGCGGCCGTCCGGGTCGATGCCGACCTTCCAGAGCGAATGACCAGTGGACATGGCGCCCTGCACGAGAAGATCCACGTGGTACTGGATGTTCTTCGCGAGTTCGTCGCCCGTCCCGCAGCCCCGACAGTGCTTCGTCGCGAATTCCGCGACGGTCATGTCCGCGGCCATCACGCGCGCGCCTCTCCGAGCCACGTCTCTGCGTGCTCCTTGAAGACCAGGACGCTCGACTCATCGGTCGTCGACGCGATACCCACGGACTGAGCGCCCCACGCGGTAGGGCCTTCGAACAGCACGATCAGCTGTCGGCCCTTGAGATCTTCCCAGGCGGAGACGCCGACGGTCTCGATGATGCGGATGATGTGGTCGAGGCCGAACGCAGTGCCTCGGCGCGAGTAGTCGCGGTTGTCGGGGTCCGTCGGGGTGTCGAGGATGAACCCGCCGACACTCACGCCGCCGCCAGCCCACTCCACGATCAGCGAGACGGTGAGGATGCCATGGCTCTCGTAGCCGAGTCGGGTGGAGGCAACCGTGCCGATCTGCCCGCCGTACTCGGTGCCGTTGTGGTCGATGGTGATCAGCCGAGACATCACGCCACCTCCTCGGCGAGGGCGCCGTCGCGGACCGTGAAGCCGATCGAGCGGGACTCGTCGCGGTCACGCTCGACGAGGACGGTGTATCCGCGCTCCTCAGCCATGTCGGCGAGAGCCGCCAGGGACCCGGAATCGAGGAGATCGCCGTTGCGAACGATGACGAGGCGGAGCTCCGGGTCACCGGCGGTCGCGATGCCGAATGCGACACGCGTCCGGTGCGCGGTGTTCACCTGCCCGAACGGCACGCCCTCGAACGTCACGCCGGTCTCGTCGACGGAGAGCCCCGGGACGGGGAAAGTCGCGGCGGCAAGGCCCTCGCGCTTCTGCTCTTCGATGTGGTTCAGCCGCGCCTGGGCGGCGGCGTACTCCGCTTCGTGGGCTTCGAGTTCGTCCGCGACCTTGGCGCGCTCGTGGTTCGCGCGCACCTGCTGGTTGATCTCGTCCACGCGCGACAGTTCGGCGCGAAGAGACTCGACGTCGTCGGTCTGCTGGGGGATCGCGCGTGCGGCGGAGACTGCCCCACGAAGCGCGTCCTGAGCGCGGCGAAGCGCGGCCTCCGCGCTCTCGACCTGCTGCTCGGCGGCCACGACGGCACGGTCAGCGTCGAGGCGTCGGCGGTCGAGCTCCTGCGCGGCCTGGATACGCTCGAGGAGGGCCTGAGCCGACACCTCCGCCTCCGGCGCGTCGGCCGCGGCGGGCATCGATGCCAGCGCACCCTGCAGGCGCTTCACCTCGCGGCCGATGTCGCGGCGGCGCTCCTCCGCGCCCGCCTTCTGCCGCGCCAGCTCGTCGAGATCGAACGGCAGGTCGACCTTCGCGAGCAGTTCGTCGCGCTGCGCCTTCTCGGGCAGGTTCAGCCAGGTGACGGGATCGAAGATCGCTCCGCCCGTGAGCTGCGCGACGACGTCGGCGGGCTTCGAGTAGCGGGCGCCGTCGAGCGCCTCGACGGTGAGCGTGCCCGCGGTGCCGTTCTTCTTCCAGACGCGGCGGATGCGCAGGCCGAGCTCGTCGTCGACGTACTCCGCGCGAGCTTCGTCCGCGCCCTCGCGGATCGGCTTCGGGGTGAGCTTCGTGCCGCGCGGGTCGAACAGCTCGGTGATCGCGTCGATCAGAGAGGACTTGCCCGCGCCGTTGCCGCCGGCGATGACGATGAGGCTCCCTGCGGGGTGGAGTTCGATCTCTCGGACTCCCTTGAAGTTCACGACTCGGATGGTCTTGGACATGATGGTGCTCCTGGTAGGGGTTCAGTTCGTGCGCGGCCAGAGGACCGCGAGGAGAGCCGGTGCCAGCGCGACGGCCAGCAGATCGGCGGAGTTGAAAGCGGGGTCAGCCGCGGCCGACCCGATGACGGGCGCGGCGAGCAGCAGCGCGACGGCGAGCGCGATCCGCGCGCCATGCGGCCTCCGCCGCCTCGATGCTGATCGAGAGGCCGACGCCGCAGGACGGGCACTGGACGACCAGCTCGTCAGCGTCCGTGCCCAGGACGGGCGCGGTGACGTCGAGGTCGCAGTCGTCGCAGTAGACGTCGACTGCATCTGCGGGAGCGGGGTCGGCCGCCGGTACATGCGCCGCCACATCACGCCTCCTTCCCGGTCAGTCCCCAGAGCTGCCGACGGCGGCCCCGCGGGGGAGAGGTGAAGCCGACCCGCTCGACGAAGCCGAGCGCTTCCAGCTCCGAGAGGGTCGACCGCATCCGCGACGGCGAGTGCGGAAGCTCGCGCACCGCCGCGATCTGCTCGACCTGCAGCGCGGTCGCGGGCTTCCCGTGCGCGCGGAGGATCTCGAGGGTCGCCTGCTGCGACTCCCACACGTGCCCAGAGGTGGCATCCGCGGCTTCGTGCGACGTGACCGGGTCGGTGCGGCGCGCGCGGGGCGCGTCGTCGGGGAAGATCATCGGGATGGTCATGCCGCCACCTCCCGCATCGCGGCATTCTCCGCGGCAGTCGGGCAAGCGTCGCGGACGAGGGCCGTGATGATCGCGTGAGACCGTGCCTGCGCGAGCGAGCCGCCCGCCATGACGACATGCGCGATGACGCCACGCACCGCGTCCTCCGCCTCCCAGGGGTGATACCCCAGGTCGCGCTGAGTGGCGATCATGCTCTCGGCAGTATCGATCGCCACGGCGGTGTCGAACCTGTCGGGGATCATGGTGCTCATACGCCCACCGCCAGGAGGATCCGCGAGGCGAGGAATCCGACCGCGAGCGCGCCGGTGAGGATCTCGGCCACGAAGACCGCGAGGGGGAAGCGCTGCGGCCACCACACGCGGATGCTCATCGCGACGATCGCGAGGAAGCCCGCCGTGAGCATGACCGGGTGCGTGAGCGTCACGATCATCCCGGCCGTCCCGATCAGGGCGACGATGAGCAAGACCCCCGCTGTCATCTGCGCACGCTCGGCCCGACGCGCATCCTCCTCGCGCTCCAGGGCGCGGACGATGCGGTCGAACTCGACGTCGACGACACTCTGACTGGTCATGATCACTTCTTCCCTCCGCGCTTCGCCTTCCGACGGCGAACAACCGCCTTCTGGTGCAGCTCCTCACGACGCGCCTCATCCGCGAGCCGCTCAGCGCGACGCCGCGCGTGCCCGATCTGGGTTTCGGCGGTCCACAAGTCCGGATTCATGCGTCGTCCTCCTCCGGGTAGGCGTCGGGCCGGCACGTCGTCGAGTTCGCGACCGTGGCGTAGTGCGCCGACTGCTCGGCGTTCACGTCGAGGACCGTCGGAAGCGCGACGTGCATCGTCGCGGCACGAGGAGCGGGACGCTGCACTCGGACGGTAGAGTTGGGGTTGGACACGGGTTCTCCTAGTTCTTGGGTCCGGACCCTGCGGCTGCTACCCGCGGGGTCTTCTTCGTCTCGGGGCTCATGCGGCGGCCCCTTGGCGCGGTGCTCGGATCGCGCGGATGCGCCGTTCGAGTTCCTCGGTCGAGGGGCCTCCGGCTCGGTACGCGAGGCGGGCGTGCTCTGCGACGGGGAGTCGGTTCGCCTCGTGGAAGGCGGTCGACATCCGGGCGCGGAAGTCCGAGAGGATGTCGGTCTTGGTCGGGTTCATGCCGCCGCCCCCGGCGAGCGCTGCTCTGCGCGCGCGGTGAGCTCCGCGACCGAGGTCCCGAGCCACTTCGCGATGCGCGCCATCTCGATCGCGTTGAAGGGCGTCTGCCCGTTGAGTCGACGGCCCGCCGTGTGCTCAGCGACACCGATCACATCGCTGAGCTCACGCGCCGAGTGGCGCTTGCGGGCCATCTCAACGCGAACCTCTTCCGCGAGCTTCTCCGCGAAGGCATCTGTCCTGATTTCCATGCACCGAGCTTCGCATGGATATCCATGCTCTGTCTACTTTGCCAGGCAACTTGACGAATATCCATGCAGGCGCGATGATGGTGAAATGTCCTCCGATGACTTCCCGCAGCGGTTCGCGGATGCACTCGTTTCTGAGATCAAGGCCGAGATGGGCCGCCAGAGCTACTCCTCGCGCGCGCTCGGCCGACTGATCGGCAAGACGAGCCAGTACATGTCCGATCGGCTCGATGGAGGGAGCCCGAAGACTAGAAAGCGTGTCATCCTCAACGCGCGCGATATCTCCGCCATCGCACGCGCACTTGACCTCTCCGAGGTGGAGCTCGTCGCGCGGGCTGAACAGGCCGCCCTAAGGCCCGCCCGCCCGCGCCTCCGTGCAGTGAGCCCGAATGTCAGTGCCTTGAGTAATCGTGAGGCCCTGGAGACCGTGGAGCTCGACCCGCTCGCGCTCGCGGCCTCCGACGACGATTCGGCACCCACCCCGGACCAGGGCGAAGCGTGAGGAGACCACGTGCTCGATGAATGGACCTGCGGCCTCACCCTGCCGCCCGACGAAGACCTCATGTACGGCGTCACCGGATACGAGGATCACGCCTACGCGGCCGACTACGATCCGTGGGCGCACGCCGGTCTGCTCGACATCCCCGTCGTGCACCGCGACCTACCCACCTCAGAGATGGTCGCCGCGTACTCCCACGAGCACCGCGCGATCTTCATCCGCAACCACCTCCGCACCGCGACCGAGCGATGCGCGCTCGCGCACGAGATCGTCCACGCCGAGCACCGCGACATCGGCATGACCCGCGACCAGGAAGAACGCGCCGACAGGATCGCCGCGCGCCGCCTCATCCGGCCGCGCCACCTCGCGGCCGCTCATGAGACCACCAGCGACCCTGCGACCGTGGCGCTCGAGCTCGGCGTCACCTCGCGCATCATGGAGGCCTGGCACCGTGCGATGATGCACGGCTACTACGGCCGCCGCTGGGCCTAGACCACCAGCATCCCGATACGCACGGCCCGCTCGGGCCGCCGTCAGTCGCATCTGCACGAAGGACCCACGCATGGCCCGATCAGCGCTCCGCGCCGTTCCCGACACCCCGCCCCGCGCCATCCTCTACCTGCGGCAGAGCACCTACCGCGAAGAATCCATCTCGTTGATGCTGCAGGAGACCGCGTGCCGCGACTACTGCGAGCGCCAGGGCTACGTCGTGACGGCCGTGGAAGCCGACCCCGGGATCTCGGGGCGGACGTGGCAGCGGCCCGCGGTGCAGCGCGTGATGAGCGCCGTCGAGGAGGGTGAGGCAGACGTGATCGTGCTGTGGCGCTGGTCGCGCCTGTCGAGGAACCGGAGACATTGGGCGGTCGCGGCTGATCGCGTGGACGTCGCGGGCGGGCGCCTCGAGTCAGCTACCGAACCGAACGACACGACTGCCGCCGGGCGGTTCGGGCGCGGCGTCATGGTCGAGATGAACGCTTTCGAGTCGGAGCGCATCGGCGAGCAGTGGACCGAGGTTCAGAAGAGCCGGTTCCAACGTGGCCTCCCGCCCGGCACGGTCCCCTGGGGATGGCGATACCGGGATGACGGCACGATCGAGCCCCACCCCGACCAGGCGCCGGCGATCCGACAGCTCTACGACATGTACCTGCGGGGTGACGGCACGACGACCCTCGCGCGCTGGCTTGAAGGTCACGGCTACCGCACCGCCCGCGGCAACGCGCACTGGGAGCGGTGCACGGTCACGAGCATTCTTGACTCGCCCGTGCATGCTGGGCTCGTCACCTACCACGGCGAAACCGCCGAAGGTCAGCACGACGGCCTCATCGATCGCTCCACCTACGACCGCTACAAGGCGCAGCGGACGATGCGGCGCGGGAAGCGCCAGCCCCGCGCTGCCTACCTGCTGTCGGGTCTGCTGACATGCGGCGCGTGTGGCGCGACGATGTACGGACAGACCGTGAAGAACGACAAGCACCCCGGGCGCGGTGTATACGTCGCCTACCGGTGCGAAAACCAACCATACGGGCGCGATCACGGTCCCGGCTATGCATCGCAGCGCAGGCTCGACGACGCCGTCGAGACGTGGCTCCGCGAGTACGGTGCCCTCGACGCGGACCTCGACGAACCGAGCACGATGGGCGAACCACAACTCGAAGCCGAGCGTCTTGCCCGTGAGCTGCAGAAGGAAGAGAAAGCCCTCCTAGATCTCACGCTGCAGCTCAACCAGGGCATCATCCCGGCCGGCGCGTACCAGCTCACCGCTCGGCACTACGAGGAGCGCATCGCGACGGTCACGGCTGCGCTCGAACGCCTCGAAGCGACACTTGCTCTCGCACCGGAGGCACCCACGACCGACGCCCGCGCGCTCACCGAGACGTGGGAGCTCACGCCCGTCAAGGACCGTCGCGCTGGCCTGCGGGGTCTCCTCGCGAGCATTACGGTCGATCTTCGAGAGAAGAAGGTGCAAATCACGCCAAGAATGGGGACCCCTAGAGTTATGGATTACTAACGCACGGGATCCACTCCTGCGTCAACGTCGTGTGCGGTCCCGTCGGCGTCGGCGGGGGAGTGCTGCTGCGCGCGGGGGAGATCGTGCGGGGCGCGGACGTCGCCCGCCGCCGTCGCGAGGAGCGCGGCGTCGTCCGCGCGGAGCGCGACCTCGCTCGCGGCCCCGGGCGGCTCGGCGACGCCGTCGGCCTGCGCCACCCGGCGCACGACGGCATCGACGCCGTCTCGGGGGAGCCGCGCGAGGGCGCCGTCGCGCTCCTCGAGCTGCGCGATGCGCCGATCGCCGACGTCGCGAGCGGGCCGCGGGTCGGCGTCGCCGGCAGGGCGGGCACGGCGGCGTTCCCCTGGCGGTTCTGGATCCCGGGCGACCCCACGGTCTCCCCGTTCCGTCCCGGTCGCGGCGCGGCGTGAGATCCGGGCGACGCGCCCGGGTGTGCTAGGCTTTCTCGTTGGCTGTGCGCGCTCCTGCGCGCAGACCGCGCGGAACCCTCTCGACACACAGCCCGGAAGCGGGTGGGAGGGCCTCATGCGCAGACAAGAGATCTTGGGTGGTCCCGTCCGGGATCACGGTATTGAAGGAGAGTGAACCATGGCTGCTGTGTGCCAGGTGACCGGCGCCACGCCCGGCTTCGGTCACAACGTCTCGCACTCGCACCGTCGCACCAAGCGCCGGTTCGACCCGAACGTGCAGAAGAAGACGTACTACGTGCCGTCGCTGGGCCGCAAGGTCACGCTGAACGTGTCGGCTAAGGGGATCAAGGTCATCGACGCTCGCGGCATCGAGTCGGTCGTCAAGGACCTGGTCGCGAAGGGTGTGAAGCTCTGATGGCGAAGAAGGTCCAGGACGTTCGTCCGATCATCAAGATGCGCTCCACGGCGGGCACCGGGTACACCTACGTGACCCGCAAGAACCGTCGCAACAACCCCGACCGCCTCGTGCTGAAGAAGTACGACCCGGTGGTCCGCAAGCACGTCGAATTCCGCGAGGAGCGTTAAGCAATGGCCAAGAAGAGCAAGATCGCTCGCAACGAGCAGCGCAAGGAGATCGTCGCCCGCTACGCGGAGAAGCGCCTCCAGCTGAAGAAGACGCTCGTCGACGAGAACGCCACCGACGAGGAGCGCGAGGCCGCGCGCGTGGGGCTGCAGAAGCTGCCCCGCAACGCGTCGCCCGTCCGCGTCCGCTCGCGCGACGTCATCGACGGCCGTCCCCGCGGCGTCCTGACGAAGTACGGCCTCTCGCGTGTGCGCTTCCGCGACATGGCGCACCGCGGCGAGCTGCCCGGTATCACCAAGTCGAGCTGGTAAGCACCCAGAGCGTCCGGAACAGGGGCGGATCCTCCTTCGAGGATCCGCCCCTGTCGCGTTCCCACAGGCCACTTCCGTCACATCCGTCACGGCGAACCCGCGACACGCCGAGCAAGATGGCCCGAGATCCCCGGAAATACGCGGAATCCTGGCGGTGGACGTTAGATTCGTCACCGGTCGTACGACCACCCCGGGGGCAACCCGCCTTCGGTACACCTGAATCGTCGCGGTGCCTGCGCGCCGCTTGGAGGAAGACAATGGCCGAGAACACCATCACCAAGGGCACGCTCGTCGCGAGCATCGCGAGCGCGACCGGCCAGAGCCAGGCCACCGTTTCCAGCGTGCTCGACTCGCTGTTCACGACGGTCTCCGAGGCCGTGGCGAAGGACTCGAAGGTCTCGATCCCCGGCTGGATCGCCTTCGAGTCGGTCGAGACCGCCGCTCGCAAGGGCCGCAACCCCCAGACCAAGGAAGAGATCGAGATCCCCGCGGGCAAGCGCGTGAAGATCACCGCGGGCTCGAAGCTCAAGGCCGCCGTCAAGTAAGACGACGCAGCCGCTCGCGAGGGCGTCCTCCTTCTGGAGGGCGCCCTCGTCGCGTTCGCCGGCCTCCCGCGCCGGCCGGGCGGCCCGCCTCCCCGCTCGCGAGCGGCGCAGTTTCTCGCGAGTGGCGCAGATATCAGGGCCGAAGTCTGCGCCGCTCGCGAATGTCTGCGCCACTCGCGAGCCGGGGCTCCTCGCGGGGAGGGACGGGAGACCGTCAGGTGCGCGACCGTAGGCTGGGGGTGTGAATCCCCGCGCGCTGCGGGCCGTCGGCCCCGCCCTCCTCGTGGCCGCCGCCGTCCTCGTCCTCGTCGGCGGGCTCGGGCTCACGGGAGGCGCCGCGCCCCTCGCGCTGCAGGACCCGGGCGCGCTCGTGCGCTGGGCGCTCCCGTCCGCGAAGCTCGTCGTCAACGTCGCGGGCGCCGTCATGCTCGGATCCCTCGTGCTCGCGCTGTTCGCGCTGAAGCCGGACGAGCGGGCCTTCGGCACGGCGCTCGACCTCGGCGCGGCCGGCGCCGCGCTCTTCGCCGTCGCGAGCGGCGCGACGGCCTTCCTCAACTTCCTCGCCGGGTTCAACCCCGAGCTGTCGCTCGGGCCCGAGTTCGGCACGCAGCTCGGCGCGTTCCTCACCGAGCGCGAGCTCGGACGCGCCTGGCTGCTGCAGACCGTGCTGGGCGCGGTCGTCACGGTGCTCGTGTTCGCCCTGCGCGGGTGGCTCACGACGCTCCTCACGACGCTCCTCGCGGGCGTCTCGCTCATCCCGATGGCCACGCAGGGCCACTCGGGAGACCTCGCCGACCACTCGCTGGTCGTCATGTCGGTGACGATGCACATCGTCGGGGCGGCCGTGTGGCTCGGCGGGCTCGTGGCGCTCGTGTTCCTGCGCCCCGTCGTCGACCGGGGCCGCATGCGGGTCGTGCTCGAGCGGTACTCGTCGCTCGCCCTCGTCGCGTTCCTCGTCGTCGCGCTGTCGGGCGCGCTGCGCTCCGTCGCGTCGCTCGACACCCCCCTCGACCTCGTGCGGCACCCGTACGGGCTGCTGCTGTCCGCGAAGATCCTCGCCCTCGTCGCCATGGGGCTGCTCGGTGCGGCCTACCGTCGCCGCCTGATCGCGACGAGCGCCGACCGGCGCGGCCGGTTCTGGGCGGTGCTCGTCGCCGAGTTCGTCTTCATGGGCGTCGCCTCGGGCGCCGCGGCCGCGCTCGCGCGCTCGGCGCCGCCCGTCGGGGAGCAGCCGCCCCCGCGCCTGGAGCCCGCCGAGATCCTCGCCGAGCGCCCCCTGCCGCCGCCGATCTCCCCCTCGACGCTCGTCACGCAGTGGGAGCTCGATCCGCTGTGGCTGCTCGTCGGCGTCTTCGGGATCGCGTTCTATCTGCTCGGCGTGCGCCGCCTGCGCCGCCGCGGAGACTCCTGGCCCGTCTACCGCACGGTGCTCTGGGTGCTCGGCATGCTCACGCTCGTCTGGGTGACGAACGGCGCGCTCAACGCCTACGGGCACTTCCTCTTCAGCGCGCACATGCTGCTGCACATGCTGCTGACCATGGCGATCCCGCTCATGCTCGTGCCGGGCGCGCCCGTCACCCTCGCGGCGCGCGCCATCCGCAAGCGCGACGACGGCACGCGCGGCGGGCGCGAGTGGATCCTCTGGGCCGTGCACAACCCGCTCGCGAAGGTCCTCACCCACCCGTTCGTCGCGGCCGGGATCTTCATCGGCTCGCTCTGGCTGTTCTACTTCTCCGACCTGTTCCGGTGGGCGGTGTACGACCACCTCGGCCACGAGTGGATGACGGCGCACTTCCTCATCTCGGGGTATCTGTTCGTCCTGTCGCTGACGGGCGTCGACCCCGTGCCGTACCGCCTGCCGTACGCGGGGCGGCTCGTGACGCTGATCGTCGTCATGGCGATGCACGCCTTCTTCGGCATCGCGATCATGAGCCAGGAGGGGCTCATGGTCGCCGACTGGTACGGGTCGATGGGGCGCACCTGGGGGCCGACGCCGCTCGAGGACCAGTACATCGGCGGCGGCATCGCCTGGTCGATCGGCGAGATCCCGACGCTCATCACCGCGATCACCGTCGCGATCCAGTGGAGCCGCAGCGACGAGAAGCAGCAGCGCCGCCGCGACCGGCACGCGGATCGCACGGGAGATGCGGAGCTGGAGGCGTACAACGAGCGCCTGCGTCGGATGGCGGAGAGGGACGCGCGACAGGGGCGGTAGCCGCGCACTCAGAAAAGCATCACCCCATTATGTATAATGGGGTGATGCATATCGAACCGACGCTCCCCGAACGCCTGTCGAGCGCCGTCGAGCAGCTCGTCAGCGGCCTGCGCGAACAGGCCTCGGAAGAGCGCCTCACCCGCGCGTGGAACGCCGCGCTGAGCCGCCTCGACGTCCAGGGTCCGCTGGGCATCACCCGCCTCGCCCGCGCCGAAGGGGTCTCCCAGCCCGCCATGACGCAGCTCGTCGACCGCATGGTCGCCGAGGGACTGGCCGAGCGCACCGTGTCCGACGCGGACCGCCGCGTCGTGCTCGTGCGGATCACCGACGCCGGCCGGGTCGCGCTCGGCGAGCGCCGCGAGCGCCGCGCCGCGCGGCTGCAGGAGCACCTCGACGCCCTCGGCGATGCCGACCGCGACGCGCTCCTCGCCGCCATCCCGGCGCTGGAGAGGCTTGCCGTCGTGACGCGCACGCGCGCGGCGGACGAATCCGAGAAGAGAGAAGAAAGAAGCTGATGAGCCAGTCTCACGGTGAGAAGCAGAGTCTGCTGAAGCAGCCGAAGGCGGTCTGGGCGGTCGCCTTCGCCTGCGTCATCTCGTTCATGGGCATCGGTCTGGTCGACCCGATCCTCCCCGCCATCTCCGACAGCCTCGGGACGTCCCCCGCTCAGGTGTCGCTGCTGTTCACGAGCTACCTCGTCGTCACCGCCATCGCGATGCTCGGCGTCGGCTGGGTGTCGAGCCGCATCGGATCCAAGTGGGCGCTCGTCGTGGGCCTCGCGCTCATCGTCGTGTTCGCCGCCCTCGCGGGCGCCGCGGGCAGCGTCGACGGCATCATCGCCTTCCGCGGCGGATGGGGCCTCGGCAACGCGCTGTTCATCGCGACGAGCCTCGCCGTGATCGTCGCCTCGGCGCAGGGAGGCTTCTCCGGCGCCATCATCCTCTACGA
>NZ_JAMXWT010000011.1:0-93713 GCF_050958665.1 Microbacterium sp. gxy059 | reverse complement strand
AGGATCCACAGGAGCCAGGACGCGCTGAAGGCGATGGCGACGGCCCCCGTCGCGATGCTCGCCGCCGTCCACACGCGGCTCTCGGTGGGCCGGAAGGCCGCGACGACGCCCAGGACGAGGCCGACGAGCGCCGGCGCCGCGCCCCACGGGCCGAACCACGACACGGCGAGCCCGATGATCGCGAACGTCATCGCGGTGATCGCGAGGCGCGTGTGGTGCTCGCGCAGCTCCCGCCGGGTGAGGGGCCTGTCGGCGACGGCGGGGTCGATCCATCCGAAGGTCTCGGACGCGACGACCGACACGGATCCCGTCGTCGGGGCCGGGTCGAACGTCTCACGGGAGGCGCGCGGCGTCGCGGGGCTCTCCTCGAGCCCCTCGCCTCGCCGCGCGCGGATCCCGGTCATGGCCCCGCCTGCTCCTCCGCGACCTGGATCTCGGTGACGGGCAGCGTCGAGTCGGCGCCGAAGGCGAGCGTCGACGGCGGGCGGCCGCTCGCGATGAGCTGCGCGGCGAGCGCCGCGATCATCGCGCCGTTGTCGGTGCAGAGGCTGAGGGGCGGGATGCGCACGGTCACGCCCCTCTCGGCGGCGCGCTCGAGCGCGACCTCCCGCAGCCGGCGGTTGGCGATGACGCCGCCGCCGAGGAGCAGGCGCGGCACGCCCTTCTCGGCGCAGGCGTCGAGGGCCTTCGCGACGAGCACGTCGACGACCGCCTCGCGGAAGCTCGCGGCGACGTCGGCGAGGGGGATCACCTCGCCCGCGGCCTCGCGCTGCTCGATCCAGCGGGCGACCGAGGTCTTCAGCCCCGAGAACGAGAAGTCCCAGCGGTGCCGCTCGAGGTCGCTCGCCCGCGAGAGCCCGCGGGGGAAGCGGATCGCGGCGGGGTCTCCGTCGGCGGCGACGCGGTCGATGTGGGGGCCGCCGGGGTAGGGCAGCCCGAGGATGCGGGCGACCTTGTCGAAGGCCTCCCCCGCGGCGTCGTCGATGGTCTCGCCGAGCAGCTCGACGTCGCTGGTGAGGTCTCGCACGTGGAGCAGCGATGTGTGACCACCGGAGACGAGCAGCGCGATGGTCGGGTACTCGAGGGGGTCGGCGTCGGGGGTGAGGATGTCGGCGGCGATGTGGCCCACGAGGTGGTTGACGGCGTAGAGCGGCTTCTCGAGGGAGACGGCGAGGGCCTTCGCGGCGCCGACGCCGACCATGAGGGCGCCCGCGAGCCCGGGGCCGGACGTGACGGCGACGGCGTCGAGCTCCTCCAGCCGCACCCCCGCCTCGGCGACGGCCGCCTCGATGGCGGGCGCGAGCGCCTCGAGGTGGGCGCGGGCCGCGACCTCGGGCACGACGCCGCCGTAGCGGGCGTGCTCGTCCATGCTGCTCGCGATCGTGTTGCTGAGCAGCGTCGTGCCGCGCACGATGCCGATGCCGGTCTCGTCGCAGCTCGTCTCGATGCCGAGGACGAGGGGTTCGGCGCGGGTCATGCGTGCGCTCCTGCGGGGCGGTCGGCGCGCGGGGCGCGGCGGGCGAGGTCGAGGCGCATGACGACGGCGTCGACGTCGTCCGGCTGGTAGTAGCGGGGGCGGCGGCCGATCTCGGCGAACCCCTCGGAGGCGTAGAGCGCCTGGGCGACGGGATTGTCCGCCCGCACCTCGAGGAACACCTCGCGAGCGCGGCGCCTGGTCGCCTCGTCGAGGAGCTCGTCGAGGAGCGCCCGCCCGTGTCCGCGGCCGCGAGCCTCCGAGGCGACCGCGATGGTCTGGACGTCGGCGTCGCGCCCGCCAGGCAGGTGGCGCAGGCCCGCGTATCCGGCGATCCGCTCCCCGTCGTCGAGCACGACGTAGCGTCCGTGCGGCGAGGCGAGCTCGGCCCGCATCAGGTCGTCGCTCCACGCGTCGGCGGGGAAGCTCGCCCGCTCGAGCGCCATGATGGCGTCGAGGTCGTCTTCCGTCGCGGTGCGGATCACGTGCTCACCCGCTTCACGGCGCCGGGGATCTTCGCGTCGGGCGCCCGCAGGTACAGGGGCTCCCCGAGGGGCTCTGCGCGGCCGGCGGCGAGGATCCGCGCGGCGAGGCGCCCCACGGATCCGCCCGAGATGCGGGTCGTGAGGGGGGCGTCTCCCGAATCGGAGACGGGGACGAGCGCGGGGCCCGAGACGCGCACGGGGATCCCGTCGGCGTCGAGTCCGTCGTAGGTCGAGACGGCGTGCTCGCGCCGTCTGGCGTCGGTGACGATCCGCGGGGCGGGGTCGCCGGCCTCGATCGCGTCGAGCGCGGCGGCGTCGTGGCTGACGACGGGGACGACCGGGACGCCCCGTCCGATCGCGAAGGCGCGCGCGGCGGCGATGCCGATGCGCAGCCCGGTGAAGGGGCCGGGGCCGATGCCCGCGGCGACGGCCGCGACGTCGGCGGGGCGGAGGCTGGCGGCCGCGAGCGCGTCGCGGATGAGCTCGCCGATGATCTCCGCGTGGCCGCGCGCTCCCTCGCGCTCGGTGCGCGCGAGGACGGCGCCTGTGGCGGGGTCGACGACGGCGACCGCGGAGCCGAGGGAGGTGTCGAGGGCGAGGATCATCGCGTCCAGGCTAGTTGGACGCGGTTCGGAGACCGCTGGGGTCTCGTCTCGTTACGACAACGGTTCGCGGCGCATCGAGGTCGAGGTCCTCCGCGGCGACGTGCGCGGCGCCGACGGGGCGGGTGATCTCGACGTCCCACCAGGCGTCGGCGATCTGCTCGATCATGCCGCGCCCCCACTCGACGACGACGACGGATCCGTCGAGGTCGATGTCGAGATCCTCCAGCTCGGCGGCGTCGCCCAGGCGGTAGGCGTCGGCGTGCACGAGGGGGGCGCCGCCCGTGAGCGACGGATGCGTGCGCGCGATCACGAAGGTGGGGCTCTGCACGGGGCCGCGCACGCCGAGGCCGTCGGCGACGCCGCGCACGAAGGTGGTCTTGCCTGCGCCGAGCGGGCCCGTGAGCACGAGGACGTCGCCCGCCGCGAGGTGCGCGCCGATGCGCCCGCCCAGGCGCTCCATCTCGTCGGCTGTGGCGATCTCGTGCGCCCCCAGCGCGTCTTCGGGAACCATGGATCCATTCTCCCCCGCCGCGCCTGGCGAGTCGGTCCGCGGAGCGCACGCGACCCCGGCCCGCCGGATATCCCCGGAGCAGCGGACCGGACACCGCCGGTCCATTCGCCGGACCCGCATCATCCGCCGATCCGGCCGTCCTCCGCGGGGGCGCGACGCCAGCTTCGTCCGCCCGACCCAGCCGACGCCCGCGAGGTCTCAGCGCACGACGGTGCGGGGGACGCGGGACCCGACCCGCGTGACGATCTCGTAGTTGATCGTGCCGGCGGCGTCGGCCCAGTCCTCCACAGCGGGCGCGCCCGTGAGCGGGTCGCCGAACAGCACCGCCTGGTCTCCGACGCGCACGGGGAGCTCGCCGACATCGACGACGAACTGGTCCATCGCGATGCGTCCGGCGACGGGGAACCGTCGTCCGCCGATGCGCACGGATCCGCGCCCGGAGGCCTGGCGCGGGATCCCGTCGGCGTAGCCCAGCGGCACGAGCGCGAAGGTCGTGTCGGCGGCGGCGCGGTAGGTGTATCCGTAGGAGGCGCCGTGGCCGGCCCCCACGCGGCGCACGGCGGCGATGCGGGTGCGCAGCGTCATGGCCGGGCGCAGGCCGAGAGCGGCCGACGAGCGGCCCTCGAACGGCGAGAGGCCGTAGATGCCGAGGCCGACGCGCACGGCGTCGAAGCGCGCCTCGGGCAGGTCGATCGCGGCGGCGGTCGCCGCGAGGTGGCGCAGGCCGGGACGCAGCCCCGCGGCCTCCGCGCGGGCCACGGCGTCCGTGAACACGCCGGCCTGGGCGAGGTCGTGGTCGCGGCTCGTGCCGGACAGGTGGCTGAAGACGCCGTCGACGCGCAGCTGCCCCGCCTGCTCGAGGCGCGACGCCTCGGCGAACAGGGCGGGCCACGCCTCGGGCGCGGCGCCGTTGCGCCCGAGCCCCGTCTCGACCTTGAGGTGCACGACGGGGCGGTGCTCCGCGGACCCCGCCCGGGCCGCACGGGCCAGCTGGTCGAGGCTCGAGATGCCGAGCTGCACGTCGGCGGCGACGGCGCGGGAGAAGTCGATGTCCGGCGCGTGCAGCCACGCGAGCAGCGGGGCGTCGATGCCGGCGTCGCGCAGGGCGAGCGCCTCGTCGACGTCGCTGACCCCGATGCGCGTCGCGCCTCCGCGCACGGCCGCCTTCGCGGCGGCGAGCGCGCCGTGGCCGTAGCCGTCGGCCTTCACGACCGCGATGAACTCGCGGGTGCCTGCGGTCGCGCGCAGGGTGCGCACGTTGTGCTCGATGGCCCCGGCGTCGATGACGGCCTCGCGCAGGACGCCCTGCGGGATCGGGGCGCTCACTCCGCGGCCTCCGCACGGTCGCGCTCGTCGCCGGCGGGCGCCCCCTCGAGAACGGCGTACGCGAGGGCGAGCCCTCCGTCGTGGGACAGGGAGAGGTGGGTGCGCGCGACGCCCCGGGCGGCGAGGGTGCCCGCCGTGTCGCCCGAGAGCACGTAAGCGGGAGCGGTGCGCTCCCCGAGGCGCGGCACCTCGATCTCCTGCCAGCGCACGCCGTCGGATCCGCCGAGAGCCTTGATGAGCGCCTCCTTCGCGGCGTACCGCGCGGCGAGGGAGCGCAGGGGCAGCTCGCGCTCGTGGTCGGTGAACAGCCGGCGCATGAGGGCGGGAGAACGCGTGATCTGCCCCTCGAAGCGCTCGATGTCGACCATGTCCACGCCGATGCCGAGGATCACGTCTCGTCCGCCCGTCGTCCCGCCATGATCCGCAGTCTATGACGCCGCGCCGATGGCGACGGACATGGACGTGGAGCCGAACACCCCCATTCGGTCCGACCCCACGTCCACGTCACTCATGCCGACCCGCCGCGCGTCAGGCGTCGGATGCGGGGAGCGCATCGCCGGCCGGCGCGGGCTGAGGTCCTCGCCTCGCGAAGCGGATCCCTCCGCTCGCGACGCGATGTCCCTGCAGTCCAACCTGACTGAACAGATTCAGCGTAGGTGCCTCTGACGGGCCCGTCGATGGGGAGAACTCCCCATTGACGGACCCGCCGGGATCTGCGGCGCGCTACTCGACCGTGACCGACTTGGCGAGGTTCCGCGGCTGATCGACGTCGAGGCCCTTCGCCTCGGCGAGGCCCATCGCGAAGACGTGCAGGGGCACGACAGCGAGGATCGGCTCGAACAGCGGCGCGGCGAGCGGGATCCGCAGCACCTCGTCCGACTTCGGCAGCACGGCGGTGTCGCCCTGCTCGGCGATCGCGATGACGCGGGCGCCGCGGGCGTGGATCTCCTCGATCGCGGAGATGACCTTGGCGTGCAGCGTCGCGGATCCGCGCGGAGAGGGCACGACGACGAACACGGGCTGGCCCGGCTCGATGAGCGCGATGGGGCCGTGCTTGAGCTCGCCGGCCGCGAACCCCTCGGCGTGGATGTACGAGATCTCCTTGAGCTTGAGCGCGCCCTCGAGCGCGATCGGGAAGCCCACGTGACGGCCGAGGAACAGCACCGACCGGGTGTCGGCCATCCAGTGCGCGAGCTGCTCGATGTGCTCCTGCTCGTTGTCGAGGATCCACTGGATGCGGCCGGGCAGCTCCTCCAGCTCGACGATCGCCTCGGCCTCCGCCTCGGCGCCGAGCGCGCCGCGGACGCGCCCGACGTGCAGCGCGAAGAGGTACAGCGCGGTGATCTGCGCGACGAACGCCTTCGTCGAGGCGACGGCCACCTCGGGGCCGGCGTGCGTGTAGATGATCGCGTCGGACTCGCGCGGGATCGTCGCACCCTGCGTGTTGCAGATCGAGAGGGTGCGGGCGCCGAGGCGCGCGGCCTCCTTGACGGCCATGAGTGTGTCCATCGTCTCGCCCGACTGGCTGATCGAGACGACGAGGGTGCGCGCTCCGACGATGGGGTCGCGGTAGCGGAACTCGTGCGCGAGCTCGACGTCGACGGGGATCCCCGCCCACTTCTCGATCGCGTACTTGCCGACGAGGCCCGAGTAGTAGGCCGTGCCGCAGGCGAGCACGATGACGCGGTCGATGCCCGTGAACAGGTCGTCGAGGCCGTCGAGCTCGGGGATGACGATGCCGCCGTCGCGCACGCGTCCGCGCACGGTGTTGGCGACGGCCTCCGGCTCCTCCGAGACCTCCTTCGCCATGAAGCTCGGCCAGCCTCCCTTGTCGGCGGCAGCGGGGTCCCACGACACCTCGAAGGCCTGCGGCTCGACGCCTGCCCCGTCGAAGTCGGTGACGGCGACGCCCTCGGGGGTGATCGCGACGATCTGGTCCTGTCCGATGGCGAGCGCGCGGCGGGTGTGCTCCACGAACGCCGCGACGTCGGATCCGAGGAAGTTCTCGCCGTCGCCGATGCCGATCACGAGGGGCGAGTTGCGGCGGGCGCCGACGACGAGACCCGGGTGGTCCTCGTGCATCGCGAGCAGCGTGAACGCGCCCTCGAGGCGGCGCACGACCGCGCGGAAGGCGGCCTCGAGGTCGCCGCCCGACGCGCGGTACTCGCGCCCGAGCAGCACGGCGGCCGTCTCGGTGTCGGTCTCGCTGCGGAAGACGTATCCCTGCTGCTCGAGCTCGGCGCGCAGGTCGGCGAAGTTCTCGATGATGCCGTTGTGGATCACGGCGAGACGGTCGTCGTCCGCGAGGTGCGGGTGGGCGTTGGCGTCGGTGGGGCTGCCGTGGGTGGCCCAGCGGGTGTGGCCGATGCCCGTCGTGCCGTCGGGCAGGGGGTCGTCGGCGAGCGAGTCGCGGAGCCTCTGGAGCTTGCCCGCGCGCTTGCGCATGCCGAGGTGCCCGGATCCGTCGACGACGGCGATGCCCGCCGAGTCGTATCCGCGGTACTCCAAACGGGCGAGACCCGAGACGAGGATCTCCTGGCTGTTTCGTGGTCCGACGTATCCGACGATGCCGCACATGAGGAAAAGCCTAGATGCGCGGACGCTGTGCGCGTGCCGCGAGATTCACAGCTTGCGCAGGAGGACGCTGTCGACGGTGTGGTCGGCGCCCTTGCGCAGCACGAGCGTGGCGCGGTGCTTGGTGGGCTCGACGTTCGAGGTGAGGTTGGGCAGATTGATGTCGCGCCAGATCCCGCGGGCGGTGTCGATCGCCTCGTCGTCGTCGAGGTGCTGGAAGACGTTGAAGTACGACGCGGGGTTGGAGAAGGCGGCCTCGCGCAGCTTGAGGAAGCGGTCGATGAACCACTGCTCGATGTGCGCGGTGTCGGCGTCGACGTAGATCGAGAAGTCGAACAGGTCGCTGACGGCGACATCGTTGGGGGCGGGCGGGGGCTGCAGCACGTTGAGGCCCTCGACGATGAGCACGTCGGGTCGGCGCACGACGACCGAGGCGTCGGGCATGATGTCGTACTTCATGTGCGAGTAGAAGGGCGCCCGCACCTCCTCCTCCCCCGACTTGACGCGCGTGACGAAGTCGACGAGCGCGCGCCGGTCGTACGACTCGGGGAAGCCCTTCCGATCCATGAGGCCGCGGCGCTCGAGCTCGGCGTTGGGCAGCAGGAACCCGTCGGTCGTGACGAGCTCGACGCGCGGGGTGTCGCTCCAGCGGCTCATGAGCTCGCGCATGAGCCGCGCGACGGTCGACTTGCCGACCGCGACGGATCCGGCGACGCCGACCACGAAGGGGATGCGCGGCTGCTGCTCGCCGAGGAACTGGCCGATCTCGCCGCCGATCTGCCGCACGCCCCTCGCCCACCCGCTGAGGAGCCGGCTGATGGGGAGGAACACGTCGCGCACCTCGTCGACCGAGAGGCGGTCGCCGAGGCCGCGGATCTGCACGACCTCCTGCTCGGTGAGCGGCTGTTCCATGCCCTTGGCCAGACGCGCCCAGTCGGCCCGCGGGATCTCGCGGTACAGGGAGAGCTGCAGGGAGCTGCTGTCGGAGGTCATCCGCGTCATCATACCGAGCCGCCGGCCGCGCCCCGGGAGCCCGCATCGCGCCCCGCCCCACCCCATCGGATGCACGACGACTCCAATCCCCCACCCACGATCCCGCAGAGTCGCCATACCGCGGCTCCGGGCCGAGAAATGGCGTCGTCGTGCATCGAGGCCGCACCCCGGGGTCCTGGGCAGCGTCCGGCCGCGCCCCGGGAGCCCGCATCGCGCCCCGCCCCACCTCACCGGATACACGACGACTCCAATCCCCCACCCACGATCCCGCAGAGTCGCCATACCGCGGCTCCAGCTCGAAAAATGGCGTCGTCGTGCATCGCAAGGGCGCACCGTGCCCCGGGAGCCTGCGCCTCTTCGGGCGGGCGACGCGCGGCCGCTATTGTTTCCCCATGCGTCTGGGCGTCCTCGACATCGGTTCGAACACCGTGCACCTTCTCGTCGCGAACGCGCAGCCGGGCGGTCGCCCGCTGGCGCGGACCAGCGAGAAGACGACCCTGCGGCTGATGCGGTTCCTGCTGCCGGACGGGTCCATCTCGGACGAGGGCGTCGAGGCGATCCTGGAGGCCGTGAGCCGCGCACGGGAGAAGGCCGAGCAGGAGAGGGTCGACGAGCTGCTCGCGACGGCGACCAGCGCGATCCGCGACGCGACGAACGGCGCCCGCGTGATCGCCCTCATCGAGGAGCGGCTGGGACAGCAGCTGCAGGTGCTGGGCGGGTCGGAGGAGGCCCGGTTCACGTTCCTCGCGGTGCGGCGCTGGTTCGGCTGGTCGGCGGGGCAGATTCTGCTGTTCGACATCGGAGGCGGGTCGCTCGAGATCGCCGCGGGCAGCGAGGAGCTTCCGGAGGTGGCGGAGTCGGTTCCGCTCGGCGCGGGGCGCATGACCATCCGATTCCTGCAGGAGGATCCCCCTGGCGACGCGGGCGTAGAGCGCCTCGCCGAGCATGCGGCCGCGGTGCTGGAGCCGTTCGCGACGCGCTTCCGCCACCTGCCGGGCCCCGATCACGTGCTGGGCTCCTCGAAGACGATCCGGTCGCTCGCGCGCCTCGCGGGCGACAAGAGGCCCGGCTGGGTGGGCCGCGACCGGTGGGTGCTGCCGCGCGACGAGCTCGCGTCGTGGATCCCCGTGCTGGCGCGCGTTCCCGCGTCGGCGCGGCAGGAGCTGCCCGGCGTGACGCCCGAGCGAACCTTCCAGATCACGGCGGGAGCGGTCGTGCTGCACGAGGCGATGCGGGCGCTCGACGTCGACGAGCTCGAGGTGAGCCCGTGGGCGCTGCGCGAGGGCGTGCTGCTGCGCTACATCGAGGACATGGGCTGGTAGCCCGGCCGGCGCGCGTCGCCGGGACGAGGGCGGTGCGCTGAGACGAGGGCGGACTGCGCCGCGTCGTCCTCCGCTCGCGAGTGGTCTGCCCGCAGACGCAGGCCGGATCCGACGCGTCACGCGGTGCTCGCGAGCGCCGCGCACGCAGACGCGGGCGCTGCGCGGAGGAAAAGGGGGATCCGTCGGGTCGCCTGCGTGCGGGCGCACCGATTCACTCGTCATGAACAGGTCGTCGGTTCGAGCATCGCCCGCCGCGCGGAGCGGAGGCCGCCCGCGGATGCAGAGAGGGGATCCGGTGCGCCGGATCCCCTCTCTGCCGCGTTCTCTCGTCAGAGCGCCAGGCGCTCCTTCACGACGTCCGCGAGGCGCTCCGCGTGAGCGCGGGCGGTGTCGTCGTCGGCCGCCTCGACCATGACGCGCACGAGCGGCTCCGTGCCGCTGGGGCGCAGGAGCACGCGGCCGGTGTCGCCGAGGGCGCTCTCCGCGGCCGCCACGGCGGCCTGCACGCCCTCGTCGTCGACGCGCGCCTTGTCGACGCCGGGCACGTTGATCATGATCTGCGGGTAGACGGTCATGACGTCGGCGAGCTCGGCGAGGGTCTTGCCCGTGCGGGCCATCTCGCCGACGATCTGCAGGCCGGTGAGCAGGCCGTCGCCGGTGGTGGCGTGGTCGCTCATGATGACGTGGCCCGACTGCTCGCCGCCGAGGGAGAACCCGCTGCGGTTCATCTCCTCGAGCACGTAGCGGTCGCCGACCGCCGTCTGCACGACGGAGATGCCGTGCTCCTCCATCGCGAGGAGCAGGCCGAGGTTGCTCATGACGGTCGCGACGAGGGTGTCGTCGGCGAGCAGCCCGCGATCCTTCATCGCCGTCGCGAGGATCGCCATGATCTGGTCGCCGTCGATGATGCGGCCGTTCGCGTCGACCGCGAGGCAGCGGTCGGCGTCGCCGTCGTGCGCGATGCCGACGTCGGCCCCGTGCTCGACGACGGCGCGCGCGAGGTGATCGAGGTGCGTGGATCCGACGCCCTCGTTGATGTTGAGGCCGTCGGGCTCGGCGCCGATGACCGTGACGGTCGCGCCGGCGTCAGCGAAGAGCTGCGGCGAGACACCGGCGGCGGCGCCGTTGGCGCAGTCGATGATGACGTGCAGGCCGTCGAGGCGCGCGGGGAGCGTGCCGAGCAGGTGCAGCAGGTAGCGGTCCTCGGCGTCGGCGAACCGCGCGATGCGGCCGACGTCGGCCCCGGTGGGCTGCAGCTTGGGCTGCTCGAGGTGCTCCTCGATGCGCCGCTCGACGATGTCGGGCAGCTTGACCCCGCCGCGCGCGAAGATCTTGATGCCGTTGTCGGGCGCGGGGTTGTGCGACGCCGAGATCATGATGCCGAAGTCGGCGTCGAAGTCGTTCACGAGGAACGCGAGCGCGGGGGTCGGGATGACGCCGGCGTCGTAGACGTCGACGCCGCTCGATGCGAGACCCGCCGAGACCGCCGCCCCGAGGAACTGCCCGGAGATGCGGGGATCCCGGGCGATGACCGCCTTGGCGCGCCGGCCCTGGGCTCGGCGCGCCTCGGCGGAACGCCCCTGGCCCAGGACGACGGCAGTCGCCTGGGCCAGGGAGAGGGCAAGGTCTGCGGTGAGGGCGCCATTGGCGAGCCCTCGCACGCCGTCCGTGCCGAAGAGAGGCATACGCCGGATCAGCGCTTCGAGAACTGCGACGCCTTACGGGCCTTCTTGAGACCCGCCTTCTTGCGCTCGATGACGCGAGCGTCGCGCGTGAGGAAGCCGGCCTTCTTGAGAGCGGGACGGTTGTTCTCACGGTCGATCTCGTTGAGCGCGCGCGCGATGGCGAGGCGCAGGGCGCCAGCCTGGCCCGAGGGGCCGCCGCCCGTGATGCGGGCGGTCACGTCGTACGCGCCCGTGAGGCCGAGCAGCGTGAAGGGGTCGGTGATGAGCTGCTGGTGCAGCTTGTTCGGGAAGTACTCCTCGAGCGCACGGCCGTTGACCGTGAACGCGCCCGAGCCCGGGTTGAGGCGCGCACGCGCGATGGCGCGCTTGCGGCGGCCGACGGCCGCACCGGGGACGCTGACGACGGGGCGCTCGGCGACGATCGTGTCGCCCTGCTCCGCCGACTCGGTGGTGTAGGTCTGAATCTCGTCAGTCACAGTTGATCCTTATGAGCCGCGGCGCTTACTGGGCGACCTGGTCGATGGTGTACGTCTGGGGCTGCTGCGCGGCGTGCGGGTGCTCGGCACCGGCGTACACCTTCAGCTTCTTGAGCTGCTGGCGGCCCAGCGTGTTCTTCGGGAGCATGCCGCGGACGGCCTTCTCGACGGCGCGGGGCGAGTTCTTGTCGAGGAGCTCGTCGTAGGAGACCGACTTGAGGCCGCCCGGGAAGCCCGAGTGGCGGTAGGCGCGCTTCTGCTCGCGCTTGTTGCCGCTCAGCGCGACCTTGTCGGCGTTGACGATGACGACGAAGTCGCCCATGTCGACGTGGGGGGCGAAGGTCGCCTTGTGCTTGCCGCGCAGGAGGGCGGCGGCGTGCGAGGCGAGACGGCCGAGGACGACGTCGGTGGCGTCGATCACGAGCCACTGAGGCTGAGCGTCGCCGGCCTTCGGGGTGTAGGTGCGAGTCACGATAGTGCTGCTTTCTCGTCGAACGGAGGTGTTCGTGAATCCCACTCCGGGAGGGTTGGATCCGGCTCGGCCGGGCAACACGACGGTGGAGGGCTCACGTTCGCGGCGCGCACAGGTGTGCGCACCAGCGATCAAGATTACCCGATGAGGGGATCGGACGCGACCAGGGTCCTCACATGAAACGACGGCGCTGTCGGTCAGAATGGACGCCATGACCGCTTCTGCGCCGCTCCTCGTCGCCTTCGACCTGGACGACACCCTCGCCCCCTCGAAGTCCCGCGCCGAGCCGCGCGTCGCGCAGCTGCTCGTCGACCTCGCGCGACGCGTGGAGGTGGCGATCATCTCGGGCGGCCAGATCGCGCAGTTCCGGTCGCAGCTCGTCGACGCGCTGCCGGAGGCGCCGGACGCCCTCGCGCACTTCCACCTGCTGCCCACCTGCGGCACGCAGTACTACCGCCACGACGGATCCGGCTTCTCGGCGCTCTACGCCCGGGATCTGACGGACGACGAGCGGTCTCGCGCCCTCGCGGCCGTCGAAGAGGAGGCGAAGCGCCTCGGCCTCTGGGAGACGGAGACGTGGGGGCCGATCCTCGAGGATCGGGGCTCGCAGATCACGTTCTCGGCGCTCGGGCAGGCGGCGCCCGTCGACGCGAAGAAGGCGTGGGATCCGACGAGCGAGAAGAAGTCGCGCCTGCGCGACGCCGTGCAGGGGCGCCTGCCCGACCTGGAGGTGCGCTCGGGCGGATCCACGTCGGTGGACATCACCCGCAAGGGCATCGACAAGGCCTACGGCATGACGCAGCTGTCAGAGCAGACGGGCATCGCCCTCGACGACATGCTGTTCTACGGCGACCGCCTCGACCCGGACGGCAACGACTACCCCGTGCTGGCGATGGGCGTCGCCTGCGTGGCCGTCGACGGCTGGGAGGACACGGCCGCCAAGCTCGACGCGCTGCTGCCGGGGCTCGCACTCCGGGGCTGAGCTCGCCGCGGAGCCCCTCCGCGCCTTCAGCCTCGTCTCGCGGATCCCGTCGGACCTCGGGCTTCAGGCGAGGGAGCTCCCCCGCGCTTCTCCCGCCCCGTGAAGGACGAGGTCAGACCCCCGGGAAGTCGGCCGCGCCCGGAGCGCGAGAAGACCTCGCTCTGCGGAGCGACGGCATCGTGCACCGCGCCCGCGCCGCGAATGGCGACGAGACCCGGACGCGCGCTCGGCGACACTCACCCCCGCCCCTCCGCGAGGGCGGGGACGGCCTCGGTCGCACGCTCGTAGAAGTACGACCAGAGGGTGCGCAGGAACGGGGCGGACATGTGGTGCGCATCGCGATACACGATCGCGTTCCCGATGACCATCGGGCACCCGTCGTCATCGCAGTAGAAGTCGGTGCGGGAGACGACGTGCGCGCGGCTCTCGATCTCGGCCGCCTCGAACTGCGAGTCGACGGGCGTCGTCGCTCGCTCCGGATCGAGCACGCAAGCGCTGCCGTCCAGCGCGTCTCCGGGATGCTCGATGACGCAGTCCTCCATCGACTCGGGCACGAGCGGGTTGTCGGCCGCCGCGATGACCTCGGTTCCCGCGTCGATGGCGCGGCTCCACGCGTAAGCCTGAGCCTCCGCGAGTCGTGAGCGCTTTCGCTCGTCGTGTCGTGGCCGCGGAACGCGGTCGTGATGATGACGTCGTACTCGCCGCTGGAGAACCTCTCGTCCAGCTCTTCGCGATACGCCGTGCACTGCTCGTCCTCTGCGGGATCGACCCAGGTGCAGCCGCGGCCGACGTACGTATCGAACTGCCAGCCGACCTCGTCATCGGCTCCCGCCTCGTCCCCCTCATCTTCTTCGCCGCGCTGCTCGCCGCGCTCTGGATCCTCGGACGCCGCATCGGCGGACGCTGGGCCGCGCTCGTCGCCGTCTCCGTGCCGCTCGCCTTCGACGCGACGGGCACCGTGTCGCCCATCCAGGGCCCCGCAGACGTGCTCGGCGAGATCCCCGCCGCGGCGCTCATCGCGTGGGCGCTCATCGCCGTGCGCCGTCGGCCCTGGCTCGCCGGGCTGCTGCTCGGATGCGCGATCCAGGCGAAGTACATCGCGTTCCTCGCCGCCCCCGCGCTCGTCGTCGCCCTCCTCCTCGCTCAGCACGGCGTGCCGTGGCTGCGCCGGCTGCGCTCGCTGATCCTGCCCGTCGTCTGCACGGGGGTCCCCACGCTGATCGTCGAGATCGGCATCTTCCTCTCGCTCGGCCGCAGCGGATACCTGGGACACCTGCGCAGCACGAAGGAGTTCCTCCTCGACGGCGGGCAGGTGGACGCCCGCACCACCGTCGTCGAGAAGCTCGCGACCCTCGTCGACGCGTGGCGCCTGCCCGGCGTCGCGACGCTCGCGCTCGTGCTCATCGCGATCGCCGTCGGGACCCTCGCCGTCTGGCGTCTCGCGCCGCCCGAGCGCCGCGCCCTGTGGCGGGACGAGCGGATGCCCCTGCTCGCCGGCGCGCTCGTCGGGCTCGCGGCGTACGTCGGCTGGTGGTCCACCGCCGCGCACACCCCCCTCTGGCCGCGCCACCCCGCCCCCGGCGTGCTCGCGTTCGCACCCGTGCTCGCCGCGTTCGCCGTGCTCGCGATCCGCTCCCTCGCGGCGCGGGCTCCTGCGGGAGCGGCGGATCCGATGCGCACCCCGGCGGGCGAACGCGGCGCGGAGGGCGCGAGCCCGCGTCGCGCAGCGGCCGAGCACCGTCCCGGACCGGGCGACGCGGTCACGCGCCCCGCGGGAGGGCCTGGCGCGGGCGGCGCCGCATCCGCCGATCCGCCTCGACGCCCCGCCCTCCGGGCGCTCGGCGTCGGAGCCGCCGCGGTGCTCGCCATCGCCGTCGCCGCGCAGACGGGGCTCGCCGCGACCACCGCGCTGCGGGCGCCGAACGAGCTGGCGCAGCAGCGCGAGATCGCGAGCGCCGTCACAGAGCTCGACGCCCCGCAGATCGCCACCGCCTGGAGCCCCACGATCAGCATCGTCGTGCTCGCCGGATCCCACCTCGCGCTCTACGACGCCCCGCCCGAGAACATCGAGGGGGCGCCGCTGCTCATGTGGAACGACCGCGCCAACAACGGCGACATCTCCTGCACCGGCGCCGTGCTGCTCGAGATCGAGAACGTCACGGTCTGCGCCGCCGAGTAGGGCGCGTCGGTCGGCGAAGGCCCCGCGAGAGCTCAGCGGTCTCGGTGCTGTGCGCGCGTCGACGGATCCCGCCGCGCCGTCCACGGCGTGCGCGGATCCGGAGCGAGAGTCGACGTGACGTACGACGCGCTCAGCCCCAGCGCCTTTCCGACCTTCTTCAGCTTCATCTCCAACGGCATGAGGACCGCGCGGATCTGCTTCGCCTTGCGCCCGCCGTCCTTGACCTCGACGTGCAGCACGAGGTGGATCCGCGACGCCCCCGCACTCCGCACCGCGAACTCCTGGGCCGCGCTCTGCGCGGTGCTGCGCTGCAGGGCGTAGAGCGTCGCCATCGTCCCCGCCGCCTTCAGCCCGACCGTGCGCGCGAGATCCTGCGGCTGGTCCGCGCCGTCGTAGGTGTAGTCCTTCATCTCGATGATCCACAGGGCGCCGTCTCCGCACGCCACGACGTCACAGCCCTGCAGACCGAGCTCGCCCGCGGCTTTCGCGAACTGGTTCCACGTGTCGAAGACGTCGACATCCCAGTGATCCGGGAACGCGAAGAAGGTGCCGTCGATCTCGAGCTCGCCTGGCTGCTCCCCGGGCATCCGGATCACCAGGCCAGGTAGCGGCCGGCCTGCTCCGCCTCCGCCTCGAGCGCGGCGACGTACTCGAGGTTGTCCAGGTCATCGGTCACCTGCGCGACGACCTCGGCGACCGCAATCTGCTCGTCGTCCTCCTGCCGCCTGCTCAGGCCGATGTAACGGGGCGACAGGGTCTCGCCGTTCATCTGCAGCTCGCGCAGGAGGAACATGCTGTGGGTCGCGACGACGATCTGCGCGCCGCTCTGCGCCAGATGCACCAGCGCGTGCGCCACGGCCCGCTGCGACGCCGGATTGAGGTTCGCCTCCGGCTCGTCCCAGAACAGGTACCCGCCTTCGAGGAGCACGCCGTTGGCGATGAGCCGCACGATCATCGCGAGCTTGCGATGCCCCTCCGCGAGCAGCGGCGCTTCCAGGTTCCCGATGCCCGGCTGCCGCAGGGAGAACCGTCCGTCCGACTCGACGACGGATCCGCCCTGCAGTAGTTCGGAGAACGGCTGGAGCAGCGCGCTCGCCTCCGCGCCACGCTGGCCGCGCAGCGCCGGTCGCTGGAGCAGATCGGCCGTGTCTCGCCACGTCTCCTCGAACCCCGTGTCGTAGGCGTCGTAGAGGGCGATGAACGTCGATCCGAGAGACAGGAGCTCGTGCGACGGGAGGAAAACCGGCTCGTCGTCCAGCTCGCGATTCGGAATGCTCGCGACGCCCACCTCGGTCTTCGCGTGCGAGGAGAAGCCGAAGCGCAGCTCGTCGCCGATCTGCGCGTACTTCACCGAGATCTCCGCCCTGGCCTTGCCCTTCACCCTCCGCGTCAGCCGCCCCAGCGAGTCAGGGCGGAAGACGCCGTCGAGCTTCGACGCGAGATCGCCGTTCAGATCCTTCTTCGTCAGCGACCGCGCGTCCTTCAGCGACTTGGTGCACGAGTACAGCAGCTTCAGCAGCTGCGACTTGCCCGTCGCGTTGTCGCCGACGACGACGTTCAGCCCGGGAGACAGCTCGATGTCGACGTCGTGGAACGGCCCGAACGACTTCGCCGTCGCGCGCGTGATGGGATGCTGAGCCATGCGTCCACACTAGAGCGAAACGGCCGGATGATCCCGGATCCCGCGCGTCAGCCGCCGCGGCGGTAGTCGGCCTCGACGATGATCGGCAGGTGGTCGCTCGTGCCCTGCGGCAGCGTCATGACGTCGTCGATCGCGAGGCCCTGCGACGTGACGAAGTCGTAGTGCCCCTTGAAGAAGCGATACCGCGTGTAGGTGCGCCGGTTGCTGAGCGACAGGTCGTAGCCGTGCTCGCGCACCTGATCGCCGAGGCGCTCCTTGAACACCGGATAGTTGTAGTCGCCCACCATCACCGTCGGCGTGCCCGGCCCCAGCTGCTCGAGAGCCTGCAGCGCCGAGCGGATCTGCGTGCGCCGCAGCGAGTTCAGGGCGGTCAGCGGGGCGGCGTGGAACGACGCCACCGTCACCTCGCGATTCGCGTCGATGTCGTGCAGCTGCACGCCGAGCAGCCGCTCGTGCGCCGGCTTCAGCACGATGTCGTGCAGAGACCTCTTGAGCCCCATCGACACCGACTCCACGAAGCGGAACGTGCTCGCGCTGTAGTACACCGCGAGCCCCAGCCGGTTGCGATCCGTCGCCGCCGCGAGCCGCAGTCCGTCGAGACGGCTCGGGAGGTCTTCCACGCGCGCCTCCTGCAGGCACACGACATCGGGCTCCCAGCGGTCGAACAGCGAGTCGAGCTCGCCAGCCGCCGCATGCTTGCGGAGGTTATAGGACAGAATTCGCATCGTGCTCTCACGATATGCCCGATCCGGCATCCTGCGGGAGAGACAGGCTATGAGCCTCCTTGGACCTCGCCCGGATCCCGCCGGGCGCGGGTCTGATCGGCACGCGACGCGAGCAGCTCGTCGGCCGGATACCCCACCTCGGCGAGGGTCAGCCCGCGCGCGTCGAGCACCGCGAAGGCGCTCGTGCGGGTCAGCTCGTCGCGCAGGCGCGAGACGTCCTCCGGCTCGAGGCGCCCCTGCCCCACGGCGACGCAGGCGCCGACGAGCGCCCGCACCATCGAGTGGCAGAACGCGTCGGCCTTCACGTTCGCGACGAGCACGCCGCGCTCGTCGCGCCGCCAGCCGAACTCCAGCAGGGTGCGGATCGTCGTCGCCCCCTCCCGCGGCTTGCAGTAGGCGGCGAAGTCGTGCAGCCCGACGAGACGCGACGCGGCGTCGTCCATGCGCGCCGCGTCGAGGTGCGCGCGCACGGTCGTCGTGTCGTTCCGGCGGATCGGATCGTAGCCCGCCGTCTCATCCACGATCCGATACGCGTACCGCCGCCAGATCGCCGAGAACCGCGCGTCGAACCCCTCGGGCGCCGTGGAGGTGCGCGACACGGCCGCGTCGGCGTACGGACGCAGCACCCCGCGGAGACGGCGCGCGAGCCCCGACACGGGATCCGCGGGCGTCGCCTCGCCCCTCCGCGGCGCCGTGGCGCGCTCCCACTGCTCCTCGTCGAGGTCGGCGTGCGCCACCTGGCCGAGCGCGTGCACGCCGGCGTCGGTGCGGCCGGCGACGACGAGCCGCACCTCGCTGCGCAGCACCCGCGCGAGGGCGGCCTCGATCGTCCCCTGCACCGTGCGCAGCCCCGGCTGACGTGCCCACCCGGAGAAGTCCGTGCCGTCGTACGCGATGTCGAGGCGGATCCGGTGCGCCGCGGTCATCGAGCGGTCCCCTCTCGGCGGACGCGGATGCACGACGACGCCAGAACGCGGCGCCGGAGACGCGACACGCCGGATCCGCCGCCCCGGCGCCGCAGATCGGCGTCGTCGTGCACGAGGACGGCAACAGACACGGCCGACGCCCACCGCAGCCGCCGGGCCCCGACGCGCCGAATGCACGACGACGCCAGAACCCGGGCCGACCGGCCCGACACGCCGGATCCGGCACCCCGACGCCGCAGATCAGCGTCGTCCTGCACGGCAGCGGCAGCGGTGGCCGGGGCGCGGAGGGTCATCGGACGAGGGATCCGAGGGCGGCGAGCACGACGCGGGCCGAGCGCGCCGCGGCGTCGTCGACGTGCGTCTCGAACTGGTCGGCGGTGGGCGCGCACAGGTCGCTCACGCCGCGCGCGGCCGCGAAGCGCGCCCCGTGCAGCAGAGCCGCGTGCGCGACGGCCGCCGTCTCCATATCGATCGACAGGAGCGCGGGGAACTCCTCGCGCAGCGTCAGCGCTGCGTCGCTCGTGACGAAGCGGTCGCCCGCCCCCATCGCGCCCGCGCGCATCGCGACGCCCTCGACCTCGACCGCGGCGAGCGCCGCGCGCAGCCCCTCGTCGACCGGATACGCCTCGGGCATCCCCGGCACCTGGCCGAGCGCGTAGCCGAACGCACGCGCGTCCGCCTGCACGTTGATCGCCTCGGAGGCCACGATCACGTCGCCCACCTCGACCTGGGCGGCGAGGCCTCCGGCGGTGCCGGCGCTCACGATCGCGACGTCGTCGGATCCGTAGCGCGCGATCGCGCCCGCCGCCGCGACCGCCGCGTTCACCATGCCGATGCCCGAGCGCACGAGCACGACCGTGGCGTCGCCGACCGCGAGCCCGCGATGCACGGCGCGGCCGATCTCGACGGGCTCGCTGACCTGGTCGGCGGCGTCGAGGAACGGCTGCGCCTCCTCCTCCATCGCCACCTGGATGACGAGAGCGGTCATGCCGCAGGCTCCGCGGATCCGTCGGCGAACACCGTGAGCCACTCGCCCCGGCGGTCGAGGAAGGCGCGCGCGGCCTCCTGAGCGCCCTCGAGCGTGTGGTTCGCGCCCCAGCCGCACTGCACCTCGTTGGCGGCGGGCACGGCGTCGGCGGTCGCGACGTCGCGCAGGGTCGCCTCGACGAGGTCCGCGACCTCCTCGACGGTGTGCTCCCCCTGCAGGATCAGGTAGAAGCCCGTCTGGCATCCCATGGGCGAGAAGTCGACGACGCGGTCGGAGTGGTCGCGGCTCTTCTCGGCGAACAGGTGCTCGAGCGAGTGGATCACCGGCATCTCGAGGTGCGCGACGTTCGGCTGCGCGAAGCGCACGTCGTACTTCACGATGACGTCGCCCGCGGGCAGCTGCTTGCGGTCGGCGAGCCGCAGATACGGCGCCGCCACCTTCGTGTGGTCGAGGTTGAAGGATTCGACGTTCATGCGCGCGTTCTCAGTCACTCCCCCAGGGTATCCAGGGGCGCCGGACGGGGCGCGCGTGTGACGGCCGCCTACGGCAGGTTGCCGGTGAGGCGGCCGTGGAAGTCGCCGGAGGCGTCGTTCATGCCGACGATCTCGACCCGGGCGCCGCGTTGCCGGTACTTGTGCTCGATCGCGTCGAGGGCCGCGACGGTCGACGCGTCCCACACGTGCGACTGCGACATGTCGATGACGACCCGCGCCGGATCCTCCGCATACGAGAACTGCGTCGTCAGATCGTTCGACGAGGCGAAGAACAGCTCGCCCCGCACCGCGTACCGCACGCTCTCGCCGTCGTCCGAGAGAGTGCGCGCGACGGTCGTGAAGTGCGCGACGCGGCGCACGAACAGCACGGCGGCCGCGACGATCCCCGCGCCGACGCCGATCGCGAGGTTCTCCGTGACCACGGTCAGCACGACCGTGACGAGCATCACCGCGGTCTCGCTCTTCGGCATGCGCCGCAGCGTCGATGGCCGCACGGAGTGCCAGTCGAACGCCGCGTACGACACCATCACCATCACGGCGACGAGAGCCGCCATCGGGATCCCCGCCACGAAGTCGCCGAACACGATCACGAGGATGAGGAGGAAGACGCCGGCGAGGAACGTCGAGATGCGCGTGCGGGCGCCGGAGATCTTGACGTTCATCATCGTCTGGCCGACCACCGCGCATCCGCCCATCCCGCCGAACAGGCTCGAGAGGATCTGCGCGATGCCCTGGCCCGCCGCCTCGCGCGTCTTCGACGACGGGGTGTCGGTGATGTCGTCGACGAGCTTCGCCGTCATGAGCGACTCGACGAGGCCCACGACCGCGACGCCCGCGGCGTACGGCGCGATGATCGCGAGGGTCTCCCCCGTGAGCGGAACGGCGGGCAGCAGGAAGCCGGGCAGCGTCCGGGGCAGCTCTCCCTGGTCGCCGACGGTGGGAAGATCCCACCCGACGATCATCACGAGGGCCGTCACGACGACCACGCCGATGAGCGGCGCGGGGATCGCGGTGGTGAGGCGCGGGAAGATCGCGATGACGACGACGCCCAGCACCACGAGCGGGTAGGTGAGCCACGGCACCCCCAGCAGGTGCGGCAGCTGCGACATGAGCACGATGATCGCGAGCGCGTTCACGAAGCCGACCATCACGCTGCGCGGGATGAACCGCAGGAGCTTCGCGACGCCGAACACGGCGAGCAGGATCTGGAACACCCCCGCGAGGAGGATCGTCGCGAGCAGGTATTCGAGGCCGTACGTGGGGGCGACGTCGGCCACGACGAGCGCGACGGCGCCCGTCGCCGCCGACACCATCGCGGCGCGGCCGCCGACGAACGCGATCGACACGGCCATGACGAACGAGCTGAACAGGCCCACCCGCGGATCCACGCCCGCGATGATCGAGAAGGCGATCGCCTCCGGGATGAGGGCCAGCGCCACGACGAGCCCCGCGAGCACCTCGCGGCTCAGCATGCGGGGAGACCGCAGCGCGCGCAGGACGGTCGGGGCAGGGGCGGACATGATCCCTCCGGAGGGTCGACGAGCGGCGGAGACCCGCCTCGCTTCGAGGCTAGCGAACCGGGAGGGCGACCTTTTATCCGATTGCTCCAGCGATCCGCGCGCCGCGCTGTCGGGGATCCTGCGACGTCGGTGGCGGACGGCCGGCGCCGGAGCGCGCCGCGGCCGGGTCTCCGACGGAACGGCGTCGGTCAGTCGCCGTCGCGCACGCGGCGCACGAACTCCCGCATCCGGTGGGCGGCCTGGTCGATCGCGAGGTCGACGCTGGCGCGGAACTCGCCGGGGGCGAGGGGATGCGCGAGGCGCACGTTCTGATGGCAGGACACGTCGGCGCACATGTAGGTGCCGATGCTGTCGCCCCGCTCGCCGGCCTCGCCGCCCTTGCGGGCGCTGAGCAGCGCCACCTGGTTGCCCGGCTGCATCGTGCGGCAGACGTTGCAGATGCTGTTGCGGGCGCGGGAGGACGATCCGGCCGATCGCAGCACGATTCCCGTGGGCTCCCCGTCGAGCTCGACGATCACGTAGCAGCGCCGCGTGCTCGGGTCGCGCCAGGCGAGGAAGTCGAGGGCGAACCAGTCGGCCAGGGCGGCGGAGACGGGCACGTCGAGCAGCTCGAGGTCTCGATCGTCGGCGTTGATGAACGACGCGCGGATGTCGTCGGCGGTCAGCTCCTGCATGATCCGGCCAGTCTAGAAGTAGGCTCGGGGCATGGCTGACAGTTCTTTCGATGTGGTCTCCGAGGTCGATCGCCAGGAGGCGGACAACGCCCTCAACCAGGCGAGCAAGGAGATCCAGCAGCGCTACGACTTCCGCGGCACCGAGACGACGATCGAGTGGTCGGGCGAGCAGATCCTCATCACCGCGAACAGCGAGGACCGCGCGACGGCGGCGCTCGACGTGTTCCAGTCGAAGCTCATCAAGCGGGGCATCTCGCTGAAGAGCCTCGATTCCGGTGAGCCGTTCGTGAGCGGCAAGCAGGCGAAGATCGTCTCGACCCTCAAGGAGGGCATCGCGCAGGACGTGGCGAAGAAGATCAACAAGATCATCCGAGACGAGGGCCCGAAGGGCGTCAAGAGCCAGATCCAGGGCGACGGCATCCGCGTCTCGTCGAAGAGCCGCGACGACCTGCAGCAGGTCATCAGCCTGCTGAAGTCGCAGGACCTCGACGTCGCGCTGCAGTTCACGAACTACCGCTGACGCCCCGATGACGCCCGCGGCGCCCGCCGTGCTGTTCCGCACGCCGCATCGGATGTGGGGTCTGGCGGTCGCGGGCGCCGTGTTCGCCGTCGCCTTCGTCCCCGTCGCGGGGATGCTCGTCGCGCTCGGCATCGGGCTGATGCGCGCGAACGGGATCGCGATCGCGTCGGTCGCGTTCGGATGCGCGGCGCTGCTCGTCGTCGGCGGCCTGCTGTTCGTGATCGCGTATCGGCAGCGCTTCAGCGTGACGACCGCGGGCATCGAGGTCGTCTCGTTCCTCCGCACGCGGCGCATCCCCTGGGCGGCGATCCGCGTGATCGGGATCGGCCCGCCCACCCTGCGCGCGCCGCGCGCCACCGAGATCGTGCTGTGGGACGGATCCGTCGTGCGCCCGGGCGCCACCTCGATGAACTTCGCGCTGCTGCGCGGCGAGACGCCGCTCGCGCACGGCGCGGACGGCCGGTCTCCGACGGCGGCGACCCTCGCGGCGATCGACGCCCACCAGCGCTACCTCCGCGGCGAGTTCGGCGGCGTCGCCCCGGCCGGCTGAGATCCCGCCGGTGCCTCGCCCGGGCGCTGTCGTGCGCCTCGCCGGAGCGCCCGGTCGGCTGCGCAACGACGCCGTGCCCCGCGCTCGGAGGCGCGGGCGCACGGCACGACGAAGGGCCGGTGCCCGGAGAGGGGGACCCTCCGAGCACCGGCTCTTCCGCCGGGACCGCTACGCGGTCATGCGGCGACGGCGAGCGATGAGCAGGATCGCTCCGCCCCGGCGACCAGCAGGACGAGCGCGAGGAGCGCGATCCCTGCCGTGACGCTCCCGCCGGTCTTCACGAGGTCGATCGCCGCGGCCGGGTCGACCGGGACCGTCACGTCGTCCTCGTCCTCGACCGGGTCGCCGGAGGGCGGGGTGCCGGTCGTGGTCGCCGTGTTGTCGACCTGGCCGGCGTTCACGTCGGCCTGCGTCAGCACGTAGGTCGCCGTCGCCGTGACCGACTCGCCCGGCTGGAGCACGCGCGGCTCGCCCGGCCAGCTGTACTCGAGGTCGGACAGACCCGGCTTCGGGTCGTCGATCGCGACGTCCGTCAGCGTACGGCCGCCGTTGTTCGTCGCGGTGAACTCGTAGCGAATCGTGTCGTCGTCGATGATCGATCCGGTCTTCACCAGGTCGATCGCGCAGTCGGCCTCGACGAACTGCAGGACGAGCTCCGAGAGGTTCTCGAAGTCCGTCTCGAGGTAGTCGCTGCCCTCGACGGGGCGGGAGATCTGCGCCATGTGCTGGCGGAACTCGCCCACGTCGGCGATGTTGTCGGTCAGGCCGACGCCGATGACGCGGGAGCCCTGCGCCTTGAACGCGTTGGCGCTCTCGACGGCGGCGTCGATGGTGGCGAGAGCGGTCGAGCTGCCCGGGCCCTGCGCGGGGCTGCCGTACTGCGTCGGGTTGCCGTCCGTGACGAACAGCAGGCCGCCGTCGTGCTCGGAGGCGCCCGCCGCCGCGGCGAAGGCGCGATCCCAGTTCGTGCCGCCCTGCTGCGAGGCGGGGCGCTGGATCCCGTTCACCCAGTCGGCGACCGTCTGGATGCCGGCCTCGTCGAGCGCGGTCAGCGGCAGCGGCTGGTTGCTCGGCGCCCCGGTGGCGGGGGCGCTCGAGGCGAAGCTGTGCAGCGCAAGGCGCACGGGGTACTCGCTGAGGCCCTCGGCGAGCTCCGCGACGCCCTCGCGCATCTGCTGCAGCTGCTGGTCGTCGACCGAGTTGGACAGATCGAGGCTGAACGCCAGCTCCAGCTCGCACGCCTCGGGCATGGGCGGGTTCGGCGCCGGCGTCACCGTCGCCTCGACGGCGTTCGCCGCTCCCGCTCCGCCGAGCACCGCGAGCGAGGAGGCCAGGGCGATCGCCAGAGCCCTGCGCCCGCGTCCGAGGACGGAGCGCCCGGAGGGGCGATCGACCGTCACCCCCCTCGGTGCTCCCGGGGCCGCGTCGGCCCCATCGCTTCGTTTCTTTCACGTCGTTCCTTTCGACCTCGTTGCCGAAGTCCAGGAACATGGTGCGGATGAATGGCACGGCCGATTCATCCCTCCCCATGACTCTGCGCCGGGCAGAAGGCACCCAGCGCAGACGGACTTCTCTCTGACCTCGGCGACGCTATCCGCGCCTGAGGGCTGCGTGACGGGCGATGCGGGGGATCTCACCCCCTTTTTCACCCTTCGTCATCCCCCGGCTCATCCCCTTCCGCCCACGGCCTCATCCGTCCGTCGTCCGACGGGGCGGAGAGGCGCCGCGGTCAGGGACGCGGGGCCGCGTTCCAGCGCAGTCGCGGGGGCGACGCGGCGACGTCGGCGGCGAACGCCTCGGCATCGGCGACGGGGAAGAGCGTGACGAGGCGCAGGCCGTCGTTCTCGTTCGTCCCCGACACGAGCACCCCGGATCCGTCGGGCGCCGGGACGACGACCGCCCGGGTGCGGAGGCCGCCCACCGCCTCGTCGCGGACGACCGCGCCGTCGGGAGGATCGAGCAGCAGGGGCAGCCCGGCAGAGGTCACGCGCGCGAGGGGCGTCTCGTCCGGGCTGTCGCCGAGGCGGAACGCGCCGGGCTCCCGGCCGAGGCGGGTCGCGAGGACGCCGTCGTTCCACCGGTCGCTCTTCCCCCCGAACGGCGTGCGCACGGTCGAGAACAGGTAGCCGTACACGTGCAGCAGGCCCGCGTGCCCGACGGGGAATCGGAAGCGGCCCCCCGCCGTCTCGTGCAGCGCGCGCACGATCTCCTCGTCCACGACGGCGCCGCCGACGTGCTCGTCCATCACGGTCGACCAGGCCCAGGCGTCGAGGAGGCCCTCTCGGGCGTCGCGGCGCACGCAGGCGAGGACTTCGTCGAGGGCGGGCGGGGCGGTCACGACAGGGAGCCTACGCGGGGTGGATACCGCCAGCCGTCCGGTTGTTCGTCGGCGCGTGCGTGCACGACGACGCCACTTCCCGACGCGACAGGCGCCGGGGCGGCGTGTCGCAGGGGCCCGACCAGATTCTGGCGTCGTCGTGCACCTCGACGAACAGGAACACGGCGCGGACGCCTACGCACCCGGCGCGGGTCCTCCCCGCGGTACCCAGAGCAGCGGTCCGTGGCAGACCAGGCGCGGATCAGCACCGGCGCCCCGTGCAGGACGACGCCATTTCTCGGCGCGGTCGCGCCCGAAGCGGCGTGTCGCGCGGGGCGGGCGGAGAAATGGCGTCGTCGTGCATTCGCCCCTCCGCAGCCACGGCAACCGACCGGCCGACACCAAGAGTTCACCTCCCGGTGGTCGTTTCGTCCACAAGCCATCGCTACTGTGAACGCATTGACCACAACCCGAGGGAGCGCACCGCGTGACATCGACCATCGTCTTCGACTTCGACGGCACCGTCGCCGTGGGCCACGGCCCCGTGCTGGCCTACGCGAGAGAGGCGGAGCGGCTCGCCGGCGGCGGCCTGCTCGCACGGGTCGAGGAGACGATCGAGAGGTTCGAGCGCGGATCCGAGACCGCGTTCCGCGACGGATACGACATCGTCGCCGTGCGCGGCGCCGAGGCGGGCCTCTCCCCCGACGAGCTGCAGCGCGCCTACCTCGCGAGCCGCGACGCCCTCGGCCGCCCGGACGCGCCGGTCGACATCGCCCCCGGCCTCGGCGACCTGCTCGCCGCGCTGCCCGCGTCCGTCCGGGTCGTGCTCGCGACCAACGCCCCCGACCTCGGCGTCGAGCGCGTGCTCGGCGCCTGGGGCGTGCGCGACCTGTTCGACGAGCTGCTGTTCGACGCCCGCAAGCCCGCCGGGATGGAGCGGATCATCCGCCGCGCCCTCGCCGACGGCCCCGTGCTGTCCGTCGGCGACATCGTCGAGAACGACCTCGCCCCCGCCGCCGCCCTCGGCGCCGACACCGCCCTCGTCGGGGCGACCGCCCAGACCTCCCCCGCCGAGGTGACGATGCGCGCCGCGTCGCTCGCCGACCTCGCGGATCCGATCCTCGCGTGGGCCCGCGCCCACGCGGACCGTCCTGTGCCGCCGGGCACGAACACCCCCTCCGAAAGGTGACACCCACCATGCGCAAGACCCTGATCGCGACGGGCGCCGTCGCGACCCTCGCCCTCGGACTCGCCGGCTGCAGCGGCGCCGACGAGCCGGCCGAGGGCGAGCGGCCCTCGAAGATCACCCTCTCGCTCGTGCCGTCCGTCGAGGGCGCCGATCTCGCCGAGGCGCTCGACCCGCTCACCGCGTACCTCTCCGACGGCCTCGGCATCGAGGTCGAGGGGGTCGTCGCCACCAACTACGCCGCGACGGTCGAGGCCCTCGGCGCCGACCAGGCGCAGGTCATCATCACCGACGCCGGATCCCTCTACCAGGCGACCCAGCAGTACGACGCCGAGCTGATCCTGCGCGACGTGCGCTTCGGGGCGACCTCGTACGCCGCCGTCGCCTACACGAACGACCCCGACACGTTCTGCGAGGACGAGCCCGTGCTCGCGACCTACGACGCGAGCGGCATCGAGCTGTCGTACTGCAACGGACTCGAGGAGGTCGGCGCGTCCGCGACCGGCCAGGGCCCGAAGGGCGTCGAGAAGCTCGCCGAGGCCGACGGCGCGCGCGTCGCCCTGCAGGCCGCGACCTCGCCGGCCGGCTACCAGTACCCCGTCGTCGCCATGCGCGACCTCGGCCTCGACACCGACGCCGACATCACCCAGGTGCCCGTCGAGGGCAACAACAACGCCGTGCTCGCGGTCGCGAACGGCGACGCCGAGGTCGGCTTCGCCTACTGGGACGCGCGCACCACGGTCGCGGAAGAGGTGCCCGACATCGCCGACAGGGCCGTCGCGTTCGCCTACACCGAGATGATCCCGAACGGCGGCGTCGCCGTGTCGAGCACGCTGCCCGACGACCTCGTCGCCGAGCTGACCACGCTGCTCGACGACTACGCCGACTCGTCGGACGAGGCCGCGGACGTCATGTTCGACCTCGTCGGCCTCTCCGACTGGACGAGCGAGACCGCCGACGACGAGATCGCCCGCTACGGCGAGATCCTCGAGCAGTTCGCCGGATGACCCCGTCCGTCCCTCTCGGAGCGGAGGCCGGGGTCGCCCCGGCCTCCGCGTCGTGGCCCGTGCGCCTCGATCGCGTCTCGGTCACCTACCCGAACGGAACCGCCGCCCTGCGCGACGTCACCCTCGACATCGCTCCCGGCGAGATCGTCTCGGTCGTCGGCCTGTCCGGATCCGGCAAGTCGACCCTCATCCGCACGATCAACGGCCTCGTTCCCGCGACCAGCGGATCCGTCGAGGTCGGCCCGCACGTCGTGTCCGAGCTGTCTGGCCGCCGCCTGCGCGAGCTGCGCGGACACGTCGGCATGATCTTCCAGGGGTTCAACCTCGCCGAGCGCGTCGACGTGCACCGCAACGCGCTCGTCGGCCGCTTCGCCGGCGCCGGCCCGCTGCGCACGCTGTTCGGGATCCCGAGCGCCCGCGACCGCGAGATCGTGCTCCGCGCGCTCGATTCCGTCGGCATGCTCGACAAGCTCTGGACCCGCGCCGGATCCCTCTCGGGCGGCCAGAAGCAGCGCGTCGCGATCGCGCGAGCCCTCTCGCAGGAGCCCGCCGTCATGCTCGCCGACGAGCCGGTCGCGAGCCTCGACCCGCCGACCGCGCACGCCGTGATGGCCGAGCTCGTCTCGCTCAGCGCCGACCGCGGCCTCACCGTGCTCGTCAACCTCCACCTCATGGATCTGGCGCGCGACTACACGACCCGCATGATCGGGCTGCGGGCGGGCGAGCTCGTCTACGACGGCCCGGCCGCAGGCGCCTCCGACGCCGACTTCGAGGAGATCTACGGCCGGCGCATCCAGCCGCAGGACCGGCTGGGGACGACGCCGTGACGACCGAGCGGCTCGCGATCCCGCCCCGGCCCCGCACCTGGCCGCTGCGCCTCGTCGTGGTCGCGGCCCTCGCCGCCGTCACGGTGCTCGCCTGCCTCCCCGCGATCGGCGGCGTCGAGCTCGACCTCGCGGCGATCGCCCGCAACTGGCGCAACGGCGCGCAGAAGATGGGGCAGCTGCTGCAGCCCGACTGGGCGTTCCTGCCCCGCACGATCGGGCCGATGATCGAGACGCTGCAGATGGCGCTCGTCGGCGCCACGGCGGCCGCGATCGTGTCGATCCCGCTCACCCTCTGGGCCGCGCGCCCCACCAACCCGAACGGCGTGACGCGCGGCATCGTGCGCACGATCGTGAACGTGATCCGCGCCGTTCCCGACCTCGTCTACGCGACGATCCTCGTCGCCCTCGTCGGCGTCGGGGCGATGCCGGGGCTCATCACGCTGTTCCTCTTCGACCTCGGCATCGTCGTGAAGCTGGTGTCCGAGGCGATCGACTCCACGGAGCACCCCTACCTGGAGGCCGGCCGCGCCGCCGGCGCCACCCAGGGGCGCCTCAACCGCACCCTCGCCCTGCCCCAGAACCTGCCGCTGTTCGCCAACCAGTGGCTCTACGCCCTCGAGCTCAACGTGCGCATCTCCGCAGTCCTCGGCATCGTCGGCGCGGGCGGCATCGGCCGCCTGCTCGACGAGCGCTTCGGCTTCTACGCCTACGACGACGTCTCGATCATCATCCTCGAGATCCTCGTCGTCGTGATCGCCATCGAGGTGTGCTCCCACCTGCTGCGCCGGAGGATCGCATGACCGCCGCCTCGCTCGCGCGCGCCACGACGCCGATCGCCGCGCCCGCCCCGCCCTCGCGCCTCGTCCCGACGATCTGGGCGGCGGCCGCCGGGATCCTCATCCTCGTCGCGACAGCGACGCTCGGCGCCGACTGGTCGGCGCTCCTCGGGCTCCCCGCCGCCGCGTGGGAGTACGGATCGCTGATGTTCTCGAGCCCCGACTGGGCGAGGCTCCCCCGCGCCCTGTTCGAGATGTGGCGCTCGATCTCGATGGCCTGGCTCGGAGCGATGCTCTGCGTCGTGGTCTCCGTGCCCCTCGGCATGCTCGCCGCGCACGGCGTCGGGCCCGCCTGGCTGCGCGCGACGCTGCGAGGGATCTTCGCCGTGATCCGCGCCGTCCCCGAGGTGATCATCGCGCTCATCCTCCTCACCGTCACGGGCCTCACCCCCTTCACGGGCGCGCTCGCCCTCGGCATCGCCGGCATCGGAACGCAGGGCAAGTGGACGTACGAGACGATCGAGTCGCTGCCGGACGGAGCCGCGGAGGCTGTGCGCGCCGCCGGCGGCGGGCGCCTCGCCGTCGTGCGCTGGGCGCTGTGGCCGGCCGCCCTGCCGTCGCTGCTGTCGTTCGCCCTGTACCGGTTCGAGATCAGCATCCGCATGTCGGCCGTGCTGGGCCTCGTGGGCGCCGGCGGCGTCGGCAGCATGCTGTCGAACTACACGAACTATCGTGAGTGGGCGACGGTCGGCATGCTGCTCATCGTCGTGATCGGCGCGACGATGCTCGTCGACGCCGTCTCGGGCGCCATCCGGCGCCGCATCATGGAGGGACCGGGATCGCGTGGTCTGGGAAGGATCCGCTGACGCGCCGCTGACTGCGCGGATCGTCGCGCTCGCGCCGTCGATGCACCCCGGCGAGCGCCGCGTCGCCGACGCCATCGCGGCCGACCTCGCCTCCGCCGTCGAGCGCACCGCGCAGGAGCTCGCCGACCACGTCGGCGTCGGCCGCGCCACCGTGGTGCGCACGGCGCAGCGCCTCGGCTACGACGGCTACCCGCAGCTGAGGGTGGCGGTCGCGCGCGAGCTGTCGCTCGACGCCGCGGGAGATGCCGCCGACGGGACGATGCTCGGCGCGCTCCGCGCCGCCTTCGACCGCTTCGCCTCGCACGTCGGGCACACCGTCTCGGCCCTCACCGAGGAGGGGCTGCAGGCGTTCGTCGGCGCGCTCGACGGCGCCTCGCGCGTGCTCATCGTCGCGAACGGGCTGTCGTCGCCGCTCGGGCTCGACCTCATGCTGCGCCTCACCGCGGCGGGGCGGCCCGCCGAGCTGCTGAACGACACGATCGCGCAGCGCATCGCGGCCAGGCAGCTGGGCGAGGGGTCGGTCTGCGTCGCCGTGTCGGGATCCGGCGCCAACCAGGAGACGCTCGCCGTGCTCGAGGCGGCGCGCGCCGGCGGATCCGGCACCCTCGCGATCACCTCGTTCGCCCGCTCCCCCGTCACGCGGCTCGCCGACGCCGCCCTCGTCGTCCCGCCCGCGGGAGACTCGTTCCGCGACGAGCTGCTGCACACGTCGCGCGCCGCCCTCATGCTCGTCATCGAGTCGGTCGTCGACGCGCTCCTCGACCGCCGCGGCGACCGCGGACGCGACGCCCGCGACGCCGTGCTGCAGGAGCTCGGAGCCGCGATCCGCGAGTGACGGGCCCCGGCTGCGGGCGCGGCCGTGTTCGTGGGGCGCGCGGCCGGATGGTGTCGGTTGGGGGTGGCCGGACCGTGTCTCACTTTCTGCGGGATTACGGGCCGCATTCCCGCAGAAGGTGAGACACGAGTCAGTCGCCTCCCGGATCATGTCTCGCTTTCGGCGGGAATGACGCGCTCATTCCCGCACGACGCGAGACACGGAGGGGCCACCCCACCGTGTCTCACCTTCTGCGGGATCGAAGCGAGCATTCCCGCACGACGCGAGACACGGATCTTCCACTATCCGCACCACGTCTCACGACACGCGGAAAAGCACTCGGTACAGCAGCACGACGTGAGACATGGGCCAACCATCCGGACCATGTCTCACTTTCGGCGGGAATGACGCGCCCATTCCCGCACGACGCGAGACACGGATCGGCCCTCGCGCGAGCCAGCCGTCGAGACGCGCCTGCCCGACGCGCGACCGCGGGATCCGCCGCACTCGGCTCCCTGTCGGGCGAAGGGGCTAGGGTGGATCCGAACGCACACGCGCCCCGCGCGGCTCGCGTTCGTCGTCGCGGCTGATCAGAGCTTCTCGCTCGACCCGCATCCTCCGTGGCGAACACGATTCGGCATCCGCCGCTTTCGCCCATCTCACGCCCGCCGCCGCGACCAGTTCGCCGGCGTCGCCGTGCTCACCGAGAGATCATCCATGACCTCTGCCGACACGCAGACCCCCTCGTTCGCCGACCTCGGCGTCCCCTCCGTCCTCGTCGACGCGCTCGTCGCCGTCGACCGTCCCACCCCCTTCCCGATCCAGCGCGAGACGCTGCCGTCGACCCTCGCGGGCCGCGACGTGCTCGGCCGCGGCAAGACCGGATCCGGCAAGACCCTCGCCTTCGCGATCCCGATGGTCGCGCGGCTCGCCGAGAACGGCGAGAAGGGCCGCCCCGGCCAGCCCACCGGCCTCGTGCTCGCCCCGACGCGCGAGCTCGCGACGCAGATCGCGAAGGTCATCGCGCCGCTCGCCCGCGCCGCGGGCCTCACCGTGACGACCGTGTTCGGCGGCGTCTCGCAGAAGCCCCAGGAGGCCGCGTTCCGCAGCGGCGTCGACATCGTCGTCGCCTGCCCCGGCCGCCTCGAGGACCTCATCTCGCAGCGCATCGTGCGCCTCGACCGCGTCGCCATCACGGTGCTCGACGAGGCCGACCACATGGCCGACCTCGGCTTCCTGCCCGTCGTCACGCGCCTCCTGTCGCAGACGCCGAAGGGCGGGCAGCGCCTGCTGTTCTCGGCGACGCTCGACAACGGCGTCTCCGGTCTCGCGAAGCGCTTCCTCTCCGATCCGGTCGAGCACTCGATCGACTCGGCCGCCTCGCCCGTCCCCGCCATGACCCACCACGTGTTCGAGGCCGTCGACCCCGATGCGAAGAAGGCGCTCATCCGCACCCTCGCCTCGGGCACCTCGAAGCGGATCCTCTTCTCCCGCACCAAGCACCAGGCCAAGCGCCTCGCCAAGCAGCTCACCGCGTCGGGCATCCCGGCCGTCGACCTGCAGGGCAACCTGTCGCAGAACGCGCGCGACCGCAACCTCGCCGAGCTCTCGTCCGGCCGCGTGAAGGTGCTCGTCGCGACCGACGTGGCGGCGCGCGGCGTGCACATCGACGACGTCGACCTCGTCGTGCACATGGATCCGCCCGCCGACCACAAGGCGTACCTGCACCGCTCGGGTCGCACCGCCCGCGCCGGCAACTCGGGCGACGTCGTCACGATCATGACGCCCGACCAGCGCGGCGAGGTGCGGCAGCTGCTGCGCCACGCCGGGATCCAGGCCAAGCCCCAGCAGGTCGAGCCCGACAGCGCGGCCGTCACGGAGCTCGTCGGCGAGGTCGCCGAGCACGTCGCCCCGCGTCCGGGCGGCCCCGGCTCGGGCAACGCGCCCGCTCCCGGATCGACCGGCGGAGGGCAGTCGCAGGGCGCCAACGCGCGCCGCAAGCGCGCGGCCCGCGACGCGCGCCAGGGCGGACAGGGATCCGGACAGGGCGGCCGCTCGCGCGGCGGTCGCGGTGCGCAGGGCGGATCCGGTGCCCAGAGCGGCGCCGGTCGTTCGGGCGGACAGGCCGCCTCCGGGCGCGCGGGCGGAGCGCAGGCCGGCGGGCACAGCGCCCAGCCGCAGCGCGCGCAGAACCCCAACGGCCAGGGCCAGCGCGGCCCGTCCGCCGGAGGCGGCCGTCGCCGCCGCCGCGCGTCGGCCCCCGGCACCAGCACCCGCTGATCCCCGCCCGCGGCGCCCCGGAGACCTCGGTCCCGGGGCGCCGCGGCGTTCCCGGGGCGCAGGCGGGCCGGCGTCACCCGAGCATCGGACACGTGCGATTTCGCGCCCCGAACGGCGGGAGCCCGCCCCCGAGTACGCGAAACGCACCCGCGCACGCCCCGGATCCGTGCGAATCACCGACCCGGACGCCCACTCCCCCTTCCGGGTACGCGAAACGCACCCCTCACGGCGCCGGACGCAGCCGATTCAGCGACCCCAGACGGCCCCGGATCCCCGGAGTGCGCCCCGCGCACCGCGCTCTCAGCGGGCGCGGCGGAGCGTCTCGGTCGCCATGAAGCCGCCCACCCACTCCTCCATGCGGAAGAAGGCCTCGACGCGGGCGTCGTGCCGCGAGAGGAACACGTCGTGCAGGGCGCCGTCGATGCGCATGACCGTCACGCTCGGGCCGACCCCCAGCGCGGCCTGCGCGACGTCGTCGACCGTGAGCACCGAGTCGGCGCGGGTGAGATCCTCCGACCAGCGCACGGGGATCGCGGACCGCTTCGACAGCAGCACCCCGACCGGCTCACGCACGTCGAGGCCGTCGGCGACCTGTCCGTGCCCCTCGAGGACGGCGTTCAGCCACCCCGCGTGCACGGGCATCGTCTGCTCCGGCCGCCAGGCGGGGTTGACCTCGTATGGGTGATCCGGATCCGCGACCTCCCGCTGCGCCCGCGAGTAGAAGCCGAGGTCGAGCTGGGGCCCGCGATCGTGAGGCGCGAGGCGCGCCTGCCATCCCACGAGCGGGCGGATCGTCTCGCGCGACCATCGAGGCAGCTGGAACTCGAGCCACGGGCTGTTGAGCAGCAGCCCCGCCGCGACGCCCGGATGCCGGTGCGCCCACAGCGTCAGCACGAGCCCGCCCGTCGAGTGGCCGAGCAGCAGCAGGCGGCGCGACGGATCCGCGCCCGGGCCGCCGTCGACCGCGTAGCCGATCTCGCTCAGCGCCGCGACGAGATCCTCGTCGTACGTCGCGAGATCCGTGACATAGCCCGCGGTCTGCCCTGGGCGCAGGCTGCGACCGTACTTGCGCAGGTCGAGCGCGAAGAACCGCGCCCCGCGCTCGGTGTAGAAGCGCGCCAGCTGGGTCTGGAAGAAGTAGTCGGACCAGCCGTGCACGTAGAGCACGTCGAGGCCGTCGTACGGGCCGCGCCTCCAGGGCAGCGCCGAGCGATGCGGCAGGGAGCGCACGAGCGTCGCGACGACCTCTCCCTCGTCGTCTGCGCCGAGGGGCAGCGTCAGCTGCTCGAAGCCCTCTCCGAGGAGATCCGGCCGCCACCCCACGTCGCTCACTCCCCTCGAGAGATCCGCACCATCTCGTCGCGCGGCACGACCTTGATCCGCTCGCGGTCGTGCGGTTCGCCGAGGGAGAGCTCGTGCGCGTCGAGGCGGTGCCAGCCCTCGAGGTCGGTCCAGGCGACGCCGCGGCCTGCGAGCAGCGCCGGGATCGCCTCCTCCGACGGATCCTCCGGCTGCCACCAGGAGCCCTGGTCGTTGACGAGGTGGCTGATCGTCTCCATCGCGTCGCTCTTCGTGTGGCCGATGAGGCCCACGGGGCCGCGCTTGATCCAGCCCGTCGCATACAGGCCGGGGACGATGTCGTTGGAGTCCTCCGACAGCACCTGCCCCTCGCGGTTCGGGATCACGCCGTGCTGGTCGTCGAACGGCACTCCCGGCAGCGGGGATCCGAAGTACCCGATCGCGCGGTACAGCTGGCCGAGCGGCACCTCGCGCATCTCGCCGGTGCCGACCACGCCGCCCGATCCGTCGGCCTGCGTGCGCTCGTACACGAGCGACGCGACGCGCCCCTCGTCGTCGGTCCTCACCTCGACCGGACGCGCCCAGAAGTGCAAGTGCAGGCGACGCGACGCCTCTCCGCCCGCGCCGTCGGCGCTCGGCAGCTCGCGCCACTTCTGCAGCACGCGGTCGATGACCTTCACCTGCTTGTTCGACGCGATCGCGGCCAGCGACGCCTCGTCGTAGTCGAAGTCCTCCTCGTACACGACCATGTCGACGTCGTTCAGCTCGCCCAGCTCGCGCAGCTCGAGGGGCGTGAACTTCACCTGCGCGGGGCCGCGGCGGCCGAAGACGTGCACGTCGGTGACGGGCGAGTCCTTCAGCACGCGGTACACGTTGTCGGGGATCTCGGTGGGCAGCAGGTCGTCGGCGTGCTTCGCGAGGATCCGCGCCGCGTCGAGCGCCACGTTGCCGTTGCCGATCATCCCGACGTGCTCGGCCGTGAGCGACCAGGTGCGGGGCACGTCGGGGTGGCCGTCGTACCAGCTGACGAAGTCGGCCGCGCCGTACGACTCCTCCGCGTCGATGCCCGGGATGTCGAGGTCGGCGTCGCGCACGGCGCCGGTCGCGAAGATCACGGCGTTGTAGTGCTTCTTGAGGTCGTCGAGCGAGATGTCCTCGCCGAAGCGCACGTTGCCGAAGAAGCGGATGTCGCCGCGGTCGAGCACGTCGCGCAGAGCGTTCACGACGCCCTTGATGCGGGGGTGGTCGGGCGCGACGCCGTAGCGCACGAGACCGTAGGGGGCCGGGAGGTGCTCGAACAGGTCGATCGACACCTCGAAGGCGCGTTCCGTCTTCAGCAGGATGTCAGCGGCGTAGATGCCGGCGGGGCCGGCGCCGACGATGGCGAGACGGAGCTTGGTCATGTCTGTGCGTGTCCTTCTGTCGGGGAGATACGCGCCGCGCAGGCGGTCAGCGGGAGCGGTCGGCGAGCTCGCGCGCGAAGCGGGTGAGCGCCTCGCGCACCGTGCCGCGCGGCAGAGGGGCGAGGGCGTCGACCGCCTCCGAGGTCCAGCGGAGGGCGAGCTCGTGCGTGCGCGCCGTGGCCGCGTGGTCGCGCAGCTCCTCGAGCTCGCCGTCGAGGATCGCGGGGTCCGCGCCCTCGCGGATCCGCTCCACGCCCGCGTCGATGCGACCGGCGAGGTCGACGTCGGCCGGGTCGGCGCTGTCCTTGAGCAGCAGGTACGGCATCGTCACGACGCCCGCGCGCAGGTCGGTCCCCGGCACCTTGCCGGTCTTCTCGGGATCCGCTGAGAGGTCGATGACGTCGTCGGCGAGCTGGAAGGCGACGCCCACCTTCTCGCCGTACGCGCGCAGCGCGTCGCGATGCTCCTCGGCGGCGCCCCCGAAGTGCGCGCCCGCCTGCGCGGCGGCGGCGATGAGGGATCCGGTCTTGTCGGCGAGCACCTGCAGGTAGAACGCGATCGGGTCGTCGCCATCGCGGGGCCCGACCGTCTCGTTGAGCTGCCCCATGACGAGCCGCTCGAACGTCTCGGTCTGCATGTCGACGGCGATGTCGCCGTGACGGCCCATGACGCGGCTCGCGCGGGAGAGCAGCAGATCGCCGATGAGGATCGCGGTGGAGTTGTCCCACACGCGGTGCGCGGCGGTGACGCCGCGGCGGCGGTCTGCTCCGTCCATGACGTCGTCGTGGTACAGCGACCCGAGGTGCATGAGCTCGAGCGCGACCGCCGTGTCGCGCACGGCGTCGGTCATGCCCTCGCCGAGATGGGCGGTGAGCAGGACGAGCATGGGGCGCACGCGCTTGCCGCCCGCCTCGTAGAGGTAGCGGCTCATGGCGTCGACCAGCGGGTCGGCCGACTGCAGCTCGCGGGCGAGCGCCTCCTCGACCTCCTCGAGCTCGCGCTCGAGGGTCGCCGCGAGGCGTCGCGCGGCGGGGCCGACGAACATGCGGTCGCTGAGGCCGAATCGGCTCGCCATTCGCGAACCCGGGGCGGCGGGGCTCGAAGTCACCCGTCCACCCTACCCGGCCGAGACCGCGGTTCTCCCGCGCGACCGGGGGCGGGATCCGGCCCACCCGACACGGGCGGGCGGGGCGGAACGGCGCGCCCTGTCCGCGGCGAACGGGGTCGGCTCGTCGGGGGCGTCAGGGCGCCGTCCACTCGCGGTCGAGGCGGGTGGGGCGAGCGAGATCAGGCGGTTCGCGGGCGAGGTCGCCGCGGGCCGGCCGGGCACGGGGCCGACGGGGCGCCGTCCACGAGACGCGTCCCGTCGGAGCGCCCCGGGCGGCAGGGCCGGCGGGGACGGGTCGGGCGGATCGCGGTCGAAGCGGCACGGGGGTCTCGGTCGGTTCGCGGCCGGGGCGGGCGGGGCGAGCGAGATCACGCGGTGCGCGGACGGGGTCGCCGCGGGCCGGCCGGGCACGGGGCCGACAGGGCGCCGTCCACGAGACGCGTCCCGTCGGAGCGCCCCGGGCGGCAGGGCCGGCGGGGGTACTCGCCGGGCTCATCGGGGGCGCGACCGGCCGGGCGGATCGCGGTCGAGGCGGCCCCGGGGATCTCGGTCGGTTCGCGGCCGTGACGGGTGGGGCGAGCGAGATCAGGCTGTTCGCGGGCGGGGGCGCCGCGGAGAATGCGGCGAGGGACCGCATCACCCGCCCGAACAGCGGAGAACCCGAGAACAGCGGACCGAACCAGCCCTCTCTCTCTCCCCCCCCAGGATCCGCCGAACGCACGATCCTCGCCGAGAATCGGCGGCGGGCGGCCGCGGCGTCAGGCGACGGGCTTCCAGGCGCGGTGCAGCGCGACGATGCCGAGCGACAGGTTGCGGTAGGCGACGTCGGTCCAGCCGGCCTCGCGCATCCACGCGGCGAGCGCGCGCTGGTCGGGCCACTCGCGGATCGACTCGTTGAGGTAGTCGTACGCCTCGCCGTTGGAGCCGACGAGCCGCGCGACGCGCGGCAGCACGTGGTCGTTGTAGAAGCGGTAGAGCGTGCGGAAGGCCGGGTTCGGGGGCGTCGAGAACTCGTTGACGACGATGCGGCCGCCCGGCTTCGTAACCCGCAGCAGCTCGGCGAGCGCGCGCTTAGGGTCGTTGACGTTGCGCAGGCCGTACGACATCGTGACGGCGTCGAACTCGCCGTCGACGAACGGCAGATCCGTCGCATCGGCCTCAACGAAGCTCAGGCCGCGGTGGTCGCCGTAGCGGCGCTTCCCCTCCGCGAGCATGCCCGGCGAGAAGTCGGCGGCGACGACCTGCGCGCCCGAGTCGGCGAGCGACGCCGACGACCGGCACGTGCCGGCGGCGAGGTCGAGGATCCGCTCGCCCGGTCGCGGCGCGACGGCGCGCGTGGTGGCGCGGCGCCACAGGGCGTCGAGGCCGAACGTCATCGCCACGTTGGTGAGGTCGTAGCGGCGCGCGACCAGGTCGAACATGCCGCTGACGCGCGCGGGGTCCTTGCCGAGGTCGGCGCGGTGGGGAGAAGTCACCCCCCGAGTCTACGGATGCGGGGGCGCCTGGACGCGGTCTCGCGCGCTTCCGTCGGGGATCTGCGTTCCGCCGGTCGGCGGCAGGCCCGCAGGTACGCGACGGCCGGCCGATTCTGCGACCCGCTGCCCGCCAGCCCGCCTCCGGGTCGGCGAAACGCACCCCCGCGACGGCCGCACACGACCATCTCCGCGACTCGAAGCCGCCAGGCCAGCCCGAGTAGTCGAGGATCCGGGTTCCACCAGGCGGCGGGGCCGCGGGTTCGCGACGGGCAGCCGATTCTGGGACCCGCAGCCCGCCCGGGTCGGCGAAACGCACCGCCCCGGCGCCCGCATGCAGCCACTTCTGCGCCCCGGACGCACCTCCCTGCCGCCAGGTCGGCGAACCGCACCCCCACGACACCCGCGCACAGTCATCTCTGCGACTCGAAGCCGCCAGGCCAGCCCGAGTCTGCGCAACGCACGCCCCCGGCGCCCGCATGCAGCCATTTCTGCGACCGGAATGCGTCACCCCCCCGCGTCGGCGAAACGCATCTCCACGACACCCGCACACAGTCATCTCTGCGCCCCGAAGCCGCCAGGCCAGCCCGAGTCGGGGATCCGCGTTCCGCCGGGCGGCGGCAGGCCCGCAGGTACGCGACGGGCGGCCGATTCTGGGGCCCGAACGCACCGCCCCGCCCACGGCACCCGCACACGACCATCTCTGCGCCCCGAAGCCGCCAGGCCAGCCCGGGTCGAGGAAAGGCACGCCCCCAGCGCCCGGATACAGCCACTTCTGCGCCCCGGACGTGCCACCCCGCCTCCAGGTCGGCGAAACGCACCGCCCCGACGGCCACAGACAGCCGTTTCTGCGCCCCGGACGTGCCACCCCGCCCCGCGTCGGAGAAACGCACGCCGGGGAAGGCCGCTGACCCGCGTATCTCGGGGCGGCCCTCAAGCGAGGGCGTCGACGATGGGGCGGAACTTCACGCGCGTCTCGGTCAGCTCGGCCTCCGGGGCAGACCCGGGGACGATGCCGCCGCCCGCGTGGGCCGTCACGACGCGGGTGCCATCGGAGTCGGTCGAGGCCGGGCCGAACTGCGCGCAGCGGAGCGCGATGCCCCACTCGCCGTCTCCGTCTCCGTCGATCCAGCCGACGGGCCCCGCGTAGCGGCCCCGGTCGAACGGCTCGATGCGGCGGATCAGCTCGATCGCCCGGTCGGTGGGCGTGCCCGCGACCGCGGCCGTCGGGTGCAGCGCCCGCACGAGGTCGAGCGCCGAGGCGCCGTCCGACAGCTCGCCGCTGACGTCGGTCGCGAGGTGCCAGAGGTTGGGCAGCTCGAGGGTGAACGGCTCGTCCGCCGCGCGCAGCGCCGAGGTGTGGGGGCGAAGCGCGTCGAGGACGCTCTCGACGGCGAAGCGGTGCTCCTCGCGGTCCTTGCCGCTCGCCTGCAGCTCGCCGGGGACGGATCCGTCCTCCGAGGCGTTCGCGCCGCGCGGCCGGGTGCCCGCGAGCACGCGGGCGGTGACGGCGCCCTCGCGCACTGTGACGAGCGTCTCGGGGCTCGCGCCGATGATCCCGTCGACCGCGAACGCCCAGGTGTCCGGGTAGTCGGTCGCGAGCGCGCTCACGAGGCGCCGCAGATCGGCGTCGGCGGGGATCGTGCCGGTGATGTCCCTGGCGATGACGACCTTGCCCGCCTCGCCCCGCTCGATCGCGGCGAGCGCCTCCGTGACGGCCTGCTCGTGCGCACGGGGATCCATCGCCCCCGGGCCGAGCGTGGCCGACCACGAGGGCCCGAGCGCCACCGGTCCGGGCTGCGGGACGTCGTCGCGGTCGGCGATGCGGATCGTCGTCATCCAGCACCGTCCGCCGCGGCGGCCCACGACCGCCGACGGCACGACGAGGGTGCTGGGAGAGGCCGACTCCTCGTCGAACGCGAAGGCTCCGAAGCCGACGAGGCCCGTTCCCGGCAGCCCCACCGCGTCGTCGACGTCGGTCGTCTGCGCGATGGCGCGCCACAGGTCGGCGATCGCCGCGAGGCGCCCGTCCTCGCCGACGTCGATGTGCAGCAGATGCGGCCCCGCGGCCGCGAGCCCGTCGCCCTTGCGCAGCCAGACGAGGGGATCCTCCGCCGTCGCGAACAGCAGCGGATCGACCGCGTCGATCTCGCGCGTGGTGGCGACGAGACGGGGCAGCGAGAGGGGTTCGGTCACGGCTCCGATCCTATGAGCGACGGGTTCATTCCCGCTGTGAGACCGGCCCGGGCGTAAGGTCGTGGAATGAGCACGACCCGCCCCGGCACCAAGATGCACATCAACTGGCGCAAGTGGGACGGCGGGCCGCACTGGGTTCACGAGGTCGTCTACCTCGGGCGCGACGAGTGGGGCGCGTGGTTCGGCCAGCGCGTGGGCTGGCGCAGCCACCGGCCCGGTCGCGACACCCTTCTGAAGACCTCGTGCGTCATGCTGCTGCCCGATGCTCCGCAGGGAAGCGACCACGGATCGGAGTGGATCCTCACGGTCAACGCGCCCCCGCAGCGCACCCGCATCTACATCGACGTCGCGTGGGAGGTGCGCTGGGACGCCGAGGAGCCCTCCGGCATCGACATGGACCTCGACGTCGTGCGGCGCATCGACCAGCGCGGCACGTTCGTCGACGACGAGGACGAGTGGGAGGAGCACCGCGTCGAGTACGGCTATCCCCTGCACGTCGTCAACCGGCTCGAGGCCGTGACCGCCGACCTCAAACGGCGCGTGGAGAGCCGCACCCCGCCGTTCAACGAAGAGACGACGCGCCCCTGGTTCGACGTGCTCGACGCGCTGGAGATGTAGGGGGCTCGCCCCTGTCCCGCGCGCGGATCCCCTGCGCCCTCGCCGAGGGCCGCCTCCTCGTCAGCCCGCGAGCTCCGCGCCCGCGTCGCGCAGCCAGCGCAGCGGGTCGGCGATCGCCTCGGCGGAGGATCCGGCGAGGTCGGTGAGCGACACGGCGCGCGCGAAGCCCGACGCGTCGCCGTCGACCGCCCCCGCCACGAGCGCGACGGGCACGCCCGCGGCGCGCGCCAGCTCCGCGACGTGCGCGGGCGCCTTCCCGCTCGCCGACTGGCCGTCGAAGCGCCCCTCGCCGGTGACGACGAGGTCGGCGCCCGCGATGTCGTCGGCGAGGCCCGTGAGAGCGGCGATCTCCGCCGATCCCGGCACGATCTCCGCGCCCCAGGCGAGCAGGCCCAACCCGGTTCCGCCCGCGGCGCCCGCGCCGGGGACGTCCGCGAGGTCGGTGCGGCCGAGCGCGTCGGCGAGGCGCGCCAGCCCCGCGTCGGCGCGCGCGATGTCGTCGCCGGAGAGGCCCTTCTGCGGCCCGAACACGGCGGCCGCGCCCCGCTCGCCGCACAGCGGGTTCGTCACGTCGCTCAGCACCGTGACCCCTCCGCGGGGCAGGGGGCGCAGGCTCGCGAGGTCCGCCGAGGCGACCTCGTCGAGCCCGGCCGCTCCCGGGACGACGGAGGCGCCGAAGTCGCCGAGGAAGCGGGCGCCGAGCGCCGTGAGCACCCCCGTGCCGCCGTCGGTCGAGGCGCTCGACCCGATGCCGAGGATCAGCCGGTCGACCCCCGCATCGAGCGCCGCGGCGATCGCCTGCCCGAATCCGAGGGTCGACGCGTCGCGCCCCCGCCGCTCGTCGCCCAGCAGCTCGATGCCCGACGTGCTCGCCAGCTCCACGACGCCGGTGCCGCCCGGCAGGTCGTCGGTCGCGGGCAGGCGCAGCCACGCCGCCTGCACGACCGACCCCGCGGGCCCCGTGACGCGCACGGGGGTGGGTCGGGATCCGGGCACCGCCTTCTCGAACGCGTCGAGGGTGCCCTCCCCTCCGTCGGCCATGGGCCGCAGCACGAAGCTGTCGTGCGGCGCCTGGCGCACCCAGCCCTCCGCGACGGCGACCGCGACGTCGGCGGCGGCCGCGGATCCCTTGAAGCTGTCGGGCGCGATGACGATGCGTCGGGCGGGGCTCATCCCCCTATTGTGGGGCACCGACGCGCTTCTGCAGCTCGGCGAGGCGCCCCGTGGCCGCGAAGCCGAGGCGCCGGTTGACCGCGAGCATGGGGCCGTTCTCCTCCGCGTTGAAGGTGAGGATCCGCGGCGTCTCGGGAGAGCGCCGCTGCAGGATCCGCAGAGTCTCCGTCTTCACCCGCAGACCGAGCCGATGCCCGCGATCCTGTCGGCGCACGAGCGTTCCCCACTGGTAGGCGTCGCCGTCGTCGCCCGAGACGACGAGCTGCGAGTAGGCGACGACCTGGCCGTCGGCGTCGAGCGCGACGGCGCCGAACGAGGTCCGGCCCTGCCGGGCGATGAGCTCCTCGCTCTCGCGGACCTCCGCGACGTCGGCCGTCGACGCCTCGATGTCGAGATCGCCGGTCGGCGCCTCCGTCTCGAGCACGCTGTCGAGCATCGCCCACCCCGCCACGACGTCGTCGGGCACGGGACCGACCCAGCCGCGGATCGCGTAGCCGCGAGACGCGGACTCGGCTTCCGCTCTCAGGGCCGCGAGGTGCGCGGGATCCACCGGGAGCGCCAGGGTGCTCTGCAGGTCGCCGAGCGCGACGTCGTAGCCGTGCCGGCGCGCGAACTCGCGGCCCGGCTGGCCGGATCCATCCGCGGGAGCCTCGGCGGGCCAGCGAGTCTCCGCGTGGAGCACGCTGCGCGCCGCCCCGCGGGCCGCCGCCTCGATGTGCGCGAGCAGCGCGGTGCCGACGCCCCGGCGGCGGTGCGCGAACGGGACCGAGACAGCCAGGGACGCCGACCGCGTGTTGTCCTTCAGCGGCAGAGCGAGGGATCCGGATCCGACGATCTCGCCGCCCGTCACCGCCAGGTAGGCGCGCCGCTCGACCGTCGACGTGCGCTGCTGCAGCTCCGCGCGGCTCTCCTCGAGCGACCAGGGAACCGCGTGCTCGCCCATGTCGGCCCGCATCGCGTCTGCGGACGCCTGCCACCAGGCAGCGACGGCCGACGCATCGAAGGGATCCACGGGCACGACGTCGATCTGCATCCCCTCAGCGTAGGGGTGGCCCGCTGAGGCGGCTCCGGCGGGGCAAGGCACCTGCGCCAGCGCCCGTGTCTCGCGAACAGCGGGAATCGGGCCGCCTTTCTCTCGCCAATCGAGACACGCGCGTCGGGTGACGAACACCATGTCTCACGAACGGCGGGATCACGGCCGCCTTTCCCACATCAGTTGAGACACGCACACGTGGCGAGAGCCACCATGTCTCACGAACGGCGGGATCACGGCCGCCTTTCCCGCCCGAGTCGAGACACGCACACAGCAGACCCGCCGCGTCGCGCGAACGGCGGGGTGCGGCCCCTCGCTGGGCTGGCGCCCGCCCGGATCGCGGAAACTGCTGGATCCCGCGCCGACGGAGGTGCGTTTCGCATACCCGGAGCGACCGCCGACCGTTCGAATCGCTGAAACGCACGGATCCGGGGCGTCGGCGGGTGCGCTTCTGCGACCTGGGCGCGCGGGTGACCGGACGGATCCGCTCCGTCACCGATCGAGCGGGACCTCGACGATCTGGGGCCCGGTGATCGCGGTCGTGAGCGCCTGATCGAGCTCGGCGCGGGTCGTCGCGCGCACGTGCTCCCAGCCGTACGCGGCCGCGAGCGAGGCGACGTCGACCTCGTGCGGCGTGTACTGCACCCGGTCCATCGCCTGGGGCGACGCGGTCTGCGCCACCTCGAGTCCGTCGAAGATCGTGCCGCCTCCGTCGTTGCCGACGACCACCTGGATCCTCGGGCGGAGCTCGCCCGGCGGCAGCAGCAGCCCGCCCGCGTCGTGCAGCAGGGCGAGATCGCCGAGCAGCACGCGCGTGACGCCCGGTTCGCCCTCCCGCTGGCTCGCGAGGGCGATGCCGACGCCGGTGGCGATCGTGCCGTCGATGCCCGCGAGGCCGCGGTTCGCGTGCACGGGCACCTTCTTGCCGCCCAGTACCTCGTCGGCAACCCGCACGAGGCGGCTGGACCCGAACAGCAGGCGGTCGTGCGGCCAGGTCGCCCGCCAGACGCCCGCCACGAGCTGCTCGCGATCGAGCTTCCTGCGCACCGCCGCGAGCTCCGCGCGCACCGCCCCCAGCCGCTCCCGCGGATCCGCCGACTGCAGCCCCGCGAGGTCCGGCGCCGCCGTCTCGAGGTCGGCCGCGTGCGCCGCCGACCACTCCATCCAGGCGCCGAGCCACGCGCGATCGGGCTCGCCAGGCGCGACCGCGATCTGGTCGGCGGCGCGCGTCCGGCCGCTGAGGTCGAGATCCTCCCCCGCGCCGCGAGCCGCGATCACCTCGACGTCCGTCCGCGACAGCAGCGCCGTCGTCTCGCGGCTCAGCGTCGGATGTCCGAGCACGACGACGCGCTCGACCGCCCCGCCGAGGGCATCGTGACGCAGCGCCTCGCGATACCCGCGCACGACGCGGCGACCGTAGCGGGAGCCGCTGACGATCTCCGCGACGAGCGGCCAGCCGCCCTGATGGGCGAGGACCTCGGCATCGGGGCCCGCGTCCGCGCCCGCGACGACGATCGTGCGGGGGCCCTGCTCGAGGATCACCGGATCCGACGCCTCCTCGACGAGCCCCCGCGCGCGCTCGGCGAGGTCGTCGGCGCCGCGCCCGCCGTCCGCGAACCAGCCGGGCAGCGGACCCGCGAGCGGCTCGCGGTACGGGAGGTTCAGCTGGGCGACGCCCTGCACGCTCCCGGCCGCCGCCGCGACGAACGCGCGGACCGCGAGGTCGCGCGCCTCCTCCGCCTCGTCGGCCCCGCCCTCCGGCGTGCGCGCCTCCGCGAAGAAGCGCGCCGCCGGGAGGAGGATCCGCGTCTGGTCGGTCGTCTGGTTCGCGCCGACGCCGCGCAGCTCGGGGGGACGATCGGCCGTCAGCAGCAGCATCGGGACGCCCGCGTGGTGCGCCTCGAGGGCCGCCGGCAGGAGATTCGCGACCGCCGTGCCGGACGTGCAGATGACGACAGCCGGCACGCGTGCCTCCCGCCCGATGCCGAGAGCCGTGAACCCGGCGTCGCGCTCGTCGATGCGCACGTGCAGCGCGATGCGGCCCTGCCGCTCGAGCTCCTGCGCCGCGAGGGCGAGCGCCTGCGACCGGGATCCCGGGCTCACGACGACGTGCCGCACGCCCAGCACGACGAGCGCGTCGAGCAGGGAGGCGGCCGCCTCGGTCGCGGGAGAGTCGGCGCCGCGCGTCACGCCTCGCCGCGCCCGTCGCGACGGTCGTCGTCGGGGTCGTCCGCGTCGCCCTCGTCCTCGTCGCCCGGCTTCTCCGCCCGCGGATCGAAGGCCTCCGCGTCGAACTGCTCCTCCGCGTCGAGCATCGCGAGCTCCTCCTCGAGGCGCCGGATGCGCTCGTCGGCCGACGAGAGGAACGCCGGATCGTCGTCCGGAGCGGTGGGACGCGCCGACCCCGCGGGCACCTGGCCCTCTCGGCCGCGGCCGATGAGGAACCACAGCAGACCGCCGATGACGGGCACGAGCACGATGACGATCCACACCCCCTTCGGGACGCCGCGGTGGCGCGTCTCGGGCTGGATCGCGCAGTCGACCACGCTGAAGACCGTGAAGACGACCGCCGCGATCGCGAGGATGATGAGGATGCGAGTCACATCATCCATCCTACGAGGGCGCGATCAGGCGGGCTTCCTACGATGGGAGGGTGAAGATCCGATCCGTCCTCGTCTACACCGTGCTGCGGCTCGCGTTCTTCGTGGTGCCGTTCGCCCTCATGATGCTGCTGCCGGCGTTCCACAGCCTGTGGTGGCTCGCGGCGATCTTCGCCGCCGTCATCGGGCTCAGCCTGTCGATCCTCTTCCTGCGCCGCCCCCTCGCCGACGTCTCGGAGGGGCTGCAGGAGCGCAGCGAGAAGCGCAAGAGGCCGAAGACGGCTCGCGAGATCGACGACGAGATCGAGAACGCCGCGAACGACGCCGTGCGGGGCGACCAGGCGGATCCCGACGCCCGCTGAGGCGCCTCAGCCGATGTACGCCCAGGCGAGGAAGAAGCCGTAGACGGGCGAGCTGATCGAGGTGAGCGCGAGCGCCGTGACCAGCTCCCGGGGCGCGCGATAGCTCCAGACGATGACGATCGCGGGCCCGCCCGCGACGAGGCCGAACAGCGCGAGCCACGCGACGGGATAGAACAGCGCGATCCACGCCGCGATGAGATACGCGAGCACGACGAGCACCGTGTAGAGGATCTTCGTGCCGATCGGCCCGATCACGACCGACAGCGTGCGCTTGCCCGCCTCCCGGTCCTGATCGATGTCGCGCAGGTTGTTCGCCAGCAGCACGGCGCAGGCGAGGAAGCCAGCCGCGACCGCGCCGAACCACGCCTCCTGCGGCAGGTGGAGGGCCTGCACCCAGGTGGTGCCGAGCGTCGCGACGAGCCCGAAGAACACGAAGACGAACACCTCGCCGAGCGCGTTGTAGCCGTACGGGCGCCTGCCGCCGGTGTAGAACCAGGCGGCGACGATGCAGACCGCCCCGATGGCGAGCATCCACCACTGTCCCGAGCGGATCACGATCGCGAGACCCGCGAGCGCGGCGATCCCGAAGAACGCGAGGGCCGTGATGAGCACGCTCCGCGGCGAGACGCGCCCCGACGCGGTGAGACGGGCGGGGCCGACGCGGAAGTCGTCTGTGCCGCGCACGCCGTCCGAGTAGTCGTTCGCGAAGTTCACTCCGATCTGCAGCGCCACCGAGACGACGAAGCAGAGGATCGCCGTGAGCGTCTGGAAGCGGTGCTCGGGATCCGCCAGCACGGCGGCGCCCGTTCCGATGAGGATCGGGGTGATCGCGAGCGGCAGCGTGCGCAGCCGCGCGGCGCCGATCCAGTCGCGCGCGCCGACGGGACCGGCGGGGCGGGGCGGCGTCACCGGCCCCGACGCCCGCTTGGCCGGGTTGCCGCTCACATGGTGCTGGTGCTTCGCTCTCGCCACGAGCATCGATCCTACGCGGCGACGCCTCAGGGGATCAGCGCCGTCGTCTGCCGATGCGCGGGAGGCGGCGCGAGGGATCCGAGAGGAGCGCCCCGTCCCCTGCGTGTCTCACTTTCTGCGGGAAACCGGCCGCGATACCCGCACCATTCGAGACACGCCCCGACCCTCACCGCATGCGTGTCTCACTTCGGGCGGGAAAGCCGACGCCATACCCGCATCATTCGAGACACGCCCCGGTCCTCACCACACGTGTGTCTCACTTCGGGCAGGAACGACGCCGCCGTACCCGCATCATTCGAGACACGGCGGTGGCGGCGTCAGCCCTCGGCGAGGCGGGCGATCGCGCGGCGGTCGGGCTTGCCGCTCTCCAGGCGGGGGATCTCGGGCACGCGGATCAGCCGGTCGGGCCGCGCGGGCCTGCCGATCTCGCGTCCGACCGCGTCGCGGACCGCCGCGAGCGCGTCGTCGGGCGACGCCGTGACGACGACGGGGGTCTCGCCCCAGCGCTCGTGGGGCGCGCCGACCACGACCGCGTCGGGGAGGATCTCGCGCACGACCCGCTCCACCCGGTCGAGCGACACGTTCACCCCGCCCGAGACGATGACGTTGTCGATGCGGCCCGTGACGCGCACGACGCCGTCTTCGACCTCTCCCGCGTCGCCCGTGCGGTACCACCGCGCGCCCGCGGCGTCGCGCACGAACGCGGCGTCGGTGCGGGCGGGATCGCCCAGGTATCCGTCGGCGAGGGTCGGGCCGGTGATGCGCAGCTCGCCGTCGCATGCCTCGACGCGCATGCCGTCCAGCGGCACGCCGTCGTAGACGCAGCCGCCGCTCGTCTCGGTGGATCCGTATGTGCGCACGATGCGCGCGCCGAGCTCGAGCGCCCGTTCGCGCAGCACGTCGGGCAGGCGCTGTCCGCCCACGAGGATCGTCTCGAACGCCGCCAGGGCGCGGCGCACCGCGGCGTCCTCACCCGCCGCGTCCACGAGCGTCTGCAGCTGGGCGGGCACGAGCGAGGTGTAGCGGGGGACGAGGGATCCGTCGACCGTGGAGTGCATGCCGCTCACGGCATGCGCGAAGGCGGCCGCGGAGAAGCGGCCGGCCAGCACGGCCGGATCGCGCCCCGAGACGAGGGCGCGCACCATCACCTGCACGCCCGCGATGTATCCGCCCGAGAGCGGCAGGAGCCAGTGCCCCTCCCCGATCCGCGCCGCCGTCGACATCGCCGACGACGTCAGCGCCGACCGCGACAGCGCGACCGACTTCGGCACGCCCGTGGATCCCGACGTGGTGAGCACGACCGCCGTGCCCGCGGGCACCTCGGCGGGGAGGCCCGGCGCGTCGCCCAGCGCGACCGCGGGCCCCGCGCCCAGCACGGCGCCCCGCAGGGCTCGCAGCAGGACGCGCGGGTCGTCGCTCGCGAGGGGCTCGAGGCGCATCAGAAGTGGTACGGGAAGGGCGACCAGTCGGGATCCCGCTTCTCGAGGAACGCGTCGCGCCCCTCGACCGCCTCGTCGGTGCCGTAGGCGAGCCGCGTCGTCTCGCCTGCGAACAGCTGCAGCCCGACCATGCCGTCGTCCGTCGCGTTGAACGCGTACTTCAGCATGCGGATCGCCGTGGGCGACTTGCCGAGGATCGTGCGCGCCATCGACACGGCCTCCCGCTCGAGCTCCCCGTGATCCACGACGCGGTTGACCGCGCCCATCTCGTAGGCGCGCTCGGCCGAGTACTCCTCCGCGAGGAAGAACACCTCGCGTGCGAGCTTCTGCCCGATCTGCTTGGCGTAGTACGCGGATCCGTAGCCCGCGTCGAACGACCCCACGTCGGCGTCCGTCTGCTTGAAGCGCCCGTGCTCGCGCGACGCGATCGTGAGATCGCACACGGCGTGCAGCGAGTGCCCGCCGCCCGCCGCCCAGCCGGGGACGACCGCGATGACGACCTTCGGCATGAAGCGGATGAGCCGCTGCACCTCGAGGATGTGCAGGCGTCCGGCGCGCGCCTGGTCGGTGACGGCCGCGTCGTCGTCGGAGTACTTGTAGCCGTCGCGTCCGCGGATGCGCTGGTCGCCTCCCGAGCAGAACGCCCAGCCGCCGTCCTTCTGGCTCGGCCCGTTGCCCGTGAGCAGCACGACGCCGATCCTCGGGTCGGTGCGGGCGGTCTCGAGCGCGTCGAACAGCTCGTCGACGGTTCCGGGGCGGAACGCATTGCGCACCTCGGGGCGGTCGAACGCGATGCGCGCGATGCGGCCGTCGGTCGAGACGTGCGCCGTGATGTCGCGGTATCCGTCTGACCGGGGCGCGGGCTCCCAGATCTCGGGGTCGAAGATGTCGGAGACGAAGGGCTGGCTCACGCGTCCACCCTATGCCGCGGGGTTCGCGCCGTTGCGGGCGTCGCGCCAGGCGAGCCATCGGCGCACCAGGTCGAGGTCGGGATCCGGCCCCGAGATCCCCAGCGTGAACAGGCGCACGCCGGCGTCGAGGAGGGCGTCGGCGTCGGCCTCGTCCCGCCCCTTCAGCTCGTTCGAGACGACAAGGCGCGAGGCGTCGGATCCGTCGGTCTCCGCCCAGCGCGCGATCACGTCGAGCTTGCCGCCGATCTCCTCGGGGGCGACGAAGCTGTGCCAGATGTCGGCGTGACGCGCGACGAGGCGCAGCGTCTTGCGCTCGCCCTTGCCGCCGATGAGGACGGGGATGTCGCGCGTCGGGGCGGGGTTCAGCGTCGCCCAGCGCTCCTCGACCCTGGAGAGCCCCTCTGCGAGGGCGTCGAGCCGGGATCCCGGTGTGCCGAACGGGTAGCCGTACTCCGCGTAGTCGCGCTCGAACCATCCGGCTCCCGTGCCGAAGACGAAGCGCCCCGTGCCGGCGGCCTTCGCGGAGATGTGGTCGATCGTGCGCGCCATGTCGGCCTGCAGATCGGCGTTCCGATACGAGTGGCAGCCGACGAGGGCGCCGAGCTCGATCCGCTCGGTCTGCTCCGCCCAGGCCGCGAGCATCGTCCACGCCTCGAAGTGCGTGCCGTCCGGGTCTCCCGACAGCGGGAAGAAGTGATCCCAGTTGAACAGGATGTCGACGCCCATGTCCTCGAGCCGCCGGGCGGCGTCGCGGATGTCGGCGTACGAGCGGTGGTGCTGGGGCTGGAGCTGCACGCCGAGGCGCACGGGGGTGTCGAGAAGCGGCATGCCGCCAGACTATTGCGCAGCGCGGACGGCGGCGCGATGGAGCCGCGCGAACGGCCGGGCGGCCACGACGACGCCCCCGACGATGATGAGCGTGCCGACGACGACGCCCCCGAGGCGCACCGCCAGCCGATCGGCGTCGACGAAGGCCGTGTCGACGAACCGCGGGTTCACGACGAAGCCCGCCGACAGCGCCATGGCGCTGACGACGCTCACGAGGAGCACGATGACCGCGTGCCAGGCGGCGCTGCGCTTCGTCCATCCGCCCGTCGCCGCTGCGGCGAGCGCGACGAGCGCCGCGGCGAGCACCCCCGCGAGGCCGACGCCCAGCCCGGCGGGCCACAGCGTCGGGTTGAGGACGGGGATCCGCTCGCCGTCGCCGATCAGCCCGAGGTCGACGACGGTGCCCGCGATCACGATCGCGAAGCAGGCGGAGAGCACGACGACATCGCCCCACGCCGCCGCCCTCGGCGGCGCGTCGCGCCCCACCCCGCTCTGACCGCCCTTGGCCATACCTGGACACTGCCCCGGTTCCCGCGGAACCGCCACCCCCTCCCGCGGCGTGTCGGACGGCTCGCGTCGTCTCGGCCGGAGCGAGAGGGCCGCGTGCGCGACCGCGGGGAAGGAGAGAGGATGTCCCCATGACGGCCGTTCCCGCCCTCGCCGAGATCCTCGACACGCTCCGCGTCGTCTCGCTGCCGCTCGCGACGCGCTTCCGCGGCGTGACGCGTCGCGAGGCCGCGCTGTTCGCCGGCCCGGAGGGATGGGCCGAGTTCTCGCCCTTCCTGGAGTACGCCCCGGACGAGGCCGCGACGTGGCTGCGGGCCGCGATCGACTTCGCATGGAATCCGCAGCCCGAGCCGCGTCGCGACCGGATCCGCGTGAACGCCACCATGCCCGCCGTCGACGCGGCCAGGGTGCCCGAGATCCTCGCGCGGTTCGACGGCTGCCGCACGGTCAAGATCAAGGTCGCCGAACGGGGTCAGGTGCTCGCCGACGACATCGCGCGGGTGCGCGCCGTGCGCGAGCAGCTGGGTCCCGAGGGGCGGATCCGCGTGGACGCGAACGCCGGGTGGAACGTCGACGAGGCCGAGCGCGCCCTGCACGCGTTGTCGGAGTTCGACCTCGAGTACGCGGAGCAGCCCTGCGCGAGCGTCGAGGAGCTCGCGGAGATCCGGACGCGGCTCGCCGACTGGGACATCCCGGTCGCCGCCGACGAGTCGGTGCGGAAGGCGGACGACCCCCTCGCGGTCGCCCGCGCCGGGGCGGCCGATGTGCTCGTCGTCAAGGCCCAGCCGCTCGGCGGGGCGCGGCGCGCCCTCGACATCGTCGAGCGCGCGGGGCTGCCCGCCGTGGTGTCGTCGGCGATCGACACGAGCGTCGGCCTCGCCCAGGGCGCGCACCTCGCCGCCGCCCTGCCCGAGCTCGCGCACGACTGCGGGCTGGGCACGGCATCGCTCCTCGCGGCGGACGTGACGGGCGAGCCGCTGTCCGCGGAGAGCGGCGCGATCCCCGTACGTCGCGTGGAGCCGGATCCGGCTCTGCTCGACCGCCACGCGGCGCCCCCCGAGCGCCGCGCGTGGTGGATCGAGCGGGTCGGCGCGTGCCACGCGCTGCTCTCTTCCTGAGAGAAGCTCAGGCTCGTCGCTTTCTCCGAGGTGTATTGTCACAGATCGGTAACAAAAGACCGTCTCGCGTGAAGGACCGTACGCCTCTCGATGATTCCCGACTCCGCCGCTGAGGGGCTCCCCTCCCCCGCGCCCCGCCCGGCAGGATCGCCGCTCCCCTCGCGTCGCGAGCTGCGCCGCACCCGATCCGCCGAGACCGCCCACGGCGTCTCCGCAGAAGCCGCGGCGTCCGCCGACGTCGCACCCGCCGGATCCGACGCTCACGACCGCGCGCACGCTGCGGGCGCGCAGAGCGAGCCCGCGGCCAGCGAGTCGACGACCCGCACGACATCCGCGCCGCACGCCGAGGCCCCGTCGGCCCAGGCGGCGGACGCCGAGGCCCCGTCCGCCGACGCGACGGACGCCGCCGACCCGGCCGGCGATCCGCTCGTCGAGGCCATGCGCCGCCGGCCCGCCTCGACCCCGCGCCGCGACCGCCGCCCCCGCGCGGCTCGCCGCCCGCGCGTGCGCACGACCGCCTCCGTCATCGCGGCGGGCTTCCTCATCGCCGGCACGGCGGTCCCCGCCCTCGCCCTCGGCGGCTTCGACGGCCCCGTCGCCGCGCTCAGCGCGCAGACCGCGACGTCCGCGCCGATCGCCGACGGCGAGGCGCAGACCTTCGCGACCGACGCGGAGCGCGACGGGGGATCCCCCACCGGCAGCGCCTACGCGGCGACGAGCCCCGAGGAGATCGAGGAGATGCACGCGGAGGTCGCGGCGGCGACCGCGGCGCTCGGCGTCGACGCCGGGGACATGCCCTCCCTCGCCGCGTCCGGCGAGGTCGTCATGCCCATGGCGGCCGGCAGCTACACCCTCACCGACGGGTTCGGCGCCTCCCGCCCCGGACGCTCCCACATGGGCCAGGACTTCGCCGCCCCGGTGGGCACGCCCATCTACGCCGCGATGGACGGCTGCGTGACGATCTCGCAGGAGGCCTACCAGGGCTACGGCGTGACGATCGGCGTCGCCGGCGTGCTCGACGGCACCGCGGTCGAGACGCTCTACTCGCACCTCGACTACGGCACGCGCGCGGTGGAGGTCGGCGAGTGCGTCACGGCGGGCCAGTACCTCGGCCAGGTCGGATCCACCGGCTACGTGTTCGGCTCCTGCCTGCACTTCGAGGTGCACCTCAACGCCGTCGCCGTGGACCCCCGTCCCTGGCTCGCCGCCAACGTCTCCTGAGCCCCGTCACGCGTGACGGGCGGGTCCCCGCTCGTCGCCGCTGATCCGCGCCGTCTCGATCTGGAACGTCGAGTGCGTCACGGAGATCCGGAAGTGCTCGGCGACGCACGCGCGCACCTGGGCGAGGATCTCGGCGGCATGCCCGTCGCGGAAGCACGCGTCATCCACGACGATGTGCCCCGTCAGCGTCGGCAGCCCCGTCGCGATCGTGGACGCGTGCAGATCGTGCACCCCCTCCACGTGGTCGATCGCGAGGATGTGCTCGCGCACGGCGTCGAGGTCGAGCTCCCGCGGCGTGAACTCCATGAGCACGCCGAAGGTCTCGCGCAGCAGCATGACCGCGCGCGGCACGATGAGCGCCGCGATGAACAGGCCGGCGAGCGCGTCGGCCTGCTGGAACCCCGTGGTGCGGATCACGATGGCGGCGACGATCACGCCGACCGACCCCAGGGCGTCGTTCAGCACCTCGAGGAAGGCGGCGCGCATGTTGAAGTTCGCCCCGCGTCCGGACGAGAGGATCAGGATCGCGGCGATGTTGGCGGCGAGGCCGACCGCGCCGAACACGAGCAGCTCGTCTGCGGGCACCTCGGGAGGCGCTCCGAGGCGGCGGATCCCCTCGATCGCCGCGTAGACGCCGACGACGATCAGCAGCACGGCCTGCCCCAGCGCGGCGATGACCTCGATGCGGCGGAAGCCCCAGGTGCGGCGCGAGGAGGCGGGGCGCAGCATGAGCGTTCCGGCGATGAGAGCGACGAGCAGCCCCGAGGCGTCGGCCAGCGCGTGCGCCGTGTCGGTCAGCAGCGCGAGGCTGCCCGTCCACCAGGCGCCGAGCGCCTGCGCGACGACGATGAGCAGCGTCAGCGCGAAGGCGACCGCCAGGCGTCCGCGGAAGTCGCCCGCGCGCCCCTCCGAGGCGCCCGCGCCGTGATCGTGTCCGGCCCCCATCGTCAGCCCTCCCGCCCATCGAGCAATTCATCGCTTATTGGCGATGATATCCCCATTGGTCGCAGAATGCGAAGCGCGCGTCGATCGCCCCCGGTCACGGCCGACCCTGCCTGAGAACGGTTATCATCGCTTCATGGCGATGACAGAGGAGACGACAGGACCCGCCCCCGTCGCGGAGGCCGGCGCGATGGCGGCCGCCGCCGAGCTGTTCCACAGCCTCGGAGACCCGTCGCGCCTCGTGATCCTCCAGCACCTCCAGCTCGGCGAGCATCGCGTCGTCGACCTGACCGCCCACCTCGGCCTCTCGCAGAGCACGGTCTCGAAGCACCTCGCCTGCCTGAGGAACGCGGGGCTCGTGACGGTGCGCCCCGAGGGGCGCGCCTCCGTCTACGCGCTCGCGCACACCGACGAGGTCGTCGCCCTGCTCGGCGCCGCCGAGCGGATCCTCGCCCTCACGGGCGACGCCGTCACCCTCTGCCGACTGCACTGACGGGGCACCGGCGGTGCGCCCTCACTCGATGAGGAGCTCGACGAGCCGTCCGACCTCCCGCGCCCGCAGCGCGAGCATCTCCTCCGGCCCGAGCCCGGCGACGACCGCCCGCGTGCTCGAGTCGACCCAGGCGCCGAGGATGTAGGTCGCGATCTCCTCCGGCGTCGCCCGCAGGCGCAGACAGCCGCGCGAGGCGATGGCCGCGACCATCTCCGCCACCTCGGCATGGATCTGCTCGTTCTCGCGTCGCAGCGCCTCCGCGAAGCGATGGTCGCGCATCGCGTGCGCGGTGATCTCGGTCATGAGGAGCACGCCGAAGTGATCGTCGTCCGAGCGGCCCAGCACCTCGACGATGCGGCGGATGTTGCCCGGGTCCACCGGCTCGGACAGATTCTCCACGCGCTCCTGCACCATGCGGGCGCGCTGCCGGTCGAACGTGATCGCCAGCTCGAGGAAGAGCTCGTCCTTGGAGGCGAAGTTCGAGTAGAACGCGCCGCGGGTGAAACCCGCGCGCTCGCAGATCGCCTCGACGGACGCCGCGCCGAGACCGACCTCGGCGAAGACCGCCGCCGCCGCGTCGAGCAGGCGGGCGCGGGTCGCCTCGCGGCTGCGCCCCCGCGGCGGCTCCGCATCTCCCGGGAACTCGATCTCACTCACGCCCCCTACGATACACTTCCGTATCGATACACCTCTGTATCGATAATCGCTCGGTCCGAAAGGCCTCCATGTCGACCCTGCTCTCCTCGCTCGGCCGCTGGTCGTTCCGCCACCCCTGGCGCGTGCTCGGCGCCTGGCTGCTGCTGCTGCTCGTCGCGGGCCTCGGCGCACTCGGCCTCGGAAAGGGGTTCGACGACGCGTTCGCGATCCCCGGCACGGAATCCGAGGAGGGCCTCGATCAGCTGGCGCGCACCTTCCCCGAGGTCGCGGGCACCGGCGCGCAGTTCATCGTGGTGGCCGCAGAGGGCGACAGCGTCGACGACGCCGACTACCGCGAGCCGATCGAGGAGACGCTCCGCGAGCTGGAGGCGTTCGACGCCATGGAGGCCGTCACGTCGCCCTACGACGACCTCGTCGAGGGACTCGTCGCCGACGACGGCGCAGCCGCCATCGTGCAGCTGCAGCTCTCGGGCGAGGCCACCGCCATCGACGACGAGGTGACCGACGCGATCGCCGACGTCGTGCACGGCCTCGCCGCCGAGCTGCCAGGCGGATCCGTCACGAAGCTCGGCGGCGACCTGTACGCCGTCGACCTCCCCGGCCTGTCGCTCGTGGAGCTCGTCGGCGTCGCGATCGCGCTGCTCGTGCTCATCGCGACCTTCCGGTCCTTCGTCATGGCGGGCCTCCCCCTCGGCGTCGCGATCGTCGGGGTGGGGGTGTCGATGCTCGGCATCGTCGCGGCGACCGGTTTCGCGACCGTGAGCTCGACGACGCCGATGCTGGCCCTCATGCTCGGCCTCGCCGTCGGCATCGACTACGCGCTGTTCATCGCCGCACGGCACCAGGATCAGGTGCGCGATGGGGCGGATCCCGAGGACTCGGCCGCGCGAGCGACCGGCACGGCCGGATCCGCCGTCGTGTTCGCCGGGGTCACGGTGCTCATCGCCCTCGTCGGCCTGTCGTTCGCGCAGATCCCGTTCCTCACGACCATGGGCGTCGCCGCCGCGGTCTCGGTGGCCGTCGCGATGGCGATCGCCGTCACCCTCACCCCCGCCTTCCTCGGCTTCGCGAAGGGCCGGGTCATCGGCCGCCCGCGCAGGACGCGCCCTGGCCGCCCCGAGCGAGCGGGCTTCGCCCGCCGGTGGGTGACCGCGGTCACGAAGCACCCCGTCGTCACGACGGTCGCGGTCGTGCTCGGCCTCGGGATCGTCGCGATCCCCGCCGGCCAGCTGCAGCTCGCGCTCCCGAACGCGGGGGTCCTGCCCCAGGACAGCGAGGCGCGCCAGGCCTACGACCTCACGGGCGAGCACTTCGGCGAGGGCTTCAACGGCCCCCTCATCCTCACGGGCACCGTCATCACCTCGACCGATCCCGTCGGCCTCATGGAGGATCTCGGCGACGAGGTCGCGCAGATCGACGGCGTCGCCGAGGTCGCGCTGACGACTCCCAACGCGACGGGCGACACGGGCATCGTGCAGGTGATCCCCGAGACGGGCCCCAGCGACCCCGCCACGAGCGATCTCGTGCGCGAGCTGCGCGCCCATCACGGCGAATGGCTCGACGCTTACGGCATCGACGTGTCCGTGACGGGCTTCACCGCCGTCTCGATCGACATCTCAGACAGGCTGTCGGAGGCGCTGCTGCCCTTCGGCGTCTTCGTCGTGGGCCTGTCGTTCCTGCTGCTGATGGTCGTCTTCCGGTCCGTGTGGGTGCCACTCAAGGCCGCCCTCGGCTACCTCCTGTCGGTGCTCGCCGCGTTCGGCGTCGTCACGGCGGTCTTCGAATGGGGCTGGGGCGCCGACCTGCTGCACGTCAGCCGCGAGGGCCCCGTCATCGCGTTCATGCCGATCATCGTGATGGGCGTGCTGTTCGGCCTCGCGATGGACTACGAGGTGTTCCTCGTCTCGCGCATGCGGGAGGACTACGTGCACGCCGTGCGCCGATCAGCCGCGACGCGCGACGTCGCCATCGAGGCGATCCGCTCGGGGTACGCCGCCTCCGCCCGCGTCGTCACGGCAGCCGCGGTCATCATGTTCGCCGTGTTCGCCGCCTTCGTCCCGGAGGGCGACAGCAACATCAAGCCGATCGCGCTCGCCCTGGCCGTGGGCATCGCCGTCGACGCGTTCCTCATCCGCATGACCCTCGTGCCCGCCGTCATGGCGCTGCTCGGCACGCGCGCCTGGTGGATGCCCGCCTGGCTCGCCCGCCGCCTGCCGTCGCTCGACGTCGAGGGCGAGGCCGTCGAGCGCGAGGAGCGCCTCGCCCGTTGGCCCGAGCCCGGGTCGACCGCGCAGATCGCGGCGGACGACGTGGTCGTGCGCGCCGGCGATCGCGAGATCGCGCGCATCCCCCACGCGCGGGTCGCCCCCGGCGAGGCGGTCGTCGTCACGGCGCCCGACCCGCGGGCGGCGCGCGCCGCCGTCCTCGCCCTCGCCGGGCGCCTGGAGGCCGAGGGCCGGCTGCGCGTCGGCGGGCACCTCCTCCCCGGCCGCGCCGCGTGGGTGCGCGCCCACGCGGGGCTCGCGCTGCTCGACGGATCCCCGGATCCCGCGGCGTCGCTGAGGCAGGCCCTCTCCGGACGCCCCTCGCTCGTGCTCGTCGACGGGATCGACGCCGTCGCGCCGCAGGATCGCGACGCGCTCTCCGACCTGCTCCGCGACGCGGACGCCCCGCTCGCCCTCGTCGTCTCGTCGGCCCGCGCCGACGACGCGCGCTCCCTGATCTCCCGCGCCGGCTGGACCGGCGCATCCGTCCTCGACGTCGCCCCGCTCGCCGCGGCGGCGCGGGAAGAGGTGACCGCATGACCTCCGTCCTCGAACGCGCACGCACCCGTCGCCCCGTCACGTGGGTGACCATCATCGGCGTGCTCCTCCTCCCCGCCCTCATCGGAGGGATCCTCGTCGCCGCCCTGCACAGCCCGACGGAGCGGCTCGACAACGTGCGCGCCGCGATCGTGAACGACGACGAGGGCACCGAGATCGACGGCGAGTTCGCACCGCTCGGACGCCAGCTCGCCGCGGGTCTCGTCGAGGGGTCCGACGACCTGGACAGCAACATCGACTGGGTCATCTCGAACGCCGACGACGCGGGCGAGGGCGTCGCCGACGGCGCCTACCAGGCGGTCGTCACGATCCCCGAGGGGTTCAGCGAGGCGGCGACCTCGTCGGCGGGCGCGCTCGAGGGATCCGACGAGGCCGTGCAGGCGCTGATCGCGGTCGAGACCGCCTCCGACGCGCGCATCGCCGACGGCATGATCCTCCAGCAGGTCGCGGCGACGGCCGCGCGCACCATGGGGACGACCCTGTCGGAGGCCACGCTCGAGAACGTGTTCGTGAGCTTCACCCAGCTCGGAGACGAGCTCGGCGGCGCGGCGGACGGCGCGACCCAGCTCGCCGACGGCGCGGGCGACGCGCAGCTCGGCGCGCTCGAGCTCGGCGACGGCGCGGAGCAGCTCTCGGACGGCGTCGTGTCGCTCGCCGACGGGATCGCGCTGCTCGCGGACGGCGCGGGAGGCGCCGCGTCGGGTGCCCGCGACCTGGGCGACGGCGTCGACCAGCTCGCGGCGGGCGCGTCCGAGCTGTCGAGCGGAGCGGGCGCGCTGTCGCAGGGCGCCGGCTCCCTCGCGGAGGGGCTCGCGCAGGTCGACGCCGGCCTCCGCGGATCTGGCGGCTCCCCCGGCCTCGCGGAGGGATCCGCCGAGGTCGCCGACGGCGCCGCCCAGCTGGCCGCCGGCGTTCGCGGCTCGGGCGGCTCCCCCGGTCTCGCCGAGGGGGCGTCGCAGGTCGCCGGCGGCGTCGAGGGTCTGGCCGCGGCGCTCGGCCGGCGGGGACTGGCCGGCGGTGCGCACGAGATCGCGGACGGCGCATCGCAGCTGGCGGGAGGCCTCGCGGGAGACGACGGCCTCGCGAGCGGCGCCTCCGACCTCGCCGACGGAGCCGATCAGCTCGCCTCCGGCCTCCGCGGCTCGGGCGATTCGCCCGGTCTCGCGGGCGGCGCCGCGAGCGTGGCGGACGGAGCCGCTCGGCTCGGCGCGGCCGTGCGCGGCGACGGCGAGACGCCGGGACTCGCGGACGGCGCCTCCGGCGTCGCCGACGGTGCGGCGCGGATCGACGCCGGCCTGAACGGAGACGGATCCTCGCCCGGGCTCGCCGCGGCCCTCGAGCAGCTGGCCGGCGGGGCCTCCGAGCTCCACGCGGGCCTCCGGGGAGACGACGCGCAGCCCGGGCTCGCCGCGGGGGCGACGGAGGTCGCCGACGGCCTCGACGAGGTCGTCGCGAACTGCGCGGCGCTGGGCGGATCGCCCGCGCTCTGCGCGCAGCTCGCGGGGCTCCGGGGCGGGGCGCGCGACGTGGCCGACGGCGCCGCCGTTCTGGGCGACGGGGCGAGCGCCCTGGACGCCGGCACCCGCGAAGCGGCCGACGGCGCCGCCGCCCTGGCGGGCGGGGCCGCGGAGCTCGCGAGCGGGTCGCGCGAGGTCGCCGACGGGACGGACGGGCTGTCGGCGGGCCTCGACGAGCTGGAGAGCGGATCCCGGCAGGTCGCGGGCGGGGCGGACGAGCTCGCCGACGGCGCCGACGCCCTCGCGAGCGGCGCCCGCGATGCGGCGGCCGGCGCAGGCAGGCTCGCCGACGGCGCGACGACCCTCTCGGGCGGGGCGCGCGACCTCGCCTCAGGCGCCGACGCCGCCGCGGCGGGAGCGGCGCAGCTGGCGCCGGGAGCCCGCGGCGTGGCCGCCGGAGCCGCCGCGCTCGACGGGGGCCTCCGGCCCCTCGCCGCCGGCGCCGAGCAGGTCGCGGGCGCCGTCGCGCTGCTCGCGCAGGGATCCCCCGCGCTCGCGGGCGGAGCGGGCGACCTGGCCGACGGCGCCGGGCAGCTCGCGGGCGGGGCGGGCGCTCTCGCCGGCGGAGCCGACGAGGCCGCGGCCGGCGCGTACGTCCTCTCGGGAGGCCTCGACGAGCTCGGCTCCGGCGCCCGCGAGGCGCAGGACGGCGCGGGGCGGCTCTCCGACGGCGCGGACCAGCTCGCCGACGGGACGAGCGAGCTGGCCGACGGCATCGGGCAGCTGGGCGACGGCGCGAACGACCTCGGCGACGGACTCGGCGAGGCGGTCGACGCCCTGCCGAGCCTCACCGACGAGGAGGCGGGCCGCCTGGCGGGCGTCGTGAGCGATCCCGTCGCCGCCGAGGGATCCGACCTCGAGCTGTTCGGCCTCTCGGCCGTGCCCCTGCTCGCGACGGTCGTGCTCTGGTTCGGCGGACTCACCACGTTCCTCGCCGTGCGGCCCGTCGCCGGCGACCTGCTCGCCTCCCGCCGATCGTCGCTGTCGCTCGCGTTGCGCGGCCTCGCCCCTGGGGCTCTCATCGGAGCGGGCCAGGGCCTGCTCGTCGCCCTCGTCGTGCTCTGGGTCGGCAGCTACTCCTCGGGCGCGGCCGCGGCGATCCTCGGCCTCAGCGTGCTGATCGGCGTCGCCTTCTCGGCCGTGCACCAGGCCCTCGCGGCGGTGCTCGGCGGAGTCGGGCGCTGGATCGCGGCGCTCGTCGGCGCCCTGCTCGTCGCGGTGGGCATCATCTCCACCGTGCCGGGGGCGCTGGCGCAGGTCGCCGGGCTCCTGCCGACCTTCCCCGCGCAGCAGGCTCTGCTCGCCGCCGTCGGCGGCTCATCGCCCGGGTCGGCCGTCACGGCGCTCGTCGTGTGGGCGGCGGTGGCGTTCGCCGCCACGGTGCTCGCGACGCAGACCCGCCGCACCACCTCCGCGGAGGCGCTGATGGCGTGACGCGCGCGTCCCGGCGCAGACGGAGGAGGGCCCCGACGCGGGGCGGCGGGGCCCTCCTCGGTCTCGCCTCAGGCGTCGACCGGCTTCTTCGTCCAGACCTTGAGGCCCCAGATCGCGAGGGCCGTGACCACCGTTCCCGCGGCGAGCGCGAGGAAGAAGCCCCACAGCGGGCTGATCGCGAAGAACACGAAGAGGCCGCCGTGCGGCGCCTGCGACTGCACGAGGAACAGCATCGACAGGAATCCGGTCTTGGCGCCTCCGACCATCGACGCAGGGATGACGCGCAGCGGGTCGGCTGCGGCGAACGGGATCGCGCCCTCCGAGATGAACGACAGGCCCATGAGCCAGGCGGCGACGCCGTTCTCGCGCTCCGCCGGCGTGAAGCGCCCGCGGGCGAGCACCGTCGAGGCGAGCGCCAGGCCGAGCGGGGGCACCATGCCGGCCGTCATGACCGCGGCCATGATGTAGTACGGCACGGGGTTGTCGGGGCTCGCCGCCGACAGCGACGCGACGGCGAACGCGTAGGCCACCTTGTTGACGGGGCCGCCGAGGTCGAAGCACATCATGAGGCCGAGGATGATGCCGACGAGCGGCAGCAGGCCCGTCGCGGCGAGATCGTTGAGGCCGCCCTCGAGCAGCTCCATGAGGGCCGCGATGGGCATGCCGAGCACGAGCAGCAGGAGTCCGGACGCGAAGATCGATCCGAGCAGCGGGATGATCGCGACGGGCATGAGACCGCGCAGCCAGCGCGGCACGCTCAGCGTGCCGAGCCACCAGGCGGCGAGTCCGGCGAGCAGCCCGCCGACGATGCCGCCGAGGAACCCGGCCGTCATGAGCACGGCGATCGATCCGGCGACGAAGCCGGGGGCGATGCCGGGACGGTCGGCGATGGCGTAGGCGATGTATCCGGCGAGGGCCGGCACGAGGAACGCCATCGACGCGTTCCCGATCGCGAACGAGACGGCGCCGAGGTAGGTGGCGAGCCCGCCGTCGGGCAGGTTCCACAGCGCGTTGTTCAGCGCGATGTCGTTCGCGACCTCGTTGATCTCGAACCCGCCGAGCAGGAAGCCGAGGGCCATGAGCAGGCCGCCGCCCGCGACGAACGGGATCATGTAGCTGACGCCGGTCATGAGGATCCGCTGGATCCGCTTGCCCCAGCGCTCGTTCTTCTCGCGCGCCGAGCTCTGCGCGGATCCCGGGTCGCCGGAGACGCGCTCGGCGGCGGGGTCGGTCGCGGCGCGCGCCGCGAGATCGATGATCTCCTGCGGGTGCTCGATGCCCGCCTTCACCGTGCGGCGGATGACGGGCTTGCCGGCGAAGCGCTCGGGCTGGCGCACGTCGACGTCGACGGCGAACACCACGGCGTCGGCCTCGTCGATCGTCTTCTGGTCGAAGGGCGTGAAGCCGCTGGAGCCCTGCGGCTCGACGGCGAACTCGACGCCCGCCTCCTTCGCGGCCTTCTCCAGCGCATCGGCCGCCATGTAGGTGTGGGCGATGCCGGTGGTGCAGGCGGTGATGGCGACGATCCGCACGGGGCGACCGTCGATCGCGTGGGCGGCGTCGGCGGGCGCGGCGGGCTCCGTCGCGGCCGGCTCGGTTGCGGCGGCGCTCTCCTCCGCGGGGGCCTCCCCGATCGCCCGCTCGACGAGCCCCACGACCTCGTCGGCGTCGGCCGCGGCGCGCAGCGCGGCGGTGAAGTCGTCGTCCATGAGGCTGCGGGCGAGCTTCGAGAGCACCGCGAGGTGCTCCTCGGCGGCGGTGTCTGGCGCGGCGATCATGAAGACCACGTCGCTCGGTCCGTCGAACGATCCGAAGTCGACGGGCGGGTTCAGGCGGGCGAAGGCGAGAGACGCCTGCGACACCGTGGCGGCCTTGGCGTGCGGGATGGCGATGCCGCCGGGCAGACCGGTGGGATCCTTCTCCTCCCGCGCCCAGGCGGAGGCGAACAGGTCGTCGGCGTCGGCGGCGCGCCCCTCGGCGACGAATCGCGCCGAGAGGGCCCTCAGGACGGCCTGCGCGTCGGCGCCGAGATCGTCGTCGAGGCTGACGAGGGCCGGGGTGATGGTGGACATGGGTGCTCCCTGTGGGTGTGTCAGACGTCGATGTCGAGGGGGCGGACGGCGACGGGGCCGTCCGGGAGGTCGGAAGGGGTCGCGAGCTGCGTGCCGGGCAGCGCGGCGGTCGCGGATCCGAACCGCACGGCCTGGCGGAGGCGCTCGTCTGCGCTCGCTCCGGCCGCGTGGGCGTGCAGGAAGCCGGCGAGGGCGCTGTCGCCCGCGCCGACGGTGGATCGCACGCTGATGCCCGTCGGCACGGAGGCGGCCAGGGCGCCGTCGGCGTCTGCGAGCACCGCGCCGTCGCCGCCGAGGGTGACGAGCACCGCTCCGACGCGCTCGGGCACGAGGGCGCGGGCGACGCGCGCGACAGCCTCCGCGAGCGGAGCGCCGGCGTCGAGCGCGAGCCCCGACAGCTCGGCGAGCTCGATCTCGTTGGGCGTGATGAGGTCGGGGCGGCCGTCGGCGACGACTGCGGCGAGCGCGGGGCCCGAGGTGTCGACCGCGATGCGCGGGGGCGCCGCGACGCGCTCGCGCACGGCCCGGATCACGTCGACGTAGAAGCCGTCGCCCGCTCCGGGCGGCAGCGACCCGCACAGGGCGAGCCATGCGGCGCCCTCCGCGCAGGCGTCCGCGACGGCGTCGATGAGCGCCGCCCGCTCGGGGGCGCCGAGCGGGGCGCCGGGCAGGTTGAGCTTGGTCGTCGTGCCCGCGGGGTCGGTGATCGCGAGGTTCGCGCGGACCCGGCCGCTCGCGGCGACGGCGCGCACGGGGAGGGCGCCGAGCGCGTGCGCATAGGGATCGTCCTCCGCGAGCGGGAGGATCCCCGTCACCGCGTCGCCCGCGGCGTGCAGCACACGGGCGACGTTGACGCCCTTGCCTCCCGCGTCCTCTCGGATCGATGCGGCCGCCTGCACCTCGCCGACCGCGAGCGGCGCGGGGAGCTGCACCGTGCGGTCGAGCGACGGGTTGGCGGTCAGGGTGATGATCATGCCCGGCCTCCTGTCGGGTTGCGGCGGCGTGCGCCGACGAGCGGGTGGGTCATGCGGTGCGCACCTCCGTGCCGGCGGCGCGGAGCGCGGCGGCGAGATCGCCCTCGGGGGCGCGGTCGGCGACGACGACGTCGATGTCGGCGAGCTCCGCGAAGCGCTGCAGCGACTCGACGCCGAACTTCGAGGCGTCGACGAGCACGACGACGCGGCGGGCCTGGCGCACCATCGCGCGCTTGACGTCGGCCTCCTCGCGGTCGGGGGTGCTGAGCCCGAACATCGCGGAGAGGCCGTTGGCGCCGATGAAGGCGAGGTCGGGCCGCAGCTCCTCGATGTCGCGCACGGTCGAGGCGCCGACGGCGGCGCCCGTCACGCTGCGCACGCGGCCCCCGAGCACCGTGAGCCCGAGTCCGTCGCGTCCGGCGAGCTGCGCGGCGTGGGCGACGGCGTTGGTGACGACCTCGACGCGGCGGCCCGCGACGCGCGCGGCGAGCGGCTCGAGCAGGGCGCCCGTCGTCGTTCCGGCGTCGACGAGCACGGATCCGGTGAACCCGTCGGGGATCACCTGGACGGCGCGGTCCGCGATCGCGCGCTTCTCGGCGCTGCGCCGGGTCTCGCGCTCGGCGAGCCCGGCTTCGACGACGCTCGTGAGCTCGGGGCTGACGGCGCCGCCGTGCACGCGCCGCAGGAGGCCGGATCGCTCGAGGGCGGCGAGGTCGCGCCGCACGGTCTCGGTGGTGATGCCGAAGCGGTCGGCGAGGTCGGCGACCGCGACGCGTCCGTGCGCGCGCAGGTCTCCGATGATGCGTGTGTGCCGCTCTGCCTGGTACATGCGTCCTCCTCGACGCACCACACACTACAACTCAAACCCACATAAAACAACATCCCCGAGTCGCGACGAGCCCGCGCGTCGTCCGCGCGGGCTCGTCGTCGGGATCAGCTGAGGCCGCTGTAGGCGTGCAGCCCCTCGAAGAACACGTTGACGATCGTGAAGTTGAAGATCACCGCGGCGAAGCCGACGATCGACAGCCACGCCGACCGCGTGCCCCGCCACCCGCGCGTCGCCCTGGCGTGGATGTAGCCCGCGTAGAGCACCCAGATGATGAAGGTCCAGACCTCCTTGGTGTCGAACCCCCAGTAGCGGCCCCACGCGTCCTGCGCCCAGATGGATCCCGCGATCAGCGTGAAGGTCCAGAAGATGAACCCGATGATCGCGAACCGGTACGCCGTGCCCTCGAGCGCCTCCGCCGAGGGCAGCGTGCGCAGCGCCGACTTCCTCCTCGCCGTCTCCGGATCCTCGATCGCGCGGCGCTCGCGACGCGCCTGGAGCAGCTGCAGCACGCTGAGCGCGAAGGCGAGCGCGAGGAACGCCGTCGAGAGCGAGGCGACGAACACGTGGATCACGAGCCAGACCGACTTGAGCGGATCCATGAGCGGCACGATCTCGACATAGAACACCGAGCTGGCGCCGAGCAGCACCGTCACGAGCCCCGTCATGAACGCGCCGATGAACGTGAGCGGCTTCCAGAACAGCACCCCGAGGTAGACCGCGGAGACGAGCAGCGTGCCCGTCATCGCGAACTCGTACATGTTCGACCAGGGCACGTGCCCGGCCGCGAGGCCGCGCAGCACCGTCGCGCCGAGGTGCAGGAGGAACGCGATCCAGGTGAGGGTCGTGCCGATCCGCCCCATCACCGAGCCCGAGGAGGCTGCCGGCTCCTCCGCCGACGGGGACGAGGGGTACGGGGCCGATCCGTCCGCCCCGACCAGCTGCGCGGCGCGGTCCTTCGCCTGCACCGACAGCTGCGAGCGGCGGGCGAGGTCGAGGGCGTACGCGACGAAGGCCATCGCGTAGACGGCGATCGCCGTCCACAGCACGATGACCGACCACGAGTCGAGGGTGACGACGTCTGCACTGGACATGATCTCGCTTCTTCGTTTCAGGGAGGGGTCAGTCGCGCATCTGCGCGCCGTGGGTGCGGGCGAGGTCGTCGACCGCCTGGCCGAGCGCGGGATCCTCGCCCCGCGCGAGGCCTGCGTACTCGATGCGCACGCCGCCGTCGGCCGGGGTCGCCTTGACCCACATGCGGCGGCGCGGCACGAACAGGGCGGTCATGAGGCCGGCGACCGCGAGCACCGCGAACACGAGCACCCACACCGACGAGGCGTCGTGATGCACCTGCAGGGAGGCGTACCGCTTGACCGACTCGGTGTAGCCGACGTCGGCCCGGTCGACGCCCTCCGGCGTCTCGTCCTCGAAGGTGATGGATCCGCGGCCGCCGGGCAGCTCGGCGGTCTCGCCCGGCATGAGCTCGATCGCGTCGACGTCGGTGTCGCCGCCCGCGATCTGGTCGAGCCCCGTGGAGTCGAGCGTGTAGACCGACCGCGGCGTGCCGTCGTCGACGCCCAGGTCGCCCTCGAAGACGTTGAGCGTGACCATCGGGTTGACGAGATCGGGGTACGCCGAGGTGTACGCGCCCGACTCCATCTCGAACTGCGTCGGGTAGAAGAACCCGACCAGCCCGAGCTGCTCCTCGAGCCCGTCGACGACCTTGATCACGCCGAGCGAGGTCATCGTGCCCGAGTCCTGCGGCAGGAACGGCACGGAGTCGCGGAACACGACCTCGTCGTCCGCGTTCCGGACCGTGAGCGTCGGCGCGTAACCGTTGCCGAGCAGATACACCGCGTCGTCGTGCAGGCGCAGGGGGTGGTTGACCCGCACCGACTCCTCGGAGGAGAACCCGTCGGGCTCGCGCACCGTGACGTTCGCCGAGAAGTCGCCCGCCTGCCCCGCGCCCCGCTCGCCGAAGGGCACGTAGCTCACGTCGAACGAGTCGAGCGTCAGGGAGTAGGGGGCGAGCGCGTCGTCCGACACGAGGCGCCCCTTGTTCATCGACGAGTAGTTCAGCAGGCTGTTCACGAAGGTCGTGCCCTCGGTGACGACGCTCTGCCCCGTGTAGGCGAACTGCCCGCCCAGGCCGACCGTGACGAGGATCCCCACGAGCGACGCGTGGAAGACGAGGTTGCCGGTCTCGCGGAGGTAGCCCCGCTCCGCCGACACGGAGAAGGATCCGCGGGCGTCGTATCGCTCGGTGCGGTACCCCTGCTTCCGCAGGCGCTCCTGGGCGAGGTCGGCGGCGCGCGCCGCGTCGGCCTCCGCGTCGAGCGACTCGAGGATCTCCTCGCGGTGGTCGGCGAGCCGCGCGAGGCGCGCGGGCGTGCGCGGGGGCCGCTGGCGCAGCGCCGTGAGGTGGTGCTTCGTGCGCGGCAGGATGCACCCGATCAGCGACACGAACAGCAGCAGGTAGATCGCCGAGAACCAGGCCGACGAGTACACGTCGAACAGCTGCAGCGCGTCGAGGACGGGGAACAGGTCGGGGTTGTCGCTCTCCCACTGCGTCACGCCGTTGGGGTTCGCCATGCGCTGGGGGAAGATCGACCCCGGAATCGCGGCGATCGCGAGCAGCAGCAGCAGCACGAGCGCCGTGCGCATGCTCGTGAGCTGACGCCATCCCCAGCGCAGCCAGCCGACGACGCCCAGCTTCGGCTGGGAGATCTTCTCCGGGCCGCCGTCGACGTGGTCGCTCGGCCGCTTCGGGTCGTGCTGCGCGTCGCGCATCTCGTCAGAGCGGGAGCTCGACACCGCCGATCACCCCCTGGAGTCTCGACATGATCATTCCCCAGACGCCCGAGACCATGAGCACGCCGAGCAGGATCAGCAGGGATCCGCCGATGATGTTCACGGTGCGCACGTGACGGCGCAGGAACGCGAGGGAGCGCGTCGCCCAGCCGAAGCCGAGCGCCGCGAGCAGGAAGGGGAGGCCGAGCCCGAGCGAATACACGAGGCCGAGGAGTCCGGCGCGCCACACGTCGCCGGTGTTCCACGACAGGCTCATGATGACCGCGAGGGTCGGGCCGATGCAGGGCGCCCAGCCGATGCCGAGCACGAGCCCGAGCAGGGGCGCGCCGACGAGGCCGAGGTCTCCGCTGAGCGTCGGCCGTGCGGTGCGCTGCATGGGCCGGAACAGGCCGAGGAACACGAGGCCCATGAGGATCACGACGGCCCCGAGCACCCGGGTGATGATGTCGCTGTAGCGGAGGAGGAACAGGCCGAGCCCGCCCGAGAACACGTTCATCGCGATGAAGACGACCGTGAACCCCGCGATGAACAGCAGCACGCCGCCGACGAGGCGCCCGCGGCGCGGCTGGGCGCCCTCCGTCTCGCCGCGGGGCGCGACGGCGCCGGAGATGAAGCCGAGGTAGCCGGGCACGAGGGGCAGGACGCAGGGCGAGAGGAACGACAGCGCGCCGGCGAGCAGCGCGATCGGCAGTGCCGCCCAGAGCGCGCCGCCCCCGACGATCTGGTCGACGCTCACGCGCTCTCGTCCAGCGCGTCGCTCACGAGGGTGCGCAGGATGGACGCGCTCTCGAGCTGCCCGATGATGCGCGCCGCGACGCGCCCCTGCGCGTCGAGCACGAGCGTGGTGGGGGTCGCCTGGATCGGGGTCGCCGCAGCGAAGGCGAGCTTCGCGGATCCCGTGTTCACGTCGATGAGGCTCGGGTAGGTCACGCCGTTGTCCTTCGCGAACGCGAGAGCGGTGTCGGCCTGGTCGTAGGTGTTCACGCCGACGAAGCGCACCCCGTCGTCCTGGAACTCCTGCCAGACGGCCTCGAGGTCGGGCGCCTCGACGATGCAGGGGCCGCAGGCGGCGTACCAGAAGTTGACGACCGTGACGGAGCCGATCGTGTCGTCGCTGGACAGCGCCTCGCCGTGCTCGGTCTCGCCCTCCCAGGCGACGGGATCCTCGCGCTCGCCCTCGGGGATCTCGACGACGCGCCCGTCGCCCGCGATGTACCCCTTGTTGTCGCCGTCGAGGTACTGGTCGGCTTCGGCGCTGCGCGTGCAGGCCGCGAGCGAGGCGGCCACGGCGACGGCGAGCGCGCCGGCGAGGAGGCGACGCGTCAGACGGGAGGAGGGCACCCGACAATTCTACGTGCCGTAGTAAAGAAGGGCCTGAGTGCGGCCCCCGGGCTCGCGAGCGGCACCGCCCCGCGCCCCCCGGATGGTGCCATCCCTCGGCGCGGGGCTCGCGAGTGGCGCAGATCCTCGCGAGCGGCGCAGATATTCGGTCCGATTCCTGCGCCGCTCGCGAATTCCTGCGCCGCTCGCGAGCGGAGGGCGGGTCAGCGGGACGCGGCCGGACGGCGGATCCGCCGCACGAGCGCCGCGAGGGCGCGCCAGCCGATGAGGAAGGCCGCGAGCACGAGCGCCGTGACGGCGAGGAACGACCAGGCGAACCCGCCGCCGGTCGCGACGCGCAGCACCATCCCGCCGCCGGCCGCGAGCAGCCAGACGACGAGCCCGGTGCGCAGCGGCGCGGCGGGCTCGCGCCATGCCCTGGCGATGCCCCACCCGATCGCCGTGCCCGCGAGGAACGGCCACGCGACCGTCGCGAGCGCGACGATCGAGAAGCCGTCGTGGTGGCTGCGCATGCCGAGCAGCGCGAACAGCACGACGAGCGCCGCGTCGATGACGAGCGCGAGGATCCACGGGAACGGACGCGGGGAGCTCATGCCGCCCAGGCTACGCGGACGGCGCGCGGCTCAGCCGCCGATAGGCTCTCCGCATGGCCGCTGAGCGACTGCACCTCGTCCGTCACGGAGAAGTGTTCAACCCCCGTCACGTGCTGTACGAGCGGATCCCCGGGTTCGGGCTGAGCGATGCGGGGCGGGAGATGACCAGGGCCGCGGCCCGGCACCTGCAGGACGCCGGCCGCGAGGTCACGACCCTCGTCGCCTCGCCGCTGCAGCGCACCCAGGAGTCCGCCGAGCCGTTCGCCGAGGCGTACGGCCTCACCCCGCGCCTCGACGAGCGCGTCATCGAGCCGCGGAACGCCTTCGCGGGAAAGCGGATGAAGCGCGCCGTGCTCAACCCGCTCAACTGGAGGCACCTCGTCCGCCCGTCCCGCCCGAGCTGGGGCGAGCCGTTCGCCGACATCGCCGTGCGCATGATCGAGGCGATGGACGCCGCGTGGGAGGAGACCCGCGACGGCGACGCCGTCATCGTGTCGCACCAGGCGCCCATCTGGGTCTCCCATCTCGCGGTCGCGGGCGAGAGGCTCGGCCACTCCCCGACGTCCCGGCGCTGCGCCCTCTCGAGCGTCACGTCGTTCGTCCGCGACGGCACCTCGCCCACCGGATTCCGGGAGGTCGCGTACGCGGAGCCCGCCCAGGCCGGCATCGACCTCGGCGCGGTGTGATCCTCAGGCGGGCTCGAGCCCGCCGGCGCTGCTCCACGGCCAGGGCTCTCCGAGCGGGTCGCGGAACCTCGTCCGCGTGATCCCCGTGACGGGATCGGACTCTCCCGCGCCTGCGCGTCGGATGCGGCGCTCCGCCCGCCCTCAGCGCTCGCGGCGGCGCGCGCGGACCCGCACGACGACGAACACGACGACCGCGACGAGGACGAGCGCGATGACGACGTTCTGCGCGACGTCCATGTACCGCTCGACGATGTGCCACGACTCGCCGAGGTACCAGCCGAGCATCACGAAGACGGTGTTCCAGATGAGGCTCCCGAGCCCCGTGTAGAGCGCGAACTGCCAGAGGGGCATGCGCACGACCCCCGCCGGGATCGAGATGAGGCTGCGGAAGATCGGCACGAACCGCCCGAAGAACACCGCGCCGCGGCCGTGCCGCTGGAACCAGGCGACCGTGCGGTCGATGTCGTCGGCGTCGAGGAGTGGGATCCGGGCGAACAGCCACCGCAGCCGCGGGACGCCGACGAGCGCCCCGATCGTGTAGAGAGCGAACGCGCCGACGAGCGAGCCCGCCGTCGCGAAGGCGATGGCCTCGACGAGGCCGAAGGATCCGCGGCTCGCCGCGAGCCCCGCGATCGGCAGCACCGCCTCGCTCGGGATGGGCGGGAAGAGGTTCTCGAGGGCGATCGCGATGCCGACGCCGAGGGGGCCCATGAGGTCGACGAGCGACACGACGCCGTCGACGATGCCGCCGAGCCAGGATCCGTGCAGCGCGGGCAGGATCCGCGCGCTCACTCGACCGGCCGGGCGGAGCGGCGCCGCAGGATCATGGACTCCGCGACGATGAAGCCGATGACCACGGCCGCGCCGAGGATCGCGAGCAGGATCGGGACGAGCGGGTCGGTCGGCGCGAGCAGCGTGCCGTGCCCCTCCGAGCCGCCTGGCCCGCCCTGCCACGGCCAGAGGGCGCGCAGGGATCCCGCCATGAGCCCGATCATCACGACGAGGGTGATGCGGCGGCGGTGCTCGAGGAGGAACGAGACGACCTTCGCGATGGTGAACAGGCCGACGAGCGCGCCGACGAGGAAGATGCCGAGGTAGGCGAAGTCGCGGTCGGCCACCGCCTGCAGGGTCGGCTCGTAGAGGCCGAGGGCGAGGAGGAAGAAGGAGCCGGACAGGCCGGGCACGACGAGCGCGCACACCGCGAGCGCGGCGGCGAGCGCGATGAACCAGACGGAGGGCTCCTCCACCGTCTGTCCGCCCGCGAGGCCGACCAGCGTGAAGGCCACGGCTCCGGCGATGACGATGATCGCGATGTCGCCGACGATGCCGAGCACTGTGCTGCGCCCGCGCGGCATGATGCGGAACAGTACGACGAAGCTGGCGACGACGAGTCCGAAGAACAGCCCCCTGGCGTTCTCGGGGTAGGTCTCGACGAGGTGCTTCACGGGGCCCGCCGCGAACAGCAGCGCGCCGACCATGCCGACGAGCGCCGGGAGGATCAGCCACCACTCGATGCCCGCGATCTCGCGACGGAAGCCCCGCAGGCGATCCGGCCCCGCGATCAGCGCCTTCACGGCGGACGCGAGGCTGTTCACGGCGCGCAGCGCGCGCTCGTAGACGCCGAGGACGAGCGCGACCGTGCCGCCGGAGATGCCGGGCACGAGCTCCGCCATTCCGATGAGGAAGCCGCGGATCACGTTGAGGGGCGACTGCGTCGCGCGCGCTCTCGGCATCGTCTGCTGGGGCGTCATCCGGTGATCCTTCCTGCGGGTGCGCGCGGATCCGCGCCGCCAGCGAGACTACCCACACCCCCTTGGCGCGCGCCCTGGGGAAGGCCCCACGTTCCTGTGAGGGGGCACACCCTAGGATTGAGGGGTTCCGTCACCCGATCAGGAGGATCCTGAAGTGCTGCGCACCCATGAAGCCGGCTCGCTGCGAGCCGAGCACATCGGTCAGACCGTCACCCTCGCGGGGTGGGTCGACCGCCGTCGCGACCACGGAGGCGTGGCCTTCATCGATCTGCGCGATGCGTCGGGGATCGCCCAGGTGGTCATCCGAGACGAGGAGATCGCGCACCCGCTGCGCAGCGAGTTCGTGCTGAAGGTCACGGGCGAGGTCGCGCGGCGCCCCGACGGCAACGAGAACCCGAACCTGCCCACGGGCGAGGTCGAGGTCCTCATCAGCGACGTCGAGGTGCTGAACGAGTCGGCCCCGCTGCCCTTCCCGGTCTCGACGGCGCTCGACGGCCAGGAGACGGTGGGCGAGGAGGCACGCCTCAAGCACCGCTACCTCGACCTGCGCCGCCCGAGCTCGGCCGCGGGCATCCGCCTGCGCTCGCGCGCGAACGCGGTCGCTCGCCGGGTGCTCGAGCGCCACGACTTCCTCGAGATCGAGACGCCCACGCTGACCCGCTCGACGCCGGAGGGCGCACGCGACTTCCTCGTGCCCGCGCGCCTCAACCCCGGCAGCTGGTACGCGCTGCCGCAGTCGCCGCAGCTGTTCAAGCAGCTGCTGATGGTGGCCGGGATGGAGCGCTACTACCAGCTCGCCCGCAGCTACCGCGACGAGGACTTCCGCGCCGACCGCCAGCCCGAGTTCACGCAGCTCGACATCGAGATGAGCTTCGTCGACCAGGAGGACGTCATCGCCCTGGGCGAGGAGCTCGTGAAGGAGCTGTGGCGCCTCATCGACGTCGAGGTGCCCACCCCCATCGAGCGGATCACGTTCGCCGACGCGATGCGCCTGTACGGGTCGGACAAGCCCGACCTGCGGTTCGGCAACGCCATCGTCGAGCTCTCCGACTACTTCTCCGACACGACGTTCCGCGTCTTCCAGCAGGAGTACGTCGGATCCGTCGTGCACCCGGGCGGCGCCTCGCTCCCCCGCCGCCAGTTCGACGCGTGGCAGGACTGGGCGAAGTCGCGCGGCGCGAAGGGCCTCGCGTACGTCACGTTCGCCGAGGACGGCACGCTCGGCGGCCCCGTCGCGAAGAACCTCTCCGACGCCGAGCGCGCGGGCCTCGCGGAGATCACCGGCGCGCAGCCGGGCGACGCGGTGTTCTTCGCGGCCGGCGCGACGAGCGAGGCGCGCGCCCTGCTCGGCGCGGCGCGCGTCGAGATCGCGCACCGCACGGGGCAGATCGACGACGACGCCTGGGCCTTCGTGTGGGTCGTCGACGCCCCGCTCTTCAAGCCGACGGGCGAGGACCCGGAGGACGTCGACCTCGGCCACTCGGCGTGGACGGCCGTGCACCACGCCTTCACGTCGCCGAAGGACGAGTGGCTCGACCGCTTCGACGAGGAGCCGGGCGAAGCGCTCGCCTACGCCTACGACATCGTCTGCAACGGCGTGGAAATGGGCGGCGGCTCGATCCGCATCCACCGTCGCGACGTGCAGGAGCGCGTCTTCGACGTGATGGGCATCGGCCAGGAGGAGGCGCAGGAGAAGTTCGGCTTCCTCCTCGACGCGTTCGCGTTCGGCGCCCCGCCGCACGGTGGAATCGCGCTCGGCTGGGACCGCACGGTGTCGCTCCTTGCGGGCGCCCCGTCGATCCGCGAGGTCATCGCGTTCCCGAAGTCGGGCGGCGGATTCGACCCGCTGACCTCGGCGCCCGCCCCGATCACGCCGGAGCAGCGGGCCGAGGCCGGCGTCGACCACGACCCCGAGGCCGACGAGGACTGACGCGCACGCAGAAGGGCCCCGCGGGCCGCGGGGCCCTTCTGCGTGCGCGTCCGGCGGCCGTCAGAGAGCGATGTCGACGGCGGCGCGGCCGGTCTTGAAGGTGCCGATGAGCTCGGCGACCTCCACGTGCGCGGGGTGCACGGCGTAGCCGGCGAGCGCCTCCGCGTCGTCGAGGTCGGCGACGAGCGCGAGGTCGTAGTTGCCCTCGAGGTCGAGGCCGTTGGCGCCTGCGCTCATCGAGCGCAGCCCGGGGACGACGCCGACGAGCGCCTCGAGGCGCCGGGCGGCCTCGTCGAGGGTTGTCTGCGGCGTGCCGTCTGCGGCCTGGAACAGGACGATGTGGCGGATCATGCGTCACTCCGATGCGCGTCGAGGAGGGCGGCGCGCAGCCGGTCGGCCGAGACGCGCCAGTGGGTGTGCAGCCGGTCGTCGATGAGGACGACGGGGATCTTCTCCCACCACGCCTCGTGGAGCGCCGGATCGTCGAGGATCGACAGCTCGGTCACGTCGATCGCGCCCGCCACGTCATCCGGCAGGTCGGCGATCGTCTTGTCGACGATCTCGCGCGCCACGTCGCAGAGGTGGCAGTCGGCCTTGCCGATCAGGGTGACGGCGGTCATCGCTCGACGTCGTAGCCCGCCGCGATCCAGGCGTTCGTGCCGCCCGCGACGTTCGTGGCCTCGTAGCCGTGCGGGGCGAGGGCCTCCGCGGCGCGGGCCGAGCGGGCGCCGGCAGCGCAGATCACGTCGAACTCCGGCGGCAGCTCTCCCAGGCGCTCTCCGAGCTGCGAGAGCGGGATGTTGACGGCGCCGGGCACGCGCCCCTGGGCGAACTCGTCCTCCTCGCGCACGTCGATGAGGGGGATGCCTGTGCGCGCCTTCAGATCGGCGACGGTGATCTCCTGCATGGATCCATCCTCTCACCGCGGAGAGCGACCCCGACACCAGACACCAGAAACGCCGACCCGTCGGAGACGGAGTCGGCGCTCATGGACGTGCGCTGCTTACTTCTTGTTGCGGCGCTGGTGACGAGTCTTGCGGAGAAGCTTGCGGTGCTTCTTCTTCGACATGCGCTTGCGGCGCTTCTTGATGACAGAACCCACGGGAACCTCGCTACGTCTAGGGGTTGGAAGCCTGGCACGAGCATGTGCCGACGTCCGGGAACGGGCACGGCAGAAAAAGTGCCTCGGAGCATCCTATCCCATGCGCGGGCATGCCCCGTGCGGCGAACGGTCAGCCGACCTGCGCATCGCCCCCGAGGGAGCCGGCCTGCGGCACGGCGCTCGCCGGAACGCGGTAGCTGCGCCCGAAGCGCACGGCGGGGAGCTCCCCCGCGTGGACGAGCCGGTAGACGGTCATCTTCGAGACGCGCATGAGGTCGGCGACCTCGGCAACCGTCAGGAACCGCGGCTCTTCGGTCAGGTCGGACATGTCTCTCCCCCGATGTGCTGTTCCCCCGACTCTAGGGGCTGAGCGAGCCTGCTGTAAACAGAAGGGACGCGTGTGATCCGGGCCCCGCTAGGGCCTCTGGTGTGATCGGACTGCTCGCCGCCCTGCTCACCGGAGCCACCCTCTCCTCGGGCCTCTACGCGCTCCTCACCGGGGACGACCGCGTGGCCTGGGTCTGGGTCACGGCGCTCTGCCTCTCGCCGGTGCTCATCATCGCCGGCGCCATGATGCGCGCCCTCCGCGGCGCGGTGCGCGGTGCGCGGGTCGCGGAAGAGGATCGACGCCGCACGCGCGGCGGGTCGCGTGGGCATCGCGCGCATCGACGGGCTGCGGCAGACGAACACCGAGATCAACAACCAGCCCCTGTGCGAGCTGGTCGACGCGTTCTGACCCGTCACCGGTCGACGACGAGGAAGTCGACGCGGCGCATGTCCATCCAGGCCCCGCCGTCGAGGTGGCTGCTCCGCAGATCGGATGAGCGGCGACGGCGTCGTCCCGCCGACGACGCGCAGGCCGTCCGGCTCCCTCGCCGACGCACCGTGCAGAGCGATCGAGGGGAGCGTGCGACGCCCGCTCCCCTCGATGCCGAGACTCAGCCCGCGCGGCGGGCGCGCGCCTCCTTCCGCGCCTGCTCCTGCGCGCGACGCGCCTGACGCAGCTCCTTCTCCGCCTGGCGCACGGCCTTCTCGGCGGCGGCGGTCGCCTTCAGCGCCGCGCGGTACCGCTTGTCGTCCGCGACATCCGCATCGTCGTCCGTCGGCGCGGCCGGAGCGGCCGGAGCCTCTCCCCCCGCCGCGATGTACGCCTCGATGCCGTCGAGCGCCCGCTCGAATCCGAAGACGAAGGGATCGTGCGTCGATGTGAACGCCCCGGCGTCGATGATCGCGCGCAGCCGCGGGAACGCATCGGCCGCGATCACCGCGTCGAACAGGGCGCTCTCGTGCGCCGCGATCTCGTCGGCCGTCTTCCCGCTCTCGCGCTCGGCCTCGACGTATCCCGCGAGGACCGTCCCCGTCCATCGCGCCTGGCCCGTCACGACGAGCGCCGCGGCCAGCTTCTCATCCACGCCGAGGGGCGTGCCGTCGAAGGCGGAGAGGCCCGCCTCGAGCCACTCCGAGCTGTTCGGCGTGACGGGCGTGCCGCTGATCGGCAGCGAGAGCAGCCAGGGGTGCCGACGGTAGATGTCGACCTGCTCGCGGAAGAGGGTCCGCATCTTCTCCCGCCACCCGTCGGCCTCGCGATATGCCAGCGACGGCACGCCCGTGGCCTCCTCCTGCATGAGGAGCAGGAGGTCGTCCTTCGCGCTCACGTAGCGGTAGAGCGACATGGGCGTGAAGCCGAGCCGCTTCGCGACGGCCGCCATCGACACCGCGTCGATCCCCTCCGCGTCGGCCAGCTCGACCGCCTGCTCGACGATGAGCTCCACGCTCATCTCCCGCTTGGGGCCGCGGCGGGGGCTCGCCGCCACCCCCCAGGCGAGGGCGATTCCGCGGGGCAGCTCGAGCGAGTCGGTCATGGTCGAAGTCTACGTTGTGTACGTAATAAACAGTGTGTTACGGTCATAAACAGTTTCACCCATACACACGAAGGAGAGGCACATGGAACCCGCCATCTCGATCAGAGGGCTGCGGAAGTCGTTCGGAGGGCAGATCGTCCTCGACGGGGTCGACCTCGAGGTCGACCGCGGCGAGATCTTCGCGCTGCTCGGGCCGAACGGCGCCGGCAAGACGACCACGATCGGCGTGCTCACCACGCTCGTCGCCCCCGACGCCGGAACCGCCGCCGTTCTGGGGCACGACGTCGCGCTCGCTCCCCGGGACGTCGTCCGGCGGATCGCGGTGACCGGCCAGGCCGCCGCCGTCGACGAGCTGCTCACCGCCCGCGAGAACCTCGCGATGTTCGCCCGGCTCTCCGGATCCTCGCGGCGCGACGCGCGGCGGCGGGCCGACGAGCTGCTCGACCGGTTCGACCTCGCGGACGCCGCCGCTCGCCGCGTCGGCGCCTTCTCGGGCGGCATGCGTCGGCGCCTCGACCTCGCGCTGAGCTTCGTGACGCGCCCCGACGTGCTCTTCCTCGACGAGCCGACCACCGGCCTCGACACCCGCAGCCGCCGCGATCTGTGGCGGATCATCCGCGAGCTGGCCGCGACCGGGACGACGGTCTTCCTCACGACGCAGTACCTCGAGGAGGCCGATCAGCTCGCCGAGCGCATCGCGGTCCTCACCGCGGGCCGCATCGCCGCGATCGGCGCCGCGGCCGAGCTCAAGGCGCTCGTCGGGAGCGAGACCGTCGAGGTGCGCGACGCGGCCGGCGCGATCCTCGCCTCCGCCGCGAGCGACGGCTCCGTCGCCGGCGTCCGCCGCGCGCTCGACGAGCTGTCTCCCGTCGAGGGGACGGTCGAGGTGCGCCGCCCCGCGCTCGACGACGTCTTCCTCGCCCTCACCGAGCCCGCTTCCCCCGAGAGGACGGCCGCCTGATGACCGCCATCGCCCCCTCCCGCCCCTCCGCGCTCTCCGCCGAGCTCGTGTTCGCCGGGCGCAGTCTGCGCCACGCCTGGCGCGATCCCGAGACGCTCCTCATGGCGGTCCTGCTGCCCGTGCTGCTCATGCTCATGTTCACCTGGGTGTTCGGCGGGGCCATCGATCCGTCGGGCGGATACGCCGACTACGTCGTCCCCGGAGCCGTCCTGCTGTGCGCGGGCTTCGGCGCCTCCTCCACCGCCGTGGCCGTCGCCCGCGACATGCAGAACGGCATCATCGACCGTTTCCGCACCATGCCGATCCGCGCAGGCGCCGTGCTGACGGGACACGTGCTGTCGAGCCTCGTGCGCAACCTGCTCGCGACCGCGGTGGTCGTGGGCGTCGCCCTGCTCGTGGGGTTCCGCCCGGAGACCACGCCAGGCGAGGCGCTCGGCGCGGCCGCGCTCGTGGCGCTCTGGATCCTCGCCATCACCTACCTGTTCGCTTCCATCGGCCTCGCCGCGGGCTCCGCAGAGGCCGCCAACGGCTACGGGTTCATCGTCCTGTTCCTCCCCTACCTGTCGAGCGCCTTCGTGCCGACGTCGACGATGCCCGACTGGCTCCAGCCCGTCGCCGAGACCATGCCGATCACGCCGGTCGTGGAGACGCTGCGCGGGCTGCTGCTCGGCACCGACCCCGGGACCGCTCCCGCCATCGCCCTCGCCTGGTGCGCCGGGATCCTCGCCTTCGCGATCGCCTGGGGCGCGTGGCTGTTCCGGCGCAAGGCGGGGCGGCGCTGACCCGGGGGCGCGGCGAGCCGGGCCCGCGCCTCCCGTGCCCTCTCTCGGCGCGTTCCCGCCGCTCGAGGCGCTCGCCCCCGTCGAGTCGTGCGGCACGACCATCACGTTCAGCGACAGCGTGCTGTTCGACTTCGACAGGAGCGACGTCCGCCCCGACGCGGCCGACGTGCTCGATCAGGTCGCCGACGTCCTCGTCGAGGCCCAGGCGACGGAGGCCGTCGTCTCCGGGCACACCGACTCGATCGGCTCGGACGCGTACAACCTCACGCTCTCGGAGGATCGTGCGGCGTCCCTCGTCGAGGCCCTCGAGGAGCGCGGGGTGACCGCCGGCCTCACCGCCGAGGGATACGGCGAGTCGCGCCCGGTCGCGGCGAACGAGATCGACGGCGTCGACAACCCCGCGGGGCGCCAGCTCAACCGGCGCGTCGAGATCTTCCTGCCGGCGGCCTGAGCGCGGCGGCTACGCGCCGAGGCGCTTGAGCGCCGTCTGCACGACGGCCGCCGTGCGGCCGAGCGACTCGGCGACGCGCGACGCCGACTCGGGAAGCGGCGCGTAGATCGACTGCGCCGCCTCCGCGGCCAGCTGCTCGTCGTCGACGAAGAACGGCACGAGCCAGTCGTCGACCTCTTCGAGGGGCGCCGCGTCGACGCGGTAGAAGCGATGCTGCCCCTCCTCCCGCACCGTCACGAGGCTCGCCTCCCGCAGCACCTTGAGGTGCTTCGACACGGTCGGCTGGCTCACGCCGAGCTCGCTGACGATCTGGGAGACGCTCGTGCCGCCGTCGGTCTCGGCGTCTCGGCGCAGGAGCAGCTGGAGGATGTCGCGCCTCGTGCCGTCGGCGATCACGTCGAAGATGTCGGCCATAGCCCACAGCGTATGTCATGTGCGACATACGCGGCCAGAGACGCACGCAGGGCGTACGATGAGCGACGTCTTGCCGCGGGAGCGAAGGTGGAGAGCGTCATGGCCGTCCGATCGGCTGCATCGCAGGCGAATGCCTGGAGTCGCGCGACCCACGGGGTCGGGCACTGGTTCCGCGTCGTCACGACGCACTCCCCCGCGCGCTTCGCGCTCCTCGTGTTCTCCGCGCTGGTCCTGCTCTTCACGGCGCTCCTGTCGCTGCCGATCGCCTCGGCCGACCGCACGGTCACGCCGCTGGCCGATGCCCTGTTCACCGCGATGTCCACGATCTGCGTGACGGGTCTCGCGAGCGTGGACATGTCCTCGCACTGGTCACCCTTCGGCGACATCGTCATCTTCATCGGCGTGAACATCGGCGGGCTCGGCGCGCTCACCCTCGCCTCGATGCTCGGGCTCATCGTCTCGCGGAAGATCGGCCTGCGGGCGAAGCTCATGGCCGCGGGCGACACCAACCCGCTGCGCGCGCACGGCGGCGCCGTCAACGAGTCGCAGACGGTGCAGCTCGGCGAGGTCGGCCAGCTGCTGCGCACGGTGGCCCTCTCGACGCTGATCATCGAGGTCGGCGTCGCGATCCTCATCTACCCCTCGATCACCGCGGTCTACGACTGGCGCGTCGCGCTGTGGCTCGCGCCCGTCTACGCCGCCATGTCGTTCACGAACACGGGGTTCACGTTCAACGACGGCGGCATCGAGGTGTTCGCCCAGGACTACTTCTTCATGACGGCGATCATGCTGAGCGTGTTCCTCGGCAGCATCGGGTTCCCCGTCATCTACGCGCTCTCGCGGCAGCTGTTCGGACGCGGAGGACACCACCGGTTCGAACCGCGCCGCTGGCCGCTGCACGTCAAGCTCACCCTCATCACGACCTCGCTCCTGATCGTCGGAGGCGCCGCCGCGTTCCTCGCGCTCGAGTACGGCAACCCGCGCACGTTCGGATCGATGAACCTCGGCGACACGCTCTTCCAGTCGCTGTTCATGTCGGTCATGACCCGCTCGGGCGGGTTCGCGGTGGTCGACATCGGCGAGCTGTACGGATCGAGCATGGTCGTCGGGTCGATGCTCATGTTCGTGGGCGGCGGTTCCGCCTCCACGGCGGGCGGCATCAAGGTCACCACCCTCGCGGTGCTCGCGCTCGCGGTGTGGTCGGAGGCGAAGGGCCGGCCCTCCGTGGAGGTCTTCGGCCGGCGGATCCCGAGCGACGTGCAGCGCGTCGCGGTCGCCGTCCTCGCCTGGGGCGCGACGATCGTCGCGCTCGCGACCATCATCATCGCCCAGATCTCGCACGCCCCCATCGCCGAGGTGATGTTCGACGTGATCTCCGGGTTCGGCACGTCCGGCTTGTCGACGGGGCTCACCGAGCGGCTCCCCGACTCCGCGCTGTACGTGCTCGCGGTCGCGATCTTCATGGGCCGCGTTGGTACAGTCACACTCGCCGCCGCGGTCGCGGCGACGTCGCGCACGCAGCACTACTCGCTGCCCGTCGAAAGGCCCATCGTTGGTTGAGCAGATCCGCAGCGACGCGCCCGTCCTCATCATCGGGCTCGGCCGGTTCGGCGCCGCCTGCGCCGGAGAGCTCGATCGCCTCGAGCGCGACGTGCTGGCGATCGACTCCGACCTGACGCTCGTGCAGAAGTGGTCGGAGCGCGTCACCCACACCGTGCAGACGGACGCGCGCAGCATCGAGGCGCTGCAGCAGATCGGCGCGCAGGACTTCCAGGTCGCGGTCGTCGCGGTCGGCAGCTCGATCGAGGCCTCGGTGCTCATCACCGCGAACCTCGTCGACCTGAAGGTGCCGCAGATCTGGGCGAAGGCCGTCTCGCAGGCGCACGGCAAGATCCTCTCGCGGGTCGGAGCGAACCGCGTGATCTATCCGGAGCGCGAGGCCGGCGAGCGCACCGCGCACCTCGTGAACGGGCGGATGCTCGACTTCATCCGCTTCGACGACGACTTCGTGCTCGTGAAGATGTTCCCGCCCAAGTTCATCCGCGGCATGAGCCTGGCCGACTCCGGCGTGCGCACGAAGTACGACGTCACCATCGTCGGCGTGAAGGCGCCGGGCAAGCCGTTCCGCTACGCGGAGGCCGACACGGTCGTGACCAACCACGACCTCATCATCGTCTCCGGCCCGAACGAGAACGTCGAGCGCTTCGCGAACCTCGACCGCTGAGCGAGCGGGGCCCCGCCGCGATGCCGGGGCGCCTCGCGCGAGCGTCGCTCACCCCTCGGCGGCGAGCTCCTTCGCCCGGGCGTAGGCGGCGTCGGTCGCCTCGCTGAAGACGCGGTCGAGCCCCGCCTCCTGCAGCACGCGGACCGCCTGCTCCGTCGTGCCCTTCGGGCTCGTGACGCGGCGGCGCAGCTCGGCGGGATCCTCGCCCTCCGCCTCGAGCAGAGCGGTCGCGCCGACGAACGTCCCCTCGGCGATGAGACGCGCATCGGCCTCCGAGAACCCCTGATGACGCGCCGCCTCGGTGAGCTTCTCGATGAGGAGGAAGACGTAGGCAGGGCCGGAGCCCGAGATCGTCGAGATCGCGTCGATCCCGTCGTCGCCTGACACCTCGACGACGGCCCCGACCGTCTCGAACAGGCGGCGCACGATCGCGAGATGCGCGTCGGTCGCGTGCGCGCCCCCCGCGATGCCGGTGACGCCGCGGCCCACCGTGGACGGGGTGTTGGGCATCGAGCGCACGACGGGACGATCGCCGAGACGCTCCTCGAACTGCGCGAGCGTGATGCCGGCCGCGAGGCTCACGACGACGGCGTCGTCGGCCAGGTGCGGAGCGATCTCGTCCAGGAGGTCAGCCACCATGTAGGGCTTGACGCCGACGATCACGAGCTGCGCGTCGCGCACGGCCTGCAGGTTGCCGTCGGGCGTCTGCTCGAGGGCGATGCTCGTGACGCCGTCGAGGGAGGCGAGCGCCTCCGCGCTCCCGACGCTGCGGTTGGTGACGGAGATGCCGCCGTCGACGGGGATCCCGCTGGCCACGAGACCGCGGAGGATCGCTCCTCCCATCGACCCGGCACCGAGGAACGCGACTGCGGGAAGGGAATCGGTCATGGCCCCACCCTATTCCGCCGAGGGCGCCGAGGATCCGCCTGGCCGCGGAGTACCCTCGGCCTCATGAGTGCACACAGCGGAGGCAAGGCGATCCTCGCGGCGTTCCTCGCGAACATGGGCATCGCCCTCGCGAAGTTCATCGGGTGGCTGCTGAGCGGATCCGCATCGATGCTCGCCGAAGCCGTGCACTCGGTGGCCGACTCCGCCAACCAGGTGCTGCTGTTCCGGGGCGGGCGCATCGCGAAGCGGGAGGCCGACCGCGAGCACCCGTTCGGATACGGGCGCGAGCGGTACGTCTCCGCGTTCGTCGTCGGCATCATCCTCTTCTCGGTCGGCGGCCTCTTCTCCGTGTACGAGGCCATCGACAAGCTCACCCACCCGCACGCGCTGGACGAGCGCTGGTGGTGGCTGCCGATCGTGATCCTCGCGTTCGCCATCGTGCTCGAGTCGCTGTCGCTGCGCACGGCGATGAGGGAGGCGAACGAGGTGCGCGATCGGGGGCAGTCCTGGTGGCAGTTCATCCGGCGCTCGCGCTCCCCCGAGCTGCCCGTGCTGCTGCTCGAGGACACCGGCGCGCTCACGGGCCTCGTCTTCGCCCTCGCGGGCGTCTCGCTCACCGTCATCACGGGCGATCCGCTGTACGACGCCCTCGGCACCCTCGCGATCGGCATCCTGCTCATCGTCATCGCGATCATCGTCGGCGTGGAGATGAAGAGTCTCCTCGTCGGCGAGGGCGCCACGCGCGCGCAGCTCGACGCGATCGTGCACGCGGTCGAGGACGGTCCGGAGGTGCAGAAGCTCATCCACGTCAAGACGCTCTACCTGGGCCCCGAGGAGCTGCTCGTCGCGGCGAAGATCGGGCTGCCCGCCGACAAGCCCGTCGCCTCCGCGGCGCACGACATCGACGCCGTCGAGAAGCGGATCCGCAGGGCGGTGCCCGACGCGCGGGTCATCTACCTCGAGCCCGACGTGTTCCGCGACGTGGAGGCGGAGAAGCTGCCGACCGAGGCGTACGTGCTGAAGTCGAGCGACTGACGCCCCGTCGGTGCCAGGATGGGCGCATGAGCGACATCGAGTTCTGCGTCTTCACCGAACCGCAGCAGGGAGCCTCGTACGACACGCAGCTCGCGTTCGCGCGTCAGGCCGAGGAGAGCGGGTTCGACGGGTTCTTCCGCTCGGATCACTTCCTCAGGATGGGCGAGTTCTTCTCCGGCGAGCCGGGGCCGACCGACGCGTGGACGACGCTCGCGGGGCTCGCCCGCGAGACGACGCGCCTGCGGCTCGGCACCCTCGTCTCGTCCGTCACCTACCGCTGGCCCGGACTGCTCGCGATCCAGGTCGCGCAGGTCGACGAGATGTCCGGCGGGCGCGCGGAGCTCGGGCTCGGCACGGGCTGGTACGAGGCCGAGCACGCCGCCTACGGCATCCCCTTTCCCGCGAAGCGCTTCGACCTGCTCGAGGAGCAGCTCGAGATCGTGAACGGCCTCTGGGCGACCCCCGCGGGCGAGTCGTTCTCGTTCGACGGCGACCACTACCGGCTGACCGACTCGCCCGCGCTGCCGAAGCCGCGCCAGAGCCCGCCTCCCGTCATCGTCGGCGGCACCGGCCCCTCCCGCACGCCGGCGCTCGCGGCACGGCACGCCGCCGAGTTCAACGTCGCCTTCCAGGAGGAGGACCTCGTCGTCGATCGCTGGCGCCGCGCCCGCGCCGCCTGCGAGGCGATCGAGCGCGACCCGGCGACCCTGCGCACGTCGGTTGCCCTCACGACCCTCGGCGGCCAGACGGAGCAGGACGTCGCGCGCCGCGCCGCCGCGACGGGCGTGCACCTCGCCGCGTTCCGCGATGACCACACGTTCTGCGGATCCGCCGCCCGGATCGCCGACCGGGCGGGGCGGCTCATCGAGCTCGGCGCCCAGCGGCTGTACTTCCAGATGATCGACATGACCGATCTCGACCACGTCGCCTTCCTCGGCGAGGAGGTGCTACCTCAGCTGCGCTGACGCGTCGCGGCGAGGCCGTGCACGCCGAGGGACAGGAAGGCCGCGAGGGCCGTCCAGGCGGCGTCGCGCACGGCGAGCCGGAGGGCGTCGGCCGCGTCCGCCGCCCCCGCCGCGTCGAGCGCGGCGAGCACCGACCAGCCGATGACCGCCATCGCCGGCGTCACGGGGCGATACCGCCCCGTCGCCCGCGCCGAGTCGGCGAGCGGCACCGCGACGGAGATGAGGATCGCGGGGAGCATCACCCAGGACACGGGCATGACGATGAGCGCGCCGACGTACAGGGCGCGCTCGCCCAGGCCGGGATCGACGAGCAGCCCGACCGGGCCGAACGGGTGCGTCATGGTGCAGAAGAGCAGCGCCTGCAGCCACGTGAGGTCGCGCGAGCGCTCGGGGCGGGGCTGATCCGTCATGCCGCCGACGGTATCGGGGGCGACGTACGGGGTGTCCAGGCCGATTCCGCGCCTGTGGAGAAGTCAGCGCCGCGCGTCGAAGAAGCGCCCGAGCACCTCGCGCGTCTCGGCCTCGAGCACCCCGCCGACGACCTCCGCCCGGTACGGGAGACGCCTGTCCCGCACGACGTCGTAGAGGGATCCGGCGGCGCCGGCCTTGTCGTCCCACGCGCCGAAGACGACGCGCGAGATGCGCGCCTGCAGCAGCGCCCCCGCGCACATGAGGCACGGCTCGAGCGTCACGACGAGGGTGCAGCCGGAGAGGTTCCAGGATCCGACGGATCGCGCCGCCCTCCGCAGGGCGAGCACCTCGGCGTGGGCGCTCGGATCCGTCGTCTCCTCGCGCTCGTTGTGCCCCTCGCCGATGAGGCGCCCGTCGGCGTCGACGACGACCGCGCCGACCGGCACCTCGCCGGCGCGCTCGGCGTCGAGCGCGAGGACGAGGGCGCGGCGCATGCGCGCGACGTCGGCGGCGTCGGGGAGCATGGTGCGAGGCTACCGCGACGGCGCTCGGCCCGAGCTGCGACGGTGCCGGGAGGCGGCCCCGGACGGGCGAGGCACCGTCTCCCTCGGAGAAGACGGCGCCTCCGGCGGGCCTCGTCGCCCGGATCCTCCCCGCGGCGGGAGAGGCTCCCGCGCTACGGGACGATGACGGCGCGTCCGCGCAGGCTCCCCTCGTGCAGGCGGCGATACGCCTCCGGCGCCTCGTCGAGCGAGAAGGTCTCGGTCTCGACCGACACCTGCCCGGTGCGGGCGAGCTGCAGCACGTCCATCAGCTCGGGGCGCGAGCCCCAGTAGGGGGCGCGCACCGTCGCGTCGTAGGGGCGGGCGAGCATGCCGACGTCGGTCTTCCCCGCGCCCACTCCGACGAGCACGACGTCGCTCTCGACGCCCGACAGCCGCGCCCCGAGGTCGATCGTCGGCTGGATGGCGACGAAGTCGAACACCGCGGTGACCGTCGGGCGCCCGATGGCCCTGGCGATCTCGTCGGGCGCGTCGTCGTTCGAGAGGAAGGCGTGGTGCGCGCCCACCTCGCTCGCGAGGGCGAGCTTCTCGTCGCTGACGTCGAGCGCGATGACGGTGGCGGGCGTGAGGGCGCGGAGGATCTGGATCGCGACGTGCCCCAGGCCGCCCGTGCCGATGACGACGGCCGTGGATCCCGGAACGAGCTTGCCGAGCGAGCCGCGGATCGCGTGGTACGGCGTGAGTCCGGCGTCGGTGAGCGCGACGTTCTTCACCGGGTCGAGGTCGCCGAGGGGCACGAGGAAGCGCGGGTCGTCGATGAGCATGTACTCGGCCATCGAGCCGTCGCGCCCCAGCCCGGGCGGGGTGATGCCGAGCTCGCCGGCCCGCTCGCAGTAGTTCTCCTTGCCCTGGGCGCACTGGTAGCAGCGCCCGCAGCCCCACGGACCGTAGACCGCCACCGCGTCGCCCACGGAGACCCCCGCGACGCCCTCGCCGAGCGCGTCGACGATGCCGGCGCCCTCGTGGCCGAGCGTCATCGGCAGCGGATAGCCGAACGCCGCGTAGTCATCCTCGGAGAGGCCCATGACGAACGAGTCGGAGTGGCAGGCGCCGGCGGCGGTGACCTTCAGGCGCACCTGGCCCGGACCGGGCTCGGGCGTCGGCACCTCCCGGATCTCCGGGGCGGATCCGACCTTCACGTACTGCAGAGCCTTCATGGCTTCTCCTCCTTCGTGCGGGTGTCCGGCCCCCGGGCGCGGAGGCCTCTTCCGGCATTCTCCTCCTCTCGCCGATGCGGCGCGCGGATCCGCGACGGCCGTTCCAGCGGTCTCGGGGCGGGTTCCGCGTACCCTGGTCGCATGCGCGTGCACATCGCGGACCATCCGCTCATCACCCACAAGCTGTCCGTCCTCCGCGACAAGAGCACCCCGTCGCCGGTCTTCCGTCAGCTGACGGAGGAGCTCATGACCCTCCTCGCCTACGAGGCGACCCGCAACGTGCGCGTCGAGGAGTGCGAGGTCGTCACGCCGGTCACGACGACGACCGGCGTGAAGATCGGCGACCCGAAGCCGCTCGTCGTGCCGATCCTGCGGGCGGGTCTCGGCATGCTCGAGGGCATGACGAAGCTCGTGCCGACGGCCGAGGTGGGCTTCCTCGGCATCGTCCGCGACGAGGAGACGCTGCAGCCGAGCACGTACGCCGAGCGTCTGCCCGATGACCTCAGCGGTCGGCAGTGCTTCGTGCTCGACCCGATGCTCGCGACGGGCGGCTCGCTCGCGGCGGCGATCCGGTTCCTGTTCGACCGCGGCGCGACCGACGTGACCGCCGTGTGCCTGCTGGGCACGCCCGAGGGCGTGCACGCGATCGAGTCGCTCGTGGGCGAGCGCGACCTCACCCTCGTGCTCGGGGCGATGGACGAGCGCCTCAACGAGAAGGGGTACATCGTGCCCGGTCTCGGCGACGCCGGGGATCGCCTCTACGGCACCGTCTGATCCTGCTCTTCGCGCGCCGCGGCTCCTTCGGGGGCCGCGGCGTCGCCGTGTGTCCGGAGACCGGCGCGGTCTCGGGAGCCGGACCCGGCCGCCGCACCTGCCGCCGGTGCGTGCTCGGGCCGCCCGTCGCGCGGGGCGGACGCGACGAGGCGCGCGAACGCGCTGAAGCGCGCCACCTGCTCGGCGCGGTGCGGGATGTCGTCGAGCAGGGCGGGGCTGAAGACGAGGAAGGCGGCGACCTTCGCGCGGCTGAGCCCGACGTTGAGCCGGTTCTGCAGGAGGAGGAACTCGGGGCCGCGCGGCGCGTCTCGGCCGGAGGAGGCGGCGAGGGTGAGGATCGCGACGGCGGCCTCCTGCCCCTGGAATCGGTCGACCGTGCCCACCCGCACGTCGCCGAGGCCGGCCCGCTGGAGCGTCTGCTCGACGAGCTGCTGGTGGGCGTTGTAGGGCGCGACGACGATGATGTCGGAGGCCTCGAGGGGCCGCGGGTCACGCGGCGTCGCCCGCTGCTCGTCGTCGATGTCGATGTCGACGAACGGGCGGCCGATCATGTCGCGCACCACGCGCAGCACCTCCTCGGCCTCCTCGGGCGATTCGGTGGCGTTGCCGCGGTGCGCGAGCGGCACGGTGTGGAGCCCGGGACGGATCCCGTCGATGCGCCGCCGGTCGGCGCCGGGCCGCGAGCGCAGCCGTCCGCTGTACGACAGCTGCGACACCGGCCGGGCGACGTCGGGATGCAGGCGCCAGGTCTGCGCGAGGAAGTAGCCGTGCCCCTCGGGCAGCACCGACTGGCCGCGCATGAGCCATCCGAGGGCCGAGGTGTCGATCGGCTCGGGGTGCGTGCCCTGGCTGACCTGCGGGAGCTGCTGCGGGTCGCCGAGCAGCAGCAGGCGCCGCGCGGCCATCGAGACGGCGATCGTGGAGGCGAGCGAGAACTGGCCGGCCTCGTCGACGACGAGGAGGTCGAGTTCGCGACGGCCGACGCGGGTGACGTTCGCCATGTCCCATGCGGTGCCGCCGATCACGTACCCCTTGCGCCGGTTGCGCTGGAAGTCGGCGAGCCCGCCGCGGGGCAGCACCGTGAACCGCTCGTCGGCCGGCGTCTGACCGCCCTTGAGCGTCTTGCCGACCTTCTCGGCGGGGACCCCGGCGCCGACGACCCGGTCGAGCATGTTCTCGACGACGGCGTGCGACTGCGCGACGACCCCGACCTTCCATCCGTGGTCGTTGACGAGCCGGGCGATGACGTGGGAGCCGACGTAGGTCTTGCCCGTGCCCGGAGGGCCCTGCACGGCGAGGTAGGTGGGCACGCTGAGCAGCGAGAAGACGATGGCGTCGATGTCGCTGCCGATGGCGGAGCCGACGACGCGGCCCGAGTGGTGATCGGCGCGCAGGCCCCGCAGGATGTCGGTGGCCGGGTCGATGGGGAACCCGTCGGCGCTCTCGCCGACGCGACTCGTCGTGCCGAGCAGCCCGTCTGCCCACTCCTCGATGGCGCCCTGCTGCGCGCCGGCCTGCGGGGGCGAGGGCGGGGTGACCGCGAGGGGCAGGTCGTGCCACGTGGCGCCCTGGGCGGCGTACTCGTCGACGACGACGCCGTCGTCGAGCACCTCGACGACGTTCGCCTCGCGGGGCACGTGGATCCAGCGAGCGGACGCCTCGCTGGGGAACGGCGCGGGCGCGGCGTAGAGGAGGAAGGGTCGGGCGCCCGCGCGGAGGCGGGTGCCGGGCGCGAGGGCCCCGCGCAGGGCGATGCGCCGGCGCTCCGCGCGGGATCCGTCCGGCACGTGCCAGTCGTCGACGATGTCGGATCGGCGCACGTCGACGGCGATGACGTCGCGGGTCTCGCTCCAGAGCGACAGCGGCTCCCTCAGGCGCTCGAAGTGCCCCTGCCAGAAGGCGCGCGCCTCGCGCGGGTAGTAGTCGATGGCGGCCGCCGCGAGACGGAGCGCCCGTTCGTCTCCGCCCTCGACGGAGGAGGCGTCGGCCGCGAGGCGCTCCTCGCGCTTCTCGTCGGCGCGGGCCAGGAGCGCCACGGCGCGCGGCGACGGCTCGTAGGCGCCCATCGCGCGATCGTCGGGCGCGGCGGGCAGCACCCGCGTCTCCCGAGCCCGCTCGACGAGCCAGTCGCGCAGGCGCCTCGTCGAGACGCAGTCGTAGCGGTTGTAGTCGGCGAGGTCGTCGAGGATGCGCTGCGCGCCCGCCTCGTCTCCCCCGCCGACGAGCGCGCGGGCCTCGACGTAGCGGAGGATCGACTCGTCGCCCTTCTGCACGTCCTGCTCCCGCACCTCGTCGCCCATGTAGAGCGGTTCGAGCTTCTTGAGGGAGGAGGAGCGCGATCCGACGCGCAGCGCGTTCTTGACGATCGGATACAGGTCGACGAACAGCTCGTCGCGGAGCATGCGGTCGACGTCGGCCTCTCGCACGCCGTGCCTGGCCGCCATGGCCGCGAGGTGCGTGGGCTCGTAGGGCGCGTAGTGGTAGATGTGCATCTGCGGATGCGCACGCCTGCGCGCGGCGACGAAGTCGCAGAACCGCTCGAGCGCGGCGCGCTCGGCATCGAGGTCGTGCGCCCAGAGCGACGTGTACTGCTCGCGCATGTCGACCCAGCCGAACAGGTAGTCGATGCCCCAGGCCGTGCCGCCGTCGGGCGTGGGCTGGCTGAACAGCGGGTCGCCCTCGAAGTCGAAGAAGATGTCTCCGTGGTCGGGACGGGGCATGGCGCCGAGCGCGGCGGGGTTGACGACCTCCCAGCGGGGAGCTCCCCCGCCCTCCGCCTCGGTCTCGAGCTGCAGGCGCGCCTGGGTGCGCAGCGTCTGGAAGGCGTCTGCGCTCATCCGCGCCGGCGCCGCATCGGCCGCGGCGAGCGCGTCGATGGTCGCGACGCCCGCGGAGCGGAGGAGCGCGCGCTGAGCGGGGCGCATGCCGGAGACGAGGAGCAGGTCGCGGCGCGAGACGACCTCGGCGTCGCAGACCGGGCAGCGCCCGCAGGCGCGCACGGCGAGGTCGGCGCGCTCGTCGCCCCACTCGATCGCGGCGACCGCGGCGCCGTCGGCGACCCGCCGGTCGGCGACGAGGCCGCGCAGACGGTCGCGGCGCACGGAGAACAGCGGGAGGAGGTCGTCGAGCGCGTGCGTCGACGTCGTGCCGTCGCCCAGCAGCAGGTCGACCTCGTCTGCCCGCGGCACGCCGAGCCGGTCGAGCTGATCGACGTAGGCGGCGAGCTGCATGAGCGCCGTGACGCGGGCCGTGCGGGCGAGCTTCGTGTCCTGCACCCGCCAGCGTCCGTCCTCGTCGCGGAGGAGGAAGTCGGCGAAGCCCACGAACTCGTCGCTCGCGAACGCCGCCTGGAACACGACGCGCGCCTCGGGATCCGCCAGAGCCGCGCGGGTCGCCGCGACGGCCTGCGCGAGCTCGTCGGCGCGGGCGGACGAGGCGCGCTCGATCTCCACCACGGCGGCGCCGAATCGCTCTCGATACCGCTCGAGCGTGCGGGTCTCGTGCGCGTCGCCGAGGCGAGCCGCGCGCTCGAGCATCGCGTCCTCCGGGTCGGGCACCTCCTCGCAGCGCCCGAGCTTCGCGTCGATGCGGCGCATCCAGCCGAACTCGCACTCCGCCGCCGCGCGCAGGTCCGTCGCGCTCCAGACGAGGGTGGGTGGCGTGCCGGTGATCCGCATGCCCACCACGTTAGGCGGGGCCTCTGACAAAGCGGCGCTCGGGGGCGAAGGGGAGCGCCGGAGGCGCGTGACGTATCGTGGGGGCGTGTCGTCCCCTGCGAATCGCGTCGTGTCGATCGGGCTCGTCGACGACAGCCCGCGCGATCGCGACCATCTCCGCGCGCTGCTGCGCCACTACGAGGCGGAGAACCCGGTCACCCTGCGGATCTCGGAGTTCTCCGACGGCGCCGGGCTCCTGGAGAACTACCAGCACGCGTACGACATCGTCCTCCTCGACATCCAGATGGAGGGCATCGACGGCATGCGCACCGCGGCGGAGATCCGCCGGATGGACGCGGGCGTCATCATCATCTTCGTCACGAAGACCGCGCAGTACGCCGTCACCGGATACTCGGTGCAGGCCCTGAGCTACCTCCTCAAGCCCGTCACGTCCTTCGCCCTCGGGAGCGAGATGGACCGCGGCATCGCCGAGCTGGGGCGCCGCGAGCGCGAGTCGATCCTCGTCGGGCCGCGATCGGCCCCGCGCCGCGTCGACATCGCGGACATCCTCTACATCGAGAGCAGACGGCATCAGCTCATCGTGCACACGACGAGCGACGACATCGCGTTCAACGCCGCGCTGAAGGAGTACGACGATCTGCTCGAGCCGCGCCGCTTCTTCCGGTCGCACAGCAGCTACCTCGTGAACCTGCGCCACCTCGTCGCGATCGACGGCGAGGACAGCGTCATGTCGAACGGCGATCGGGTGCGCATCAGCCGTTCGCGCAAGAAGGCACTGCTCGACGCCCTCACGAGCTACATCGGCGGCCGGCTCGTATGACGCCGGAGCTCCTGCCGGACATCCCGCGCTGGTACACGGGGCTCGCCGAGTGGGGAGCGGCCGTCGTCTACATCCAGCTCGCTCGCCGGCGCTTCGGGCGCGCGACGCACCTGTCGCTCCTCGCCGCGGGCCTGCCTGCGATGATCGCCCTGCAGCTCCTCGTCGGGCTGCTTCCGATCACCCTGTGGATGCTGGGGATGGCGACCGCGGTGGTCGCGATCCTGGGGTTCATCCTCCTCCTCTCCGACGTCTCCGTGCGCGGAGCGGGGTACCTCGCGGCCCGCTCGTTCGTGCTCGCGGAGCTCGTCGCGTCCCTGCAGTGGCAGCTCTGGGTCCACTGGGTGCCCCTCCCGCCGACCCCCGCTCTCGGCGCGTGGCCGTTCATCGGGTCGCTCGGCCTGCTCATCGCCTGCTACGCGGTCTCGCTCGCCGTCGCGCTCCTCGTCGAGCGGCGGAACTTCCCGCACGACGAGCGGTTCACCGTCGGCACCACCGCTCTCGTGTCCACGGTCGCCATCGCGGGAGCGACGTTCTTCGTCAGCAACCTGAGCTTCGTCGCCACGAACACGCCGTTCAGCGGCACCACGGGGCTGGACATCTTCTACATCCGCACCCTCGTGGATCTCGCGGGCTTCGTCGCCCTGCACACGCAGCAGAGCCACCGGACCCAGGTGCGCCGCGAGATCGCGCTCGCCGAGACGCAGATGATGATGGAGCTCCAGCACGAGCAGTTCCTGCAGTCGAAGCGGAACATCGACGAGCTCAACCGGATGCACCACGACCTGCAGTACTACGCGGCGGCCGTCCGCGCCGAGGAGTCCGCCGAGCGCCGGTCGGAGTACCTCAGCGACCTCGAGGCGAGCATCCGCGGATACGAGTCGGAGATCCAGACGGGGAACCGCCTGCTCGACATCATCCTCAGCGCGAAGATGGAGAAGTGCCTGCAGGACGGGATCACGATGACGACCGTCGTCGACGGGCGCGCCGTCTCGTTCATCGACCTGCCGCAGCTGAGCGCGCTGTTCGGGAACGCCCTGGACAACGCGATCGACGCCTGCCGACGGATCGAGGATCCGAACAAGCGCCTCATCAGGGTGTCGGTGTTCACGCAGGGCGCGCTCGTGATGATCCGCGTCGAGAACTTCTACGATCGCGCGGTGGAGTTCGTCCGGGGTCTGCCGAGCACGACGAAGCGCGACCGGCGCCAGCACGGATACGGGACCCGCAGCATGCGCCGGATCGTCGAGTCGCTCGGCGGCACCATCGTCTTCCAGCACGAGGCCGACTGGTTCCACGTGCGGATCCTCCTGCCCCAGCCGGCG
>NZ_JAMXWT010000010.1:0-98716 GCF_050958665.1 Microbacterium sp. gxy059 | reverse complement strand
AGCGAACCGGGACAGCCGGATGGGCCTCGTGACCCCGGCTCGCCTTCAGACCCTGGTGCCGGGGACGAGGATCTCGCGGCTACGGGTGGTTCGCCGATGCCGCTTCTCGTGAGCGGCGCAGCAGTGATCCTGCTGCTGGGCGCCGTCGCTGTGGTGATTGCGATGCGCCGCGTGAGGCATCTGCAGTAGTTGCAGAGGTTCGCGAGGCGGGGACAGGAACGTCCCCGCCTCGCACAAGGAGAGTATCCTCGCGGAACCATCAGGTCATCGAGCTGAGCCCTTGATCTCCACTGGGCGATCGACTGAAGTTCCGTCGTCAAACGCGATAGTTCACTTCACAAGAGGGGCTAGGGATTGATGTCCCTGGCCCCTTCTTGTCGTGTCACCTGAGCTGCTTGAGCACCGCCTGGGCGGCGAGGCGGCCGGGCATCCCGTGCACGCCCGCGCCCGGCACGGTCGACGCCGAGCAGAGGAAGACGTCGGGGGCGCTCGTCGCCCAGGGCGAGAGGGCGAGACGCGGGCGGGCGAGGAGCTGCCGGAGGTCGCTGATCCCGCCGTCGATGGCGCCGCCGACGAGGTTGGGGTTGAGCGCCTCGAGGGCGGAGGGGCCCATCGAGTGCCGCGCGAGGATCCGATCGCGGAAGCCGGGCGCGAAGCGCTCGATGCGCGCCTCGATCGCCTCGACGGGGTCGCCGTCGTATCCGAACGGCACGTGGCAGTAACCCCCGAACGCGACCTTCCCCTCGGGCGCGCGCGTCGGGTCCATCCGCGACGCCTGCGACAGGAGCAGGAACGGCTCGTCCGGCATGCGGCCCCGCGCCACGTCGCGCTCCGCCCGGACGACCTCGTCGGCCGGGCCGCCCAGGTGGACGAACCCGGCGTCGGCGAGCGCGGGGTCCGTCCACGGCACGGGCGCGTCGAGCGCCCAGTCGACGCGGTGCACCGCGGCGCCGTACCGCATGCGGTGCAGGGCGTTCGCCGTGCGGGCGTCGAAGAGGTGCCCGGCGATGCGCAACGCGTCCCGCGGCGAGGTGTCGAGGAGCACGGCGCGGGCGCGCGGCAGCGTCTCGATGCGCGACACCCGGGTGCCCGTGACGAGCTCCCCTCCCCGCGAGAGCAGGCGCCGCACGAGGGCGTCCGCGATCGCCTGCGACCCGCCGACCGCGACGGGCCAGCCGACGCCGTGCGCGAGCGCGCCGAGGGCGACGCCGACGAGCGCGGTCGCCGGCTGGCCGAGGTCGACGATCGAATGCGCCGCGAGGCCCGCGATCACGGCGCGGGAGCGCTCGTCGCGCAGCGCGCGCAGGACCCACGGGGTGGGCCAGACGCTCGTCGCGCCGAGGGCGACGAGGTCGGGCGTCGGATGCAGGGGATCCCCGATCGCGCGGCCGAGCTGGCGCCAGCGCGGGGCGAAGAAGCCCATCACGCGGTTCCAGAGCGCCTCGTCGTCTCCGAACCTCTCGGCGGTCTCGGCGACGCTCCTCCGCAGGATCCCGGAGCGCCCGGGCGCGATCGGATGCCCGAGCGGCACGTCGGTCTGGGCGAAGGCGAGTCCCTCGCTCTCGAGCCCGAGGGCGCGGAAGGCGGGGCTCGCCATCGCCATCGGGTGGTTCGAGGCGCCGACGTCGTGCCGGAAGCCGGGGAGCGTCGACTCCACGGTGCGCAGCGCTCCTCCGGCCTCGCTCTGCGCCTCGACGACGACCACCCGCCAGCCCGCCTCCGCGAGGGTGACGGCGGCGACGAGGCCGTTCGGGCCCGCGCCGACCACGACGGCGTCGACGTCGTATCGGCTCATGGCCTCACGCTACCGCCGGGCGGGGCGCCTCAGGCGTCCTGCAGAGCGTGCGCGACGAGGCGCTCGAGCGTGCGGATGCCGTCGCGCGACAGGATCGACTCCAGGTGCCCCTGCACGCTGGCGAAGCCCCGGCCGCGCAGCGCGTGCACGTCGCCGTTCTCCGACGCCGCGATCTCGACGTCGCCGACCGCCCCGCTGCGGGTCTCGCTCGGCGTGAGCACGCGCACGCCCGGCAGGACGCGCGCCGTGAACGTGTTGTAGAAGCCGATCGCGGCGGGCTCGCCGAACAGGTCCACCTGCAGCTGGAGGCCCTGGTGCGGGCTGTCGAGCGCGGCGATGCCGATGCCGAGCCGGGTCGCGAGCACCTGATGGCTGAGGCACACGGCCACGAGAGGGGCGCGCGCGTCGAGGCGCCGCGACACGATCTCGCGCATCCGCCGCACGCGCGGGTTCGCGTCGTCGAGCGGATCCCCCGGGCCGGGGCCGGAGACGACGAGCTCGGCGCCGTCGACGAGCGCGTCGGTCGCCTCGCTCCAGGGGACGATCGCGACGTCGAGCCCGAGGTGGCGCAGCTGGTGGGCGAGCATCGTCGTGAAGCGATCCTCGGCATCGACGACGAGGGCGCTGCGTCCGGCGAACGGGCGCGGCGCGGATCCGTCCTGCTCCTCCAGCCAGAAGGGGGCCAGGCGCGCGTTGCGGGACGCGAGGAGCTCCGCGATCGCCGGATCGTCCGCGAGGCGGGCGGGCGCCGCCCCGGGGGCGTCCTCGTCGACGCCGGCGACCGTCGTGACGGCCCGGGGGATCGCCCCGATCGCCCCGAGCACGCCCGCGGCCTTGCCGTGGGTCTCCGCGACCTCTCCGTAGGGGTCGCTGTGCCGCACGAGCGTGGCGCCCGCGGGCACGCGCAGCTGGCCGTCCTCGATGTAGGCGGTGCGAATGAGGATCGGGGCGTCGAGGTCGTGCCCTCCGTCGCCGCGCGGCGCGAACAGCGCCGCGACGCCCGAGTAGTAGCCGCGCGGCTTCTGCTCGTGGCGCGCGATGACGGCGCAGGCGTTCTGCATGGGGGAGCCGGTCACGGTCGGGGCGAACATGGTCTCGCGGAGAATGTCGCGCGGGTCCATCGTCGAGGTGCCCCGTAAGACGTACTCGGTGTGCGTGAGCCGCGACATCTCCTTGAGGTGCGGGCCCGTGATGCGGCCGCCGTCGCTGCAGACGGCGCTCATCATCTTCAGCTCCTCGTCGACCACCATGAAGAGCTCCTCCGTCTCCTTGGCGTCGGTGAGGAACGCGGCGAGCGTCTCGGCGGTCGCGCCCCCCGCGGGGTGCCGGAAGGTGCCGGAGATGGGGTTCATCGTGACGGTGCGGGCCGCCCCGCCGCCCTCGCTGACGGCCGCCCCGCCGCCCTCGCTGACGGCCGTCACGTGCGCCTCGGGGCTCGCCCCGACGGCCACGTGACCCGGCGTCACGATCGCGAAGGTCCAGTAGGCCCCGCGCTCGTGCTCGAGCAGCGCGCGGAACCAGGTCAGGGCCGCCTGCCGGGGATCCGCGTCCACGCGGGCCGTGTAGTCGCGGCGGATGACGAAGTTGGCACCCTCGCCGCGGCCGATCTCGTCGCGGATCACGGTGCGCACCGCCTCCGCGTACTCCTCGTCCGCGAGGTCGAACCCGGCGTCGGCGAGCGGGACCTGCGCGTCGGGCAGGGCGGCGATCAGCCGGTCCGCGGGCATCTCGCCGCGCTCCTCGACGAGGAGGCAGCGGAGGGGGGCGCCGTCGTCGTGCGCGGCGAAGCCGCGCTCGCGCACCTGCCGGAACGGCACGAGGGCCAGCACTTCGCGGGGCGCGCCCGCCTCGTCGACGAGGGGGATCTCGGCGAGCAGGTCGACGTCGACGACGGGGCCGGAGAGCACCTCGACGCGGTCGGATCCCTCGCGGGCGATGAGGGCGAAGGACGCGTCGGGATCAGCCGCCAGGGCGATCGGGTCGGCGGCCGGGGAGGAAGGCGTCATGGGTCTCGCTTCGGATCGAGGCGGCACCGCATCACGGGTCGACCGCCGGGGGAGGACGGTCGTTTCGGGGTTCGCGAAAAGGGCCGCCTCAGCGAGCGGGCCACCACCAGATGCGGGTCGCGAACATACGCATGAACGTACACAGACGGCCGCGACCCGCGCAACTCGCGGCGGCCTGCCGACCCCGCGGGCGTAGGCTGGGCGCGTGCCCGCAGTGAACCTCGGTATGCCCCACGTCCCTGAGCTCCTCGCGCCGCGTCGGCGGAGCCGGCAGATCAGCGTCGGCCGGGTGAAGGTGGGCGGCGACGCGCCGGTGAGCGTGCAGTCGATGACGACGACGAAGACGCACGACATCAACGCGACGCTGCAGCAGATCGCCGAGCTCACCGCGTCAGGGTGCGAGATCGTGCGCGTCGCGTGCCCGACCGACAAGGACGCGGACGCGCTGAAGATCATCGCGCAGAAGAGCCAGATCCCGGTGATCGCCGACATCCACTTCCAGCCCAAGTACGTCTTCGCCGCGATCGACGCGGGCTGCGGCGCGGTGCGCGTCAACCCGGGCAACATCCGGAAGTTCGACGACAGGGTCGGCGAGATCGCGCGGGCGGCGCAGGACGCGGGCGTGAGCCTCCGGATCGGCGTGAACGCCGGATCCCTCGACCGCCGCCTGCTCGAGAAGCACGGCAGGGCGACGCCCGAGGCGCTCGTCGAGTCGGCGGTCTGGGAAGCGTCGCTGTTCGAGGAGCACGACTTCCACGACTTCAAGATCTCCGTGAAGCACAACGACCCGGTCGTGATGGTGAAGGCGTACCGGCTGCTCGCCGAGCGCGGCGACTGGCCGCTGCACCTCGGCGTGACGGAGGCGGGCCCGGCGTTCCAGGGCACGATCAAGTCGGCGACGGCGTTCGGGATCCTCCTCTCGGAGGGCATCGGCGACACGATCCGCGTCTCGCTCTCGGCCCCTCCCGCCGAGGAGGTCAAGGTGGGGCACCAGATCCTGCAGTCGCTGAACCTGCGGGAGCGCACCCTCGAGATCGTGTCGTGCCCGTCGTGCGGCCGCGCGCAGGTCGACGTCTACTCGCTCGCCGACAGCGTCACGGAGGGGCTGAAGGACATGACGGTGCCGCTGCGCGTCGCGGTCATGGGCTGCGTCGTCAACGGGCCGGGGGAGGCGCGCGACGCCGACCTGGGCGTCGCGAGCGGCAACGGCAAGGGCCAGATCTTCGTCAAGGGCGAGGTGGTCCGCACGGTTCCGGAGGCCGAGATCGTCGAGACGCTCATCGCCGAGGCGAACCGGATCGCCGACGAGATGGGCCAGGACGCGCCGGTCGGCACGGCCCAGGTCGTCACGAGCTGACGGGATCGTCGCCCGCCTCGGCGGGGCACGCCTGGGGTGCCAGGCGCTCGCGGAGCAGGGCGTCGGATGCGTCGAGATCGATGGCGCCGGATGCCGCGCCGATGACGCCGCCGCACGCCTCGTCGGGCGTCAGCGCACGTGCCCGATCGCGGGCGGGCGCCCGCCGCGCAGGAGGCGCGACGCGAACGCGACGACGCGGTCGATCTGCGACCCGAACGGGTTGTCGGCGACCATGTACGTCCAGGTCGACGACAGCCGCGACAGCCCGAGGCTCTCGAGCGAGTCTCCGGCCGCGGCGCTCTCGAGGATCTCGCGCGTCGCCCGCGCGGCGCCGGTCGGCACCGCCCGGAAGCTCTCGTCCTCGATGCGGGTGTAGGCCTGCAGCGGGCTCTGGCGGCCGAGGGCCCGCAGGTGGATCCCCTCCCGCACGGCGGCGAGCTCGCCGAGGTGATCGGTCCAGGCGCGGTCGATCTGCAGCAGCGCGACGTCGCGGGCGAGGCCCAGGCGCTCCGGCGCGGCCCACTCCCGCACCCGGTCGGGATCGTCTGGCCAGACCAGCGTCAGGTACTCGGCGAGGGCGTCGTCGTCGGCGAGGATCCGCTCCCGCGTACGCAGGAGCAGGGCCCTGTTGCGGTCGGTCCGCCGGTGGTAGCGCCTCGTCGTGCGGTGCAGCTCCATCAGCCGGCCCTCCGCGACGCGCTGCGCGTGCGCGTACAGCCGCCGCGCTCCCTCGCTCGCGATCCGCCCCTGGGCGTCGGGAGGGGAGCCGGCGAGCGCGTCGCCGCGCAGGATGAGGTTCTCCGTGATCACGGGATCCTCCAGCGAGGTGAAGAAGACCGACCGGCCCGGATCGCCCTGCCGGCCCGAGCGGCCGCGCAGCTGCCGGTCGAGGCGGGCGCTGTCCCCGCGCCCGATCCCGACGACGAGCAGCCCGCCCGCGGCCGCCGCGCCCTCTCCGAGCAGGATGTCGACCCCGCGCCCGGCCATCTGCGTCGACACCGTGATCCGGCCGCGCTCTCCCGCCCGGGCGATGACCTCGGCCTCCTGCCGGTCGTTCTTCGCGTTGAGCACGACGGGGTCGAGCCCGTGCCGGGCGAGCACGCGGGCGAAGCCCTCGGAGGCGGCGACGCTCGCGGTGCCGACGAGCACCGGCTGCCCCGTCTCGTGAGCGCGGCGGATCTCCCGCGCCGCCGCCTCGTCGCGCCGCCGGGCCGTGTCGAAGAGCCGGTCGGGCTCGTCGATGCGGATCACCCGGCGCTGGGTCGGAACGACGCCCGTCTCGAACCCCATGTCCTCGGCGAGGCGCTCGGCTGCTTCGGCGGCCGACCCGCTCATGCCCGTGCGGACGGGGTAGCGGCGCACGACGGACTCCACGAGGATCTGGTCGAGGACCTCCGCGCGGGCGGTCACCTCGAGGCCCTCCTTGCGCTCGATCGCCGCCTGCAGCCCGTCCGGCCAGCGCTGGCGATCCGCGATCCTGCCGCGCGCGGCGGCGACGAGCCGCACCCGCCCGTCCGAGACGACGTAGTCCACGTCGCGTCGCACGAGCGCCTCGGCGTGCAGCGCGACGTGGGCGGCGGTGAGGAGGTCGACCGCGTCGTCGGCATAGAGGTTCGGCACGCCGAGCGCCTCCTCGAGCGCCGCGATCCCGGCATCGGTGAGCGCCGCCGCCCGGCGGTCGGGGTCCACCTCGTAGTCGGATCCCTCGACGAGACGGCGCACGGCGTCCGCGACCCGCCGATCGTCGGGATCCGCGTTCGCCTCTCCCGCCAGCACGAGCGGCACGGTCGCCTCGTCGATGAGCGCGGCGTCGATCTCGTCGAGCACCGCGGCGCCGGGCGGCGGCACGAGGCGGTCCGCGTCGCGGACGCGCTGCCGATCGCGCAGCAGGTCGAACCCCACCTGCGGCACGGTCGAGAACGCGACGTCGGCGCCGTACGCCTCGCGTCGCGCGGCGTCGTCCATCCCCTCCACGACGGCGGCGCTCGTCATCCCGAGCAGGCGGAAGAACGGGGTGCCCTCCTCGGCGTCGCGCGCGGCGAGGTAGGCGTTGGCGGTGAGCACGTGCACCCGGACCCCCGTGCGCACGAGGCCGGCGGCGGCGAGGAAGCCGACGAGCGTCTTCCCCTCGCCTGTCGCCATGTCGACCACCCGGCCGCGCAGCAGAGCCGCCGCCGCGACGAGCTGAGGAGGGTGCGGATCCCGTCCGATGGCCCTCCTGGCCGCCTCGGCGACGAGCGCGAGGTGCGCCGCGAGCTGGTCGTCGTCCGCCGGGTCGAGCGGGAGGCCGGCGCGGGCCGCGAGGTCTTCGTCCGGCAGCGGCGACATCTCGTCCTCGCGGGTCCGGGCGGCGTCGGCGACGCGGCCCTCGGCGGCGAGGCTCGTCGTGCCCGGCTCCTGCTTCAGCCTCCGGGCGCCGTGCGCGATCCGCGACCACCACGTGCCATCGGAGCGCTGCCTCACCGCGCCAGGCTAACCCCGCGACGCGGGGGAGGGAGCCGTGATCGCGCGCGCTCGTAGAATGGTCGCGGAATCGAGCGCTCCCGGGACGACCCGGCGGGCGGACCGCACGAGCAGGGACGACCCCGCAGAACGGGAACGAGGCATGTCGTCCGTCCTCAGAGCCGTCCTCTCTCCGCGCGCGATCGCCGCAGCGGGTCTCGGATGGGGATCCGTGATCGCGCTCGCCGTCGTCGGGCCTCAGCGCCCCGACCTCCTCGCCGGTCCGGCGATCGCGGGGCTCCTCGCGATCGTGGTCGCGGTCGTCGTCGTGTGCGCGTTCGGCGTCGTGGCCCAGGCGGAGCGCCTCGCGCGTCTGCTGGGCGACCCCTACGGCACTCTCGTGCTGACCCTCTCGATCGTCGCGATCGAGGTGGTGCTCATCTCGGCGGTCATGCTCGGCCCTGGCGAGCACGAGACGATCGCGCGGGACTCCGTCATGGCCGTGGCGATGATCATCCTGAACCTCGTCGTCGGCGCGGCCCTCGTCGCGGGCGGCCTGCGGCACGACGTCCTCGCCGCGCGGTCCGAGGGCGCGACCGCCTACCTGTCTGTGCTCGTCGTGCTCCTCGTCGCGGCGTTCGCGCTGCCGGGGCTGATCGGATCCGGCGGCGCCTTCCGCCCGGCGCAGGCCGTGCCGATCCTCGTGCTCACGATCCTCCTCTACGCCTTCTTCCTCGCGAGGCAGACCGGGGCGCAGCGCGCCGACTTCCAGGAGATCGGCTCCGAGGAGGAGCACGGGCGCGCGCCCCTCGGGGAGGTCTGGCGCGCCCATCGCGCCGAGATCCTCGCACGCGCGGCGACGCTCGTCGTCACGGTGCTCCCCGTCGTCCTGCTCTCGCACGACATGGCGGTCCTCCTCGACGAGGGGCTCGCCCGGGCGGGGGCGCCGGTCGCGCTGTCCGGGATCCTCATCGCGGCCGTCGTGTTCCTGCCCGAGACGATCACGACGATCCGCGCGGCGCTCGCGGGCGAGATGCAGCGGGTCAGCAACCTCTGCCACGGGGCGCTCGTCTCCACCGTCGGCCTCACGATCCCCGCGGTGCTCGCGATCGGGCTCGCCACGGGGCAGACCGTGGTGCTCGCCGAGACGCCGACGAACCTCGTGCTCCTCGCCGCGACGCTGCTGCTGTCGGCGACGACGTTCGCGTCGAGGCGCGTCACGGCCGTGCACGGCGCCGCCCACCTGATGCTGTTCGCGCTCTACGGGCTCAGCGTCTTCGCCTGACGCGCGTCCGGCGACGTGCGCGGCCACCTCGGCGAGGAACCAGTCCGCCTGATCCTCGATCTCGGCGGGGTCCGTCAGGTGGACGAGGGGCAGCACGAACTCGTCGACCCCCGCTGCTGCGTAGGCGGACATGACCTCGCGCAGCCGCTCGGCGGAGCCGCCGACGGCGGGGCGGGATCGCTCGGCCGCCTCGCGCTCGCCGTCGGCGCCGGGCAGCACGTGGGCCTGCGTCGTGCGCCAGAGCGACGCGGGGTCGCGCCCCGCGTCCTCGAGGGCGGCCGTGAAGATCGCGTTCTTGCGGGCGAACAGATCGGGAGTCGCCCACATGTTCCACTCGTCGGCGTAGCGCGCGACGATCCGGGGCATCACCTTCTCGCCCTTGCCCCCGACGAGGATCGGGAGGCTCGCGTGCGGACGGGGGCTGAGCGTCGCGCGCTCGAGCCGGTAGCGCTCGCCGCGGTGATCGACGACGGGCTCGTCGCGCAGGCGCGTGATGACCTCGAGCGCCTCGCGGAACCACCGGATCCGGCTCGGCACGTCGCCGTACTCGATGCCGAACGCGCGGTGCTCGTTCTCCTGCCAGCCCGCGCCGAGGCCGAGCACGAAGCGGCCGTCCGCGATGTCGCTGAGTGCGGCCGCCTGCTTGGCGACGACGGCGGGGTGGCGGTACGTGTTGCCGAGCACCATCGAGCCGATGCGCACGTCGGGCACCGAGGCGGCCAGCGCCGCGAGCTGCGTGAGCGACTCTCCTCTCGGGCCGTCGTTCGGCTCGGCGGCGTTGTCCATGAAGTGGTCCTCGAGCCACAGGCCCCGCCAGCGGGCGGGGCCAGATCGCGCCTGCGCCGCTCGCGTCGCGACGGCGCGGAGATCGTTCCAGGGCAGATGCGCGGGCAGCCAGAGCGAGAACCTCATGCCCTCAGACTACGAGCCGTCGCGCGGTGGGCGATCTCCCTTCGCGCTCTCCCAGAGGGACGCCCACTGCTCGGGCGAGAGGTCCCTCGGCAGCGCGCGCTCGCCGATCCCCGCCCGCGCGAGCGTGCGGCGCGCCTGCGCGGGCCCGAGGGGCGCGGCATGGGTCAGCATCCGCGCGAGGCCCGCACCCCGCGCGACGAACACGGATCTCACGAAGCGCTCGTACGACGGGCGCCGGGCCGGATCCACGAGCGGCGTCGCGCGTCGGACGAGGCCGAGCACCCCGCCGTCCACCCCCGGGCGGGGCGAGAACCCGCGGGCGGGCACGCGGCCGTGGAGGGACGCGTCGAACCAGGGAGCCGCCTGCGCGGTCAGGATGGTGCCTCCGCCGACGCCCGCGCGCTTGCGGGCGACCTCCCACTGGGTGAGGAGGAAGGCCTGCTCCCACGTGCCGGTCGTCAGCAGCCGGCGGAGGATCGGGGTCGTGAGGTGGAACGGCACGTTCCCCACGACGACGGGCGCGCTCAGCGGGTGGCGGAGCGCGTCGGCATGCACGACGCGCACCCCCGGCAGGGCGCGGCGCAGCCGGCGGACGCGATGCTCGTCGATCTCGATCGCGGTGACGGGGCGGCCGAGGGCGCTCAGCGGACGCGTGAGAGCGCCGTCGCCCGCGCCGATCTCGAGGATCGGCCCGCGCGTCGAGGCCGCGAGCGCGGTGAGGAGGTCGATGGTCGGGCGGTGGACGAGGAAGTTCTGGCCGAGCTCGTGTCGGCCGCCGTGGGCAGAACGGGGCATGGGGTGCGCTCCAGGGACGAGTGTCGGAGCGCCCGAGAACAGGCGAGGCGCCGCAGAGGACGCGAGGGGACGCCGTTCCGAGGCGCTTCAGGGCTCTCGGAAGGACGACGCGCGATGCCGCGTGAGGGGAGACGCGCCGTCAGGCGCGGCGGTCCCGGAAGGTGCGCACGCACGTGTCCGCGCGCATGCAGATCAGACTTCCCATGCCGGCGACTGTATCAGGGGCGGCGAGCTCACGCCGCGTCGGCCTCCGCGAGGGCGCGGCGGATGTCGTCGAACGAGACCGCCCCGATCCGCTCGCCCGCCGCATCGGTCACGACGAGGGCATCGGCCGAGGAGCGCACGAGGGCGTCGAGGGCCGCGTGCAGCGTCGCGTCCCTCGGCACCTGCGGGGCGTCGTCGGAGACCGGCGCGCCCGCGAGCGCGAGGTCGCCGACGGCGCGCAGGCGCAGGCGCTGCATGGCGGCGCCGGATCCCACGAACCGCTCCACGAAGTCGGTCGCGGGCCGGCGCAGCACCTCGTCGGGCTCGGCGAACTGCGCGAGCGTCGCCGAGCGGTCGAACACGGCGATCCGGTCGCTCATCTTCACGGCCTCGTCGATGTCGTGCGTGACGAAGAGGATGGTCTTGCGCATCTCGCGCTGGATGCGGAGGAGCTCGTCCTGCAGCTCGATGCGGGTGATCGGGTCGATCGCGCCGAACGGCTCGTCCATGAGCATCACGTCCGGATTCGCGGCGAGCGCGCGGGCGACGCCGACGCGCTGCGCCTGCCCGCCCGACAGCTGGGACGGATAACGGGATCCGAACTCGCTCTCCGGCACGCCGACGAGATCGAGCAGCTCCCCGACGCGGGAGCGGATGTCCGCGCGACTCCAGCCGAGGAGCTTCGGGACGGTCGCCACGTTGTCGGCGATCGTGCGGTGGGGGAGCAGCCCCACCTGCTGGATGACGTAGCCGATGCGGCGCCGCAGCGCGACCTGATCGAGCCCCCCGATGTCCGACCCTCCCAGGGAGATCGTGCCCGAGGAGGGGTCGACGAGCCGGTTGACCATCTTCATCGTGGTGGTCTTGCCGCAGCCGGAGGGGCCGACGAGCGAGACGAGGGCGCCGTCGGGGATGTCCATCGACAGCTCGGCGACCGCGGGCCGCGCGGCACCCGGATACACCTTCGAGACGCGATCGAACCGGATCAGGGCGTCGGAGGTCATCGTCGGTGCGTCTCCCTGGTGTCGTGGTGCGGCCCGGAGGCGCTCCGCGTCCGGGGAGGCTCATCTTTCCACAGCGGCCTCGCGGCGGGCGCGTTCCGCGCAACCCGACGGAATAGACTCGTGCCGTGGTCACCCGTCTTTCGAAGCTCTTCGTCCGCACCCTGCGTGAGGATCCCTCCGACGCGGAGGTGCGCAGCCATCGCCTGCTCGTGCGCGCCGGATACATCCGCCGCCAGGCGCCCGGCATCTTCGCGTGGCTCCCGCTCGGGCTGCGCGTCAAGACCCGTCTCGAGCGCATCGTCCGCGAGGAGATGGAGGCGGCGGGCGCGCAGGAGGTGCACTTCCCCGCCCTCATGCCGCGCGAGCCCTACGAGGCGACGGGCCGCTGGGAGGAGTACGGCGAGAACCTCTTCCGCCTGCAGGATCGCCACGGCGCCGACTACCTGCTCGCCCCCACGCACGAGGAGGCGTTCACGCTGCTCGTGAAGGACCTCTTCTCGTCGTACAAGGATCTGCCGCTGTCGATCTACCAGATCCAGGACAAGTACCGCGACGAGGCGCGTCCGCGCGCGGGCCTTCTGCGCGGGCGCGAGTTCACGATGAAGGACGCGTACTCGTTCGACGTCTCCGACGAGGGGCTCGACGCCAGCTACGAGGCGCAGCGCGCCGCGTACGAGCGCATCTTCGGCCGGCTCGGCGTCGAGTACGCGATCGTGCAGGCCGACGCCGGCGCGATGGGCGGCTCCCGCAGCGAGGAGTTCCTGCACCCGACCCCCGTCGGGGAGGACACCTTCGTGCGCTCGGAGGGCGGATACGCGGCCAACGTCGAGGCGTTCGCGACCCTCGCGCCGGAGCCGATCCCCTTCGACGGGCTGCCCGAGCCGGTCGTGTTCGACTCCCCGGGCACGACGACGATCGACACGCTCGTCGCGCACGCCGCCCTGGCCGTCCCCGACGCACCGGAGGGCGGCTGGACCGCGGCGCACACGCTGAAGAACGTCGTCCTCGCCCTCGTGCACCCCGACGGCGCGCGCGAGGTGGTCGTCGTCGGGCTCCCCGGCGATCGCGACATCGACGAGAAGCGCCTCGAGGTGGCGTTCGCGCCCGCCGAGGCCGAGCCCGCCACGGCGGAGGACCTCGCGAAGCACCCGATGCTCGTGCGCGGGTTCATCGGGCCGTGGACGGCCCAGGGGCCGCTGCTCGGCGAGGAGTCGGCGACGGGGATCCGCTACCTCGTCGACCCCCGCATCGTCGACGGCACGACGTGGATCACGGGGGCGAACGTCGCCGACCGGCACGTGCACGGCCTCGTCGCGGGGCGCGACTTCGTGGCCGACGGCACGGTCGAAGTCGCGACGGTGCGCGACGGCGATCCGGCTCCCGACGGGTCAGGCCCCGTCTCGCTCGCGCGCGGCATGGAGATCGGCCACGTGTTCCAGCTCGGCCGCAAGTACGCTGAGGCGCTCGGGCTCAAGGTGCTCGATGAGAACGGCAAGCTCGTGACCGTCACGATGGGCTCGTACGGCATCGGCGTCACGCGCGTGCTCGCGCTCATCGCCGAGCTGTTCAGCGACGACAAGGGGCTCATCTGGCCCGAGTCGATCGCGCCGTTCGACGTGCACGTCGTCGCGACGGGCAAGGGCGAGGAGGCCTACGAGCTGGCCGGCGAGATGATCGCGGAGCTCGAGGCGGCCGGCCTCGACGTGCTCTTCGACGACCGCCCCAAGGTCTCGCCCGGCGTGAAGTTCGGCGACGCCGAGCTGCTCGGCGTGCCGAAGCTCGTGATCGCGGGCCGCGGCGCCGCCGACGGCCAGGTCGAGCTGTGGGACCGCCGCACGGGCGAGCGGGAGACCGTCGCCGTCGCCGAGGCCGTGGAGCGTCTGACCGCCTGACGCGCCACGCGCAGGGCCCGTCCTCCGGAGGACGGGCCCTGCGTCGTTCTCCCGCGCGTCACCCGGGGGACAGGGGAGGGACACCTTCGGGCGAGAGGGTGGAGGAAGCCGGTCGAGGGGCTGGCTCCCCGTCCCCATCCCTGAGAGAATCCTCCGCATGTCACAGCAGAACACTGTCCGCGTCCGACGCGGATCGGCGGTCGTCGCGGCCGCCGCGCTCGCCGCAGGTGGGCTCGTCATCGCTCCGAACGCGGCGTCGGCCGCGCCCGACGGGTCCGGGCTCGTCATCAGCGAGGTGTACGGAGGCGGCGGCAACAGCGGCGCCCCCCTCACGCACGACTTCGTGGAGCTGTTCAACCCGACCTCCGACCCCATCGACCTCTCCGACCTGTCGCTCGAGTACAAGTCGGCCGCCGGGGGATCCGGCGGCGTCGTCGACCTGTCGGGAGCGGTCGAGCCCGGCGGTCACTTCCTCGTCCAGCTCGCCGCGGGCAACGGCGCGGGCGACGCGCTCCCCGAGGCCGACCAGACCGGATCGATCAACATGTCCGGCGCGAACGGACGCGTGTACCTGTACGAGGGATCCGGGCAGTTCGACGGGGTCTCGGGCGACGTCGCCGGCATCGAGGGCCTCGTCGACATGGTGGGCTACGGCACGGCGGCCTCGTACGAGGGGAGCCCCGCGCCCGGCCTCGGCAACCAGACGAGCGCATCGCGCGCCGCGGACGGCGCGGACACCGACGACAACGCGGCCGACTTCTCGGCCGGCGCGCCCTCGCCCGTCAACGCGGCGGGCGAGACCACCGCGCCCGAGCAGCCGGAGGAGCCCGAGGAGCCGGGCGAGGTCGTCGAGACGACGATCGCCGACGCGCGCGGCCTGTCGGCCGGCACCCGCGTCGAGGTTCCCGGCGTCGTCACGGCCGTCTACCCCGTGGGCGGCTTCCGCGGATTCACGATCCAGGATCCGTCCGGTGACCCCGATGACGACGTGTCCGACGCGATCTTCGTGTGGGGCGACCAGGCGGTCGCGGCGATCGGCGGCGACGTCGAGATCGGCGCCCCCGTGCGCGTGACGGGCGCGACCGACGCCTACAACGGCCTCGCGCAGCTGCGCTTCGAGTCCGTCGAGACGACGGACGACCTCGGCGAGGTCCAGCCGATCGCCGACTGGGCGGTCGTCGCCGACGAGGAGTCGCGCGAGGCGCACATGAGCGAGCTCGTGCAGCCCGACGCCGCCTTCGTCGTGACCGACAACTACGACGCGAACTTCTACGGATCCTTCCTGCTGGCGCAGGGGGAGGAGCCCCTCGTGCAGCCGACGGCGGTCATCGACCCGCACGACGCCGACGCGATCGCCGAGCGCATCGCGGAGGACGACGCGCGCACGATCACGCTCGACGACGGGCGCAGCGTGAACTTCAACAGCCAGAAGGGCGAGCCGCTGTCGTACCTGACGCCCGAGAACCGGGTGCGCGTCGGCGACGCGGTCTCCTTCGAGCGCCCCTTCGTGCTCGACTGGCGCTTCGACGGGTGGAGCCTGCAGCCCACCGAGCCCATCGAGGGCGCGGGCGCGGAGCACGTGACCTTCGAGACCGAGGACGGCGTCGACGTCGCCCCGACGGTCGACGGCGACATCTCGGTCGCCATCTTCAACGTGCTCAACTACTTCCCGACCACGGCCGAGGAGTACGTCGACGCGGACCTCGGCACGTGCACCTTCTACACCGACCGCGACGGGGCGCGGATCACCGCGAACCGCTGCGACCCGAACGGGCCGCGCGGCGCGGCGGACGACGAGAGCCTCGCCCGCCAGGAGGCGAAGATCGTCCAGGCGATCAGCGAGCTGGACGCGTCGATCGTGTCGCTGCAGGAGGTCGAGAACTCGATCGCCTTCGGCAAGGACCGCGACTTCGCGCTCGAGACGCTCGTCGATGCGCTCAACGCGCACGAGGGCGCCGAGACGTGGGCGTACGCCGAGAGCCCCCTCGAGGTGCCGGCCGACGAGGACGTGATCCGCAACGCGTTCATCTACCAGCAGGCCGAGGTCGAGACGGTGGGCGCGTCGCATATCCTCCTCGACCATGAGGCGTTCGAGAACGCCCGCGAGCCGCTGTTCCAGGGCTTCAAGCCGGCCGGCGCGGCCGACGACGAGGCTTTCCTCGTCGCCTCGAACCACCTGAAGTCCAAGGGCTCGGGCGCCGACGACGGCACGGGGCAGGGCAACGCGAACCCCGACCGCATCCGCCAGGCCGAGGCGCTCGCCGCCTACACGACCGAGGTGCAGGAGCTCACGGGCATCGAGCCGGTGCTCCTCACGGGCGACTTCAACTCGTACGCGATGGAGGACCCCGCGATCGCCATCGAGGGCGCGGGCTTCACGAACCTCAACTACGCGCTCAACGGCGGCGAGGCGACGTACGTCTTCCAGGGGCGATCGGCCTCCCTCGACCACGTGTTCGCCAACGAGGCCGCCCTGGATCTCGTGACCGACGTCGACGTGTGGCAGATCAACGCGCAGGAGCAGATCGCCTACGAGTACAGCCGCTACAACTACAACGCGACGCTGCTGTTCGATGAGACGACGCCCTTCCGCGCGAGCGACCACAACCCGATCGTCGTGGGCCTGGCGGCGGCCGATGAGCCGGGCGACGACGACGAGGAGCCGACGGAGGACGCGGGCGAGACCGGCGCGGAGGATGCCGGCGAGGAGCTCACGGACGACGCCGGCGAGACCGGTGCCGAGGACGCGGGCGAGGAGCCCGTGGAGGACGCCGGCGAGAACGGCGGGGAGGACGCCGGGGAGGCCGGAGCCGAGGACCCGGGCGAGGAGCCCGCGGACGACGCGAGCGAGACCGGAGGCGAGGACGCGACCGAGAGCGGCTCGGAGGAGTCCGCCGAGGCCGGCTCCGAGGATCCCGCCGAGGACGGCGCGGAGGACGCGGCAGACGGCTCCGGCGCGGGCGAGTCGGGTGACGGCTCCGCGGAGGACGCCGGCGGCTCCGCCGACGACCCGGCGACGGATGACGACGGATCCGGCGACGAGTCGGCGCCGCTGAGCCCGACCGGCGGCGGGATCGCCGTGACCGGGATCGGCGCGCTGGCCCTGCTCGCGGTCCTCGCCGGGGTCGCTCTGCGGCGCCGCGCGGCCTGAGCAGCGCGCTCGCATCCGCAGGCCCGGACCCCCTCGGCGGGGGCCCGGGCCTGCGGCGCGCCGGGACGGGCGACGCGCAGGATCGGTCGGGTATCGTCGAACAGATATCGGCATCTCGACCTCGCCGATGGAGAGCTGAATAGGGAGGCTGCAATGGACATCGACCTGGCACTGCTGCGTTCGATCGAGCGCGAGAAGGAGATCCCGTTCGACGAGCTGGCGGAGATCATCGAACAGGCCGTTCTGACCGCCTTCGCGAAGCACGTCACGCAGACGGGGGAGATCCCGCAGGGCGCGCGCGCTCAGCTCGACCGCCGCACCGGCCACGTCGCCGTCCTCGTCCCGGTGACCGACGACGAGGGCGCGGTCATCGGCGAGGAGGAGCAGAACCCCGAGGACTTCGGCCGCATCGCCGCCTACGCCGCGAAGCAGGTCATCAGCCAGCGCCTCCGCGACATCGCCGACGACGCGGTGCTGGGCGAGTTCCGCGGCAAGGAGGGCGACATCGTCGCCGGCGTGATCCAGCAGGGGTCGAACCCCCGCATGGTGCAGGTCGACCTCGGCTCCGTCGAGGGGATCCTCCCCCCGGAGGAGCAGGTCCCCGGCGAGGACTACGCGCACGGCACGCGCATCCGCGTGTACGTCACGAGCGTATCCCGCGGCACGAAGGGCCCGTCGATCACCGTCTCACGCACCCACCCCGGCCTCGTGCGCAAGCTGTTCGCGCTCGAGGTCCCCGAGATCGCGAGCGGTCTCGTCGAGATCGTCTCGCTCGCCCGCGAGGCGGGGCACCGCACGAAGATGGCGGTCGTGGCGAAGGACCCGTCCATCAACGCGAAGGGCGCCTGCATCGGCGAGCTCGGCCGGCGCGTGCGCGCCGTGCAGGACGAGCTGTCGGGCGAGAAGATCGACATCGTCGACTACGACGACGACCTCGCGACGTTCGTGTCGCACGCGCTGAGCCCCGCGAAGGTCTCGTCGAGCTTCGTGATCGACGAGAAGACCAAGGCCGTGCGCGCGCTCGTCCCCGACTACCAGCTGTCGCTCGCGATCGGCAAGGAGGGCCAGAACGCCCGCCTCGCCGCCAAGCTCACGGGCGCCAAGATCGACATCCAGCCCGACAGCATCCTCGAGGGCGAGTGACGCGCGGTCGCTCCTCGGGGCGAGGGGTGTAGGATGGATCCCGTACGAACGTGCGTCGGCTGCCGCACGCGTGCCTCTCGATCCGCTCTTCTGCGGGTGACACTCCAGGAATCCCGACTCGTCGTCGACGAGATCGGCGGGCTTCCCGGACGGGGCGCGTGGGTGCATCCGACGCGCGATTGTGTGCAGCTGGCGCTGAAGCGCCGTGCATTCGTACGAGCACTGCGCGCATCGAGTCCGCTCGATGCGCAGACTCTCGAGGAATGGCTGAACAGCTATGGAAATCAAGTGAACGGCTCGAAATGAGACCCGTCCGCCTCTAGAGGTCTGCCCTGTCCGGGCAGGCCGCCCAGACAGGAGAATTGTGGCTAAACCACGCGTACATGAGATCGCCGCCGAGCTCGGCGTCGACAGCAAGACCGCACTCGCGAAGCTCAAGGAGCTCGGCGAGTTCGTGAAGAGCCCCTCGTCGACCGTCGAGCCGCCCGTCGCCCGCAAGCTGCGGGCCGCGTTCGCGGACGAGGCCGGCGCGAAGCCCGCCGACAAGGCCGCCGCCCCGAAGCCGGGCGCGCGCTCGTCGGCTCCCACGCCCGGGCGCCCCGGCGCGCCCAAGCCCGGTCCGCGCTCGTCGGCTCCGAAGCCCGGCGCCTCCGCGCCCGCCGAGAAGCCGGCCCCGTCGCGCTCCGGCGCGCCGAAGCCCGGTGCGGCGAAGCCCGCGTCGCGTGCGCCGAAGCCCGGCGCCTCCGCGCCGCAGACTCCCTCGAACGCGCCCCAGCCCGGCGGTCAACCGTCGGCTCCCGCCTCCGGCTCGGCCGCGCCGAAGCCCGGTCCGTCCTCCGCGCCGAAGCCCGGCGGGGCGCGTCCCGGCAACAACCCGTTCGCGTCGCAGCAGGGCATGGGCAAGCGCCCGGCCGGCCCGCGCCCGGGCAACAACCCGTTCTCGTCGCAGCAGGGCATGGGGCAGCGCCCCACGCCCGGCAACATCCCCCGTCCCCCCAAGCCGCAGGCGCCGCGTCCCGGTGCCCCGAAGCCGGGTCGTCCCGGCGGCGGTCGCGGCGGTCGTCCCGGACAGGGCGGTCGTCCCGGCGGCGGCGGAGCGCCGTTCCAGCAGCGTCCCGGCGGCGCCGGCGGCGGCATGCGTCCCGGCGGCGGGTTCGGCGGTCGTCCCGGCCCCGGTGGTCGTCGCGGCGGCACGGCCGGTGCGTTCGGAAAGGGGGGCGGCAAGTCCAAGCAGCGCAAGTCGCGCAGGGCGAAGCGCCAGGAATTCGAGATGCGGTCGGCGCCCGTCGTCGGCGGCGTCAAGGTCCCCCAGGGCGACGGCAGCACGGTCATCCGCATGCGTCGCGGCGCATCGATCGCCGACTTCGCGGAGAAGATCGAGCAGCTCAGGGGCGTTCCGGTTCCTCCCGGCAACCTCGTGACGGTGCTCTTCCACCTCGGCGAGATGGCGACGGCGACGGAGTCGCTCGACGAGTCGACGTTCGAGCTGCTGGGCGCCGAGATCGGCTACAAGATCGAGATCGTCTCGCCCGAGGACGAGGACAAGGAGCTCCTCGAGAGCTTCGGCCTCAACCTCGAGCAGGAGGAGCTCGACGAGGACGACGAGGACCTGGAGATCCGTCCGCCCGTCGTGACCGTCATGGGCCACGTCGATCACGGTAAGACCCGTCTGCTCGACGCGATCCGCAAGACGAACGTGACCGAGGGCGAGGCCGGCGGCATCACCCAGCACATCGGCGCGTACCAGATCTGGACCGAGCACGAGGGCCACGAGCGCGCGCTGACGTTCATCGACACCCCGGGTCACGAGGCCTTCACGGCCATGCGCGCCCGCGGTGCCGAGGTCACCGACATCGCGATCCTCGTGGTCGCCGCCGACGACGGCATCATGCCGCAGACGGTGGAGGCCCTGAACCACGCGCAGGCGGCCGACGTGCCGATCGTCGTCGCGGTCAACAAGGTCGACAAGCCCGAGGCGAACCCGCAGCGGGTGCGCTCGCAGCTGACCGAGTACGGGCTGATCGCCGAGGAGTTCGGCGGCGACGTCATGTTCGTCGACGTGTCCGCTCGCCAGAGCACCGGCATCCAGGATCTGCTCGACGCGGTCCTCCTCACGGCCGACGCGGGTCTCGACCTGCGTGCGAACCCGAACAAGGAGGCGCGCGGCGTCGCGATCGAGGCGAAGCTCGACAAGGGCCGCGGATCCGTCACGACCGTCCTCGTGCAGGGCGGAACGCTGCGGGTCGGCGACCCGATCGTCGCGGGCACGGCCTTCGGCCGCGTGCGCGCCATGATCGACGAGCACGGCGACAAGGTGCAGGAGGCGGCTCCGTCGCGTCCCGTCCAGGTGCAGGGCCTCAACTCGGTCCCGCGCGCGGGCGACCTGTTCCTCGTCACCGAGGACGACCGCACGGCGCGTCAGATCGCCGAGAAGCGCGAGGCCGTCGAGCGCAACGCCCAGCTGGCCAAGGCCCGCAAGCGCATGTCGCTCGAGGACTTCACCAAGGCCCTCGAGGAGGGCAAGGTCGAGTCGCTCAACCTCATCATCAAGGGCGACGTCTCGGGTGCCGTCGAGGCGCTCGAGGAGTCGCTGCTCAAGATCGAGGTCGACGACAGCGTGCAGCTGCGGATCATCCACCGCGGCGTGGGCGCGATCACCGAGAGCGACATCAACCTCGCGACGATCGACAACGCGATCGTCCTGGGCTTCAACGTGCGACCCGACACGAAGGCGCGGGAGGCGGCCTCCCGCGAGGGCGTCGACGTGCGCTTCTACAACGTCATCTACAACGCGATCGACGATGTCGAGGCGTCGCTGAAGGGCATGCTCAAGCCGGAGTTCGAAGAGGCCCAGGCGGGCCTCGCCGAGATCCGCGAGGTGTTCCGGTCGTCGAAGGTCGGCAACATCGCCGGTGTGCTCGTCAAGAGCGGCACGATCACGCGCAACGCCAAGGCGCGCGTCATCCGCGACGGCGTCGTGCTGGCCGATGGCCTCGCCATCGAGTCGCTGCGTCGCTTCAAGGACGACGTCACGGAGGTCAAGACCGACTTCGAGGCCGGCATCGGCCTCGGGAAGTTCAACGACATCCAGATCGGCGACGAGATCGAGACCATCGAGATGGTCGAGAAGCCCCGAGCCTGACAGAATCGGTCGTCAGACGAGCGACCGGATGGCGAGACGCCCGTGACCGCGGTTGCGGGCGTCTCGCCTCTCCGGGCCTCGCTCCGACGACCTCGCAGAAGGAGGACCCCATGGCTGGTTTCGAGCGTCAGGCGCGCGTCGCCGATCGCATCCGCGTGATCCTGTCGGAGCGCCTGCAGAAGGGGCTGCGCGATCCGCGGCTCGGCTTCGTGACGATCACCGACGTGCGCGTCACGGGCGACCTGCAGAACGCGTCGGTCTTCTACACGGTCTACGGCACGGACGAGGAGCGCGCGGGCACCGCGGCGGCTCTCCGCGCCGCGACGGGGCTGCTGCGCAGCGAGGTGGGTCGCCAGCTCAACACGCGCCTCACCCCGACGCTGGAGTTCATCCCGGACGCGCTGCCCGAGGAGGCGTCGCACCTCACGGAGCTGCTCCGCGAGGCGCAGGAGCGCGACGCGCAGGTCGCGGGCCTCGCCCAGGGCGCCGCGTACGCAGGCGACGAGGACCCGTATCGGCACGACGACGAAGACGACTGACCCGCGAGACGAGGCGCCCCGGAGAGCTCTGCTCTCCGGGGCGCCTCGTCGTCCTCCTACCGCGGCAGCGCCACGAGGTCGCCGTCCGAGACGATCAGGCCGTCGTCGAACAGCGAGGCGAGCGCGCGGTCCCTCTGGCCGCGGTCCGGCCAGTCGGCGAGCAGCGCGTCCTGGGGGAGCGACGAGGGGGAGGCGTCGCGCAGGGCCCGGAGGACCCGCCCGCGCGCCTGCCGGTCGCTTCCCTCGTACCTCGCCTGCTTGCGGCGGGTGTCCGGCGACGAGGGCGACCCGGCGGCCACCCAGGCGCAGCGGTCGCGGATCGGGCAGCCGCCGCACCGCGGGGCGCGCGCCGTGCAGACGACCTGCCCGAGCTCCATCGCCGCCGCGTTCATCGTCGCGGCGTCGACGGGATCCGCGGGCAGGAGCGCCTCCATCGCCGCCAGGTCGCGCCGGTGGGCGGCCGCGGGGTGCTCGACCCCGTCGACGGCGCGGGCGATGACGCGGCGCGTGTTGGTGTCGACCACCGGGTGGCGGTCGCCGTACGCGAACACCGCGACGGCGCGCGCGGTGTAGTCGCCGATGCCCGTCAGCGCGAGAAGCGCGTCCACGTCGCGCGGCACGACGCCTCCGTGCCGGTCGCGGATCTCGCAGGCCGCGCGGTGCAGCCAGAGGGCGCGGCGGGGATAGCCGAGGTTCGCCCACTGCAGCACCGCGTCCCCCGGGGCGGCGTCCGCGAGAGCGGTCGGGGTGGGCCAGCGCGCGAGCCACGCCTCGAGCAGGGGGATGACGCGCGCGACGGGTGTCTGCTGCAGCATGAACTCGCTCACGAGCGTCCCCCACGCGCCGAAGTCCGGACGCCGCCACGGCAGATCGCGGGCGTTCTCGCGGTACCAGGGCACGAGCGCGTCGGCGAGGGAGGAGGGCATCCCTCGATTCTAGGTTCGTCGGATCGTGACCGAATGGTTGGGAAATCGGAGCGAATCGTGATCGTCCCGTTTCATTCGGCGCGTAACGTCCACAGACGGCGCTTCCATCGACGCGCATGCGCTTCCGGGCCGCGCACCGCGGCGACGACGAGAGGGGATCATGGTCTCGACCGACGCTCGACGCCTCCGCGGGCGCACGGCGATCGCGGCGGCGGGGATCGCCGTCCTGCTGACGCTCGCCGGCTGCGCGCCCGAGGCGGACGACGTCCCCGCTCCACAGGCCTCGTCCCCGAACGCGACGCCCGATGCGACGGCCTCCCCGCAGTCGGAGCCGTCTCGTTCGGATGATCCCGCCGATCCCGGCACCTGGGTCGTCACCGACCGCGGCATCGGCCCGGTCGACGTGGGCGAGGACTACGAGACCGTCCTCGAGGAGGTGCGCGGCGCCGGCATCGGCCCGCTCGGCCCGCAGTGCGAGGGCGTCGCCTACGCCGCGAGCGAGGACAACACGTACGACGTGCAGATCGTCGACGATCGCGACGCGTCGTCCGACGGGGTCGTCGAGGTGAGCGCCCACTGGAACGGCGACGTGATGGGCGTCGGCCCGCGCACCCCGGAGGGGCTCGGGCTCGGCTCGACGAAGGCCGAGGTGCGGTCGGTCTACGAGGACGCGACCGAGCGGGCCTCCCAGATCGACGGCAGGTCGTTCGTCGTGCGCGGAGAGGGCGAGGCGCGGATCGTGTTCGAGTACGTCGACGGGAACGAGGGCGCCGTCGGCGTCGCCGTGATCGCGAGGGCGGCCTCCGAGCCGGCCTACGAGCCCTGCGCCTGAGCGGCCGGTCGCCGCATCGGCACGTGCGGGATGCCGTCCTCGAGGAACTCGTCGCCGCACGGCGCGAAGCCGAAGCGCCCGTACCAGTCGGCGAGGGGCGCCTGCGCGTCGAGCACGATCTCGCGCCCGGCGGCCTCCGCGAGCGCGCGCCGCATGAGCGCCGCGGCCGCCCCGCCGCCGCGGACGCGGGGATGCGCGACGACGCGGCCGATGCGCAGCGCGGTCCCGTCGTCGAGCAGCCGCAGGGTCGCCGCGACGCCCGAGGCGTCCTCGATCCAGAGCTGACGGGCGTCCGGCTCGAGGTCGCGGCCGTCCAGCTCGGGGTAGGCGCACGCCTGCTCGACGACGAACACGTCCACGCGCAGGCGCAGGATCCCGTAGAGCGTCTCGGCGGGGATCTCGGCGAGGGGCGCGACGCGCACCCGCGGATCTTCGGAGGATTCCGGCATCGCACCAGAATAGGCTGGCCACCATGGCCGACTCCGGGATCCTGCTCGTCGACAAGCCGCAGGGCATCACGAGCCACGACGTCGTCGCCCGCTCCCGCCGCGCGAGGGGGACCCGCAAGATCGGGCACGCGGGCACCCTCGACCCGATGGCGACGGGCCTGCTCGTCGTGGGCGTCGAGCAGGCGACCCGCCTGCTGACCTTCCTCGTCGGGCTCGACAAGACCTACCGGGCGGTCATCCGCCTCGGCGAGACGACATCCACCGACGACGCCGACGGCGAGAGCACAGGGCGCCCGGGGGCGGAGGGTGCCGACGAGGCCGCGATCCGCGCGGGCGTCGCGCGGCTGACCGGAGCGATCTCGCAGGTGCCGAGCGCCGTCTCGGCGATCAAGGTCGACGGGCGCCGCGCCTACGACCGCGTCCGCGCCGGGGAGGAGGTCGAGCTCGCGGCGCGCGATGTCGTCGTCTCGCGCTTCGACGTCCTCGAGGTGCGGCCGCAGGGGGATCTCGTCGACGTCGACGTCGTCGTCGACTGCTCGTCCGGCACGTACATCCGCGCGCTCGCCCGCGATCTCGGGCAGACGCTGGGCTGCGGCGGGCACCTCACCGCGCTGCGGCGCACGCGCGTCGGGCCCTTCGGCGTCGAGGGCGCCTGGGACGTCGACGCGCTCGCGGAGGCGGAGCTCGCGACGCCCGCCGAGGTGGCCGCGCAGGTGCTGGGGCGTCTCGACGTCCCCGCGGACGTCGCGCGCGACCTGCGCCACGGCAAGCGCGTCGACGCGCCCGACCCCTTCGACGGGCGCCGCGCGGCGATCGATCCCGACGGCGCGCTCATCGGCGTCGTCGAGCGCCGCGGATCCTCCATGAAGAGCATCATGAACATGCCGGAGCCCCAGGAGGGGAGCGCCCGATGATCCTCTGGTTCACGATCGCCCAGGTCGCCGTCGCGGTTCTCGCCGGAGTCGCCTGCCTCGTCATCGGGCTGTCCGGGCGTCGCCCCGGCGACGTCTCCGTCGGGTCGCTCGTGCTCGTCGAGCTGCTGCTCGTCGCCCAGGTCGTCGTCGCGATCGTCGCGCCGTTCGTCGGCAACGGCCCCACAGGCAGCCTCCTCGAGTTCTGGACCTACCTCGTCTCCGCCCTGCTGCTGCCCGCCGGCGGCGTGATCTGGGCGTTCATCGACCGGGGGCGCTGGAGCGTGGTCGTCATGGGCGTGCTGGCGCTCGCCGTCGCCGTCATGGTCTACCGGATGCACGTCATCTGGACGATCCAGATCGCCTGAGCACGCAGGCTCCGTCGATAGAATCGGTGACGCTATGTCTGAACCCGCGCGCAGCCGTCGCATGACCGGCATCGGAACCGTCCTCGTCTTCCTCTACGGCGTCATGGCGCTCGCGGCGACGGGGCGATCCTTCGTGCAGATCGCCGAGCGCTTCTCGGACGCCCCGATCCCGTACGCGCTCAGCGCGGCCGCGGCCGTCGTCTACATCCTCGCGACCCTCGCCCTCCTGTTCTCGAAGAGCGCCGCCTGGTACCGGATCGCGTGGGTCGCCGTGTGCTTCGAGCTCGCGGGCGTGCTCGTCGTCGGAACGCTCAGCTGGGCGGTCCCCGACGTGTTCCACTCCGAGGAGGCGACCGTCTGGTCGCTGTACGGCAGCGGCTACGTGTGGATCCCGCTCGTGCTGCCCTTCCTCGGAATCTGGTGGCTGGCGACGCACCGTCCGGCCGCCGCGCGGCCCGCGGCGGAGCACGCGGCATGATCGTCTTCCGCGACGTCGCGGAGATCCCCACAGGCTTCGGCCCCTCGGTCGTCGCGATCGGCAAGTTCGACGGGCTGCACGCGGGGCACCGCACGATCATCGATCGGCTCATGGTCGACGCGGCGGGCACCGACGCGCGCACCGCCGTGGTCACGTTCGATCGCCATCCGCTCGCCACGATCGCCCCCGACTCCTGCCCCGAGGCGCTCGTCGGGGTCGAGCAGAAGCTCGACCTGCTCGCTTCCACGGGCCTCGACGCGACGCTGCTGCTCGCCTTCGACGCCGAACTCGCCCAGGTCCCGGCGGAGGAGTTCGTGCGCCGCCACCTCGTCGCCGGCCTCCGCACGCAGCGCGTGCTCATCGGCGAGGACTTCCGGTTCGGCCGCGGAGGAGAGGGCGACGCGGCGCTGCTCGAGCGCATGGGAGCCGCCTGCGGGTTCGCCGTCGAGGTGGTCCAGGACGTCGCGAGCGCGGGGCTGCCCGACGGGGAGGCGGGGCGGCGCGTCTCGTCCAGCTGGATCCGCGAGCTCATCTCCGCGGGCGACGTCGAGCGGGCCGCGAAGCTGCTGGGCCGACCGCACGCCGTGCGGGGGGAGGTCGTGCGCGGCCTCCGGCGCGGGCGCGAGCTCGGCTTCCCGACCGCCAACCTCGCGCGCGATGCGACGGGGCTCGTGCCCGCGGACGGCATCTACGCCGGGTGGCTCGTCGAGCGCCTGCCCGCGGGCGAGCTGGGCGGGGGATCCCGCTATCCGGCCGCGATCTCGGTGGGCACGAACCCGACCTTCGACGACGTGCCCGAGCGGGTCGTCGAGGCACACGTCCTCGATCGCGACGACCTCGATCTGTACGGGGTCGTCGTCGACGTCGAGTTCGAGGCGCGGATCCGCGGGATGGTCGCCTTCACGGGCATCGACGACCTGAAGACGCAGATCGCGGACGACGTCGCCGTCGCCCGCGATCTGCTGAGGAGCCGCTCGGGTCAGTAGCTCGAGGAGTCCTCGGCGCCCGTCGCCGCCTCTCCCGCGGCGCGGCGGCGCGCCTCGCCGAGGATCGTCGCGGCCGCGCTCGTGCCGAGGCGCGTCGCGCCCGCGTCGAGCATCGCGATCGCGGCGTCGAGGCCGCGCACGCCTCCGGAGGCCTTCACCTGCACGGCGGGGGAGACCGACGCCCGCATGAGCTCGACGTGCGGCACCGTCGCGCCGCCGCCCGCGAAGCCCGTCGAGGTCTTCACGAAGTCGGCGCCGCCCTGCTCGACGAGGCGCGATCCGCGCGCGATCTGCTCGTCGTCGAGCAGGCTCGTCTCGAGGATCACCTTCGCGATGCTCCCGTCCGCCGCGTCGACGACGCCGCGGATGTCGTCGACGACCCGCGCGTCCTCTCCTCCGATGAGGCCGCCGATGTGCACGACCATGTCGAACTCGACCGCGCCGTCGGCGGCGGCCTGCCGCACCTCCGCCGCCTTCGCGGCGGTCGAGGTCGTGCCGTGCGGGAAGCCGATGACCGTTCCCACCGCGACGCCCGTCCCGTCGAGGCGGCGGACGGCGTAGGCCACGTCGCTCGGGCGCACGCAGACGCTGAACACCCCCCACTCGGCCGCGATGTCGAGCTCGCGGTCGACGTCGGATCGGGTGAACTCGGGCTTGAGGATCGCGTGATCGATGGTCGACGCGATGGACTTCTCGGTGTGCTCGGCTGCCATGCCACCCAGGCTACTCGCGAGGTTCCCGCGCGACCCCTGCGGATGTCCCGGACACGCCGGGGGAATGGCGTAGACTGTGCGGGTCACCACGCGACGCATCGAGCGCCGGCCTCTCCGGCGCGCGGGTCCCGCTCGGCTCCCGCCGCGTCCGCGATCACGACCTCACCGCCCGGCGGCTCCTCGAGTCCCGGGAGACCAGGCTCAGGAGGAGCATGCCGACCACGGCACCCGCGCGACAGCGCAAGAAGTCCTCGTCCGCACGCCGCGACGACGAGGCGCCGATCATCCCGATCCTCGCCCGCAAGGTGCGCGAGGTGGAGGCGAAGGCGCAGAAGAACAAGCTCGGCCCCACGAACCGGGTCAAGTTCCAGGTCATCGCCTTCCTCGTGCGCGAGGAGCGCGCCCGCGTGAAGGCCGACGAGGCGCTGAGCGACGCCGCGCGCGCCGAGCTGCTCAAGAGGCTCGACGGCGTCGCGACGATCCTCGCCAAGACGGCGGCACGCGACACCTCCCTCATCCAGCTGCTCGAGGCCGACCAGGCCACGAGCCCCGTCGCACGGCGCATGCGCCGCGACTGGCTGCTCGACGCGGGTGTGCAGCTCGCCCCCGACGAGCTCGTGATCGACGACGTCAAGCCCGCGGCCGCCGAGCCGGTCGTGCCCGCCGTCGCCGCGGAGCGCGCGGTCCGCCCGCCGCAGGTCGACGCGCGCATCGAGTCGAACCCCTTCCTCGCTCCCGACCTCTCCCACGCGCACCCGGACGAGACGCCTCGTCGCCGGCTCGACGGGTGGGAGCTCATGGGCCCGCTCTACAAGGCCTTCGCGCTTGGCGCGGGCGGCGGATCCGCGGTCATGCCGCTTCCCCCCGTGCCGGAGTTCGACCGGGTCTCGCCTCGCGGGCTCGAGGTCATGCCGCACCAGTCGCGCTTCCTCGAGGCGGTGCGCGAGGGCCACCGCCGCTTCCTGCTCGCCGACGAGCCGGGACTCGGCAAGACCGCGCAGTCGGTCCTCGCCGCCTCGGTCGCCGACGCCTACCCGCTCGTCGTGGTCGTCCCGAACGTCGTCAAGATGAACTGGGCGCGCGAGGTGGAGCGGTGGACGCCGCAGCGCCGCGCCGCCGTGATCACGGGAGACGGCGCCGACCTCGACGCCTTCGCCGACGTGTTCATCGTCAACTACGAGATCCTCGACCGCCACCTCGGCTGGCTCGCCGAGATCGGGCTGAGGGGCATGGTCGTCGACGAGGCGCACTTCATCAAGAACCTCACCTCGCAGCGCTCGCAGAACGTGCTCGCCCTCGGTCAGAGGGTGCGCGAGACGACGCCGGGCGGCGACCCGCTGCTGCTCGCGCTCACAGGAACGCCGCTCATCAACGACGTCGAGGACTTCGACGCGATCTGGCGCTTCCTCGGGTGGGCCGACGGCGTCAAGCCGGGGCCTGATCTCATGGAGAGGCTCGACGCGACGGGCTTCACGCCCGCCGACAAGGGGTTCTATCCCGCCGCGCGCCAGGCCGTCATCGACATGGGCATCGTGCGCCGGCGGAAGAAGGACGTCGCCCGCGACCTCCCGGACAAGCTCGTCGCCGACATGCCCGTCGAGCTCGACGACGAGTTCGGCCGGTCGATCGCGCAGGCCGAGCGGGAGCTCGCCCGCCGTCTCGCCGACCGCTACCGCCGCATCCTCGCCGCTCGCGGCGATCGCGGCCTCGAGCCCGGTGAGATCGACGACGACATCGTGCGCCTCGTGGCGGTCGGGGAGCTCGAGGAGTCGCGTTCGGCGGGCGCCGACGGCGACAACGTGTTCTCGATGGTGCGCCGCATCGGCCAGGGCAAGGCCCAGCTCGCCGCCGACTACGCCGCTCAGCTGCAGCGCTCCGTGGGGAAGGTCGTCTTCTTCGCGAAGCACGTCGACGTCATGGACACCGCGGAGGCGCACTTCGCGCAGTCCGGGATCCGCGCCGTCTCGATCCGCGGCGAGCAGTCCTCGACCGCGAGGCAGAAGGCCATCGACGCGTTCAACGACGACCCCGAGGTCGGCGTCATCGTCTGCTCGCTCACCGCGGCGGGCGTCGGTGTCAACCTGCAGGCCGCGTCGAACGTCGTGCTCGCGGAGCTGAGCTGGACGGCGGCGGAGCAGACGCAGGCGATCGACCGCGTGCACCGCATCGGACAGGACGAACCCGTCACCGCGTGGCGGATCATCGCCGCGCACACGATCGACACCCGCATCGCCGAGCTCATCGACCGCAAGGAGGGGCTCGCGCTGCGTGCTCTGGACGGCGAGCAGACGGGCGACGACGCGGTCGAGTCGGTGCAGCTCGCGGCGCTCTCGTCGCTGCTGCGCGACGAGCTGGCCCGCTGATCGCCGGACGCCACGCCCGGACGCGTCGCGATGCGGTGCGCCCCGACCCGGAAGGCCCTAGTCTCGAACATATGAAGATCGGCATCCTCACCTCGGGCGGAGACTGCCCCGGACTCAACGCCGTCATCCGCGGCGCCGTGCTCAAGGGCACGCGCAAGCACGACATCGACTTCGTCGGCATCCGCGACGGATGGCGCGGGCTCGTCGACGGCGACTTCTTCGAGCTCGAGCGCCGTCACGTGAAGGGCCTCTCGAAGGTCGGCGGCACGATCCTCGGCACGAGCCGCACCAACCCGTACGAGGGGGAGCGCGGCGGCGCCGAGAACATCAAGAAGACCCTGTGGGGGCACAAGCTCGACGGCATCATCGCGATCGGCGGCGAGGGCACCCTCGCGGCGGCGAACCGCCTGTGGCACGACGGGATCCCCGTGGTCGGCGTGCCCAAGACGATCGACAACGACCTGCGCGCGACCGACTACTCGTTCGGCTTCGACACGGCCGTCAACATCGCGACCGAGGCGATGGACCGCCTCCGCACGACGGGCGACTCCCACCAGCGCTGCATGGTCGCCGAGGTCATGGGGCGGCACGTGGGCTGGATCGCCCTGCACTCCGGCATGGCGGCGGGCGCCCACATCATCTGCATCCCCGAGGTCCCGCTCGACCCCGAGGAGATCTTCGAGCACGTCGAGGCGGCCGCCGAGCGCGGCCGCGCCCCGCTCGTCGTCGTGGCGGAGGGCTTCAAGCTGAAGGGCCAGGAGGAGGCCTACAGCGACAAGGGCCTCGACGCGTTCAACCGTCCGCGCCTCGGCGGTATCGGCGAGGTGCTCGCCCCGCTCATCGAGAAGGCGACGGGCATCGAGACCCGCTCCACCGTGCTCGGTCACATCCAGCGCGGCGGATCCCCGTCGGCGTTCGACCGCGTGCTCGCGACGCGCCTCGGCCTGCAGGCGGCCGACGCGGTCGTCGACGGCGCGTGGGGGCAGATGGTCGCGATGCGCGGCACCGACATCGAGCGCGTGTCGTTCGACGAGGCGCTCGGCGAGCTCAACGAGGTGCCGCTCGCCCGCTATGAGGAGGCCGCGGCTCTCTTCGGCTGAGCGCGAGCGCACGGGGCGTCGGCGGCGGGGAGACCCGCCGCCGACGCCTTCGTCATCACCCCGTGCGTGTCTCATCTCGTGTCGGTATCGCTCCTGTATTTCCGCACTTCGGGAGACACGGGGCGTGGGAGGACCGAATCGTGTCTCACGTGTTGTCAGATCGGCTCCTGCTTTCCGACAACAGGTGAGACACCATCGACCCGCATCGTTGCCGGGCGCGGCTGTGTTCCCCGGACCCCTCCGGTCAGGCGTGTCTCGAATAGTGCGGGAAACATGTCCTCCTTCCCGCATCTCGTGAGACATGGTGCGGGGAGGATCGTGAGCGTGTCTCGCCTTCTGCGGGAATAACGACTGCTGAGCGGCCGATCGCGAGACATGGCTCGGGCGGGGCGATCAGCCTCTCCAACCGCGCGAGAGCAGCGCGTCGCGGATCAGGCCGCAGGCGACAGCGGGATCCGGACGGAGATGGTGGTCGAGAATCCGCACGAGGCGCCACCCCTCACGTCGAACCGCCTCCCACCGGTCGGCATCGTGCGCGAACTGCCGAGGATCCGTCGCATGCTGTCGTCCGTCGTACTCGACGGCCACGCGGTAGCGGGGATACGACATGTCGAAGCGCGCGACGAAGACGCCGCCGTCGGCGAGCAGAACCTCGTTGAGAAGCGGCTCCGGCAGGCCCGATCGCAGAATCGCGAGACGGAGCTCCGTCTCGCGAGGAGACTCAGCGCCGTCGCGTATGAGGGGAAGCGCTGAGTCGAGGATCCGTCCCCTCATGTCGCCCATGTCGTCGACTTCGCGGGCCAGGTCTTCCCAGGCGCAGATCGCATGACGGCGGGAGATGAGGTGATCGCCGGCGGCGATGAGAGAGTCTCGAGGCCAGAGATAGCCTGCCTGACGCCAGGCGCGGGCCGGATCCTCGACGGCGAAGCCTGCCGGATGCTCTCGGCACGCGAGATCGCGACGCTGAAGACGGTGCCCGATGATCCCGCGGGTGCGGGGCGCGGCAGCCGGTCGATGCACCGCGACGTGCAGCGGGATCGGAGCGAGAAGAGGCGGCACCGGACAGCCGTAGAGCGCGAGGGCTGTCGTATGACTGTAGAACTGCCCGGGCGCGAGGAGAGGAGCGAACTCCCGGCAGGCGGAGACGATGTCGTCGGCCGGCGCATCGGAGAGCGTGCGGAGGCCGCGATAGGGCGCGCGCAGGTCGCGAGCCCGGAGCCGGTGAACGGGAACCCCGTGGGCACGGGCCTCGGATGTTCGGAACGGGCCCTCGCCAAGCGGGGGAGGAAGGGGCGTCGGCGTGCGCATGCCCCTCAGCCTCGTGGTCGCGTCTGGCGTATGCGGACGGAAGCCCCGGGAATGGGGACGGATCGGCGGGATCGTCCGACGTGGACACGGAGTCGGTGCTCGAGACGGAGTGGCCCGCGTAACGGGGCGTGTCTCGACTGAGGCGGGATCACATCCGCTCATCCCGCAGATGGTGGGACACGGTGTGGGGGAGAGCGCAGGCGTGTCTCGATAGGTGCGGGAATGCCGGGCCCATTCCCGCCCGAATCGAGACACGCACTGCGGGAGGCGGAGAGCTCGCTGTCTGCGGGCGGCGCGGCAGCGAGCATGTCTCAACTGGCGCGGGAAAGGAGCGGCGGTTCCCGCACGTCTCGGGACACGGTGTGAGGAACAGCGCAGGCATGTCTCGATTCGGGCGGGAAAGCTGAGCCCATTCCCGCCCGAATCGAGACATGCGCCGCCGGAGGCGGGATCAGGCGATGGCTCTCGTCATTCCTCGATGCCGAGCACGTCGAGGATCCAGGCGAGCTGGTAAGCGCGCTCGCGCCACGCGTTGTAGCGCCCGCTGACGCCGCCGTGCCCCGCGGTCATCTCGCACTTCAGCAGCGCGTCGACGCCCGCGTCGCGCAGGCGTTGCACCCACTTGGCGGGCTCGACGTAGAACACGCGGGTGTCGTTGAGCGAGGTCATCGCGAGGATCCGCGGATACCGCACGCCGTCCCGCACGTTCTCGTACGGCGTGTACGACTTCATGTACGCGTACACGTCGGGGTCGTGCAGCGGGTCGCCCCACTCCTCCCACTCGATGACGGTGAGCGGGAGCGACGGGTCGAGGATCGTCGTGAGCGCGTCGACGAACGGCACGTCGGCGAGGATCCCCCCGAACAGCTCCGGCGCGAGGTTCGCGACGGCGCCCATCAGCAGGCCGCCCGCGGATCCGCCCTCCGCGACGATCCGTGCGGGCGTCGTGTACCCCTCGTCCACGAGGAAGCGGGCGACGTCGACGAAGTCGCCGAACGTGCTGCGCTTGTTCGCGAGCTTCCCGCCCTCGTACCAGGCGCGCCCCATCTCTCCGCCGCCGCGCACGTGGGCGACGGCGAACACGACGCCGCGGTCGAGGAGCGACAGCCGCGCGGTCGAGAACGCCGGGTCGATCGAGTGCTCGTAGGCCCCGTAGCCGTAGAGGTGCACGGGCCGGGGCACCTCGCCTGGCTCGCCGAACGAGCGCTTCCAGACGAGGGAGACGGGGATCAGGGTGCCGTCGGCGGCGGGCACCCAGAGGCGCTCCTGCCCGTAGTCGGCGGGGGAGTAGCCGCCGAGCACGCTGGCCCGCTTGCGGCGGTGCAGCTCGCCCGTCGCGACGTCGTAGTCGTACACCGTGCCCGGGGTCGTGAAGGACCCGTAGTGCAGGCGCACGGTCGGCTGGGTCCACTCGGGGTTGCCGGCTGCGCCCGCCGAGAAGAGGGGCTCGTCGAAGGCGATCTCCCGCAGCTCGTGGGTCGCGTAGTCGAGGATCCCGATGCGCGGGATCCCTCCCTGGCGGAACTCGACGATCGCGAAGTCGCGCAGGCAGTCGACGTCCTCCAGCCGCACGCCGTCCTCGGCCGGGATCACCGTCTCCGGCTCGGCGGAGGGATCGTCGGCAGGCAGGCGCACGAGCTCGAAGTCGGGGGCGTTCGCGTTGTGCAGCACGTAGAGCCAGTCGCGCCCGTCGATCACCGCGTGGTCGACGGAGTACTCCACGCGGTCCTCGCGGGAGAACACCGAGATCGAGTCGACGTCCTCGCCCGCGTACAGCCGGGGCACGTCGGCCGCGGCGATGAGCGTCACCTCGCTCGTGGTGTTCGACCCCGACGCGATCTCGAGGAACCGGTCGCTGCGGGTGTATCCGGCCCCCGCCCAGAACGCCTCGTCGGGCTCGTGGAAGATCTCCACGTCGTGCTCGCGCGTCGCGTCGCCGACGCGGTGCAGCCACACCCGGTCGGGACGCCAGGCGTCGTCGACGGTCGAGTACAGGATGAACGCCCCGTCGGGGGTGAACTGCGCGCCGGCTCCGACGCCCTCCAGGAGGTCCGGCAGCTGCTCGCCCGTGGCGATGTCGCGCACGCGCACCGTGTAGCGCTCGTCGCCGCGCACGTCGGCGCCCCACAGCAGGCGCGCGCCGTCGGTCGTGACGCTGAACGCGCCGAGCGAGAAGAACTCCTCGCCCTCCGCCTCGACGTTCGCGTCGAACAGCACCTGCTCGCCCGGCACCTCGTCGTCGGGGGAGAGGCGCGGCGGGGTCCAGTCGTCGGGGCCGCTGAGGGGAGCGCGGCAGTTGAGGCCGTACTGCCGGTCCTTGACGGATCGGCCGTAGTACCACCAGTCGCCGCGGCGCACAGGCACCGACAGGTCGGTCTCGCGCACGCGGCCGCGGATCTCCTCGAAGAGCCTCTCGCGCAGCGGCTCGAGCGGGGCGAGCACCGCGTCGGCGTGGGCGTTCTCGGCCTCGAGGTGGGCGATGACGTCGGGCGACTCGCGATCGCGCAGCCACTCGTACGGATCCTCGAACGCGTCGCCGTGATGGGTGCGGGTCACGGGGATCCGCTGAGCGCGGGGAGCGGGCGGGACGGGGGACGAACGGAGATGCTCGGAGGTCACCGCTCCACGCTAGTCGGCCGGGCGGGAGGGGACGCGGTGCGGCGCGGAGCGGGCGGCGAACTCGGCCGCGGGCGGGTACCGTGGCCCCATGCAGTACGGCCAGCACCCGGCGGCGGCGCGCACCATCGTCCACCTCAGCGACACCCACCTGCTCGCGGCGGGGGCTCTGATCGGCGGCGCGTGGGACGCGACCGCCGGCCTCGACCGTCTGCTGGCGCGGCTCGAGCGGCTCGGATCCGCCGACGCGATCGTCGTGACGGGGGATCTCACGGACCTGGGCGAGCCCGACGCATACCGGGCGCTCGCCGCCGCCGTGGAGCCGGTCGCGGAACGGCTCGGGGCGCGGCTGATCTGGGTCGCGGGCAACCACGACGAGCGGCCGGCGATGCGCGCGGAGCTGCTCGGGCTCTCGGCCGACGAGCGGCCGATCACGAGCGTGGCGGACCTCGACGGGCTCCGCATCATCGCGCTCGACTCGACCGTCCCCGGCTGGCATCACGGCGAGATCGGCGACGAGCAGCTCGCCTGGCTGGGATCCGAGCTCGCGCGGCCCGCGCCGCTCGGCACGATCCTCGCCCTGCATCACCCGCCGTTGCCCAGCCACGTGCCGATGTTCGACATCCTCGAGCTGCGCGACCAGCGCTCGCTCGCCGAGGTCGTCCGCGGGTCGGACGTGCGGGCGATCCTCGCCGGGCACCTGCACTACGCGATGACGGGATCCTTCGCGGGCGCGCCGACGTTCGTCGCGTCGGCGAGCTGCTACTCGATGGACGTCGTCCGTCCGCCCCGCGAGGTGAACGGGATGGACGCGGGGCAGTCGTTCCATCTCGTGCACGTGCACGACGACCAGGTGACGGCGACCGTCGTGCCGGTGGAGGCCGCCGACCCGGCGGAGTTCTTCACGCCGGAGTGGTACGCGGCGCTCGACGCGATGACGCCGGACGAGCGGCTCGCGGCCTTCTCCCGCAAGCGCCGGTGAGCCGGGAGCGGCTTCCCCGGTTCCGGGCATAGCCTGGGAGCCATGACATCCGCGACGACGCGTATCGAGACAGATTCCCTCGGCAGTCGGGAGATCCCCGCCGAAGCCTACTGGGGCATCCACACCCTCCGAGCCCGTGAGAACTTCGACATCACGAAGCGCCCCATCTCCGTCTATCCCGAGCTCGTGACGGCGCTCGCCATGGTCAAGCAGGCCGCGGCGCGCGCGAACCGGGAGCTGGGCGTGCTCGACGCCGATCGCGCGGACCTCATCGACCGCGCGGCTCAGCGCGTGATCGACGGGGAGTTCCACGACGAGTTCTGCGTGGGCGTCATCCAGGGCGGCGCGGGCACCTCGACGAACATGTGCGCGAACGAGGTCATCACGAACATCGCGCTCGAGATGGCGGGCAGGGAGAAGGGCGACTACGACTACCTCTCCCCGAACGACCACACCAACCGGTCGCAGTCGACGAACGACGTCTACCCGACGGCGCTCAAGATCGGCATCCTCCTCGTGCACGTGTCGGCCCTCGACGCCCTCGACGACCTGCGCCATGCCTTCGCGCGCAAGGGCGAGGAGTTCCAGGACGTCCTCAAGGTGGGCCGCACGCAGCTGCAGGACGCCGTGCCGATGACCCTCGGACAGGAGTTCGGCGGCTTCGCCACGTCCCTCGGGCAGGACTGGCACCGGCAGAGCGACAACTCGAAGCTGCTGCTCGAGATCAACATGGGCGCGACGGCGATCGGCACGGGCATCACCGTGCCCCCGGGGTACGCCGAGGCGGTGCGGGCGCATCTCGCCGACATCTCGGGGCTCCCGCTGCGCACGGCGAACGACCTCATCGAGGCGACGAGCGACACGGGCGCGTTCATGTCGTTCTCGGGCGCGATCAAGCGCACCGCGATCAAGCTCTCGAAGATCTGCAACGACCTGCGCCTGCTGTCGTCCGGCCCGCAGGCCGGCCTCGGCGAGATCAACCTGCCCGCCCAGCAGGCGGGGTCGAGCATCATGCCCGGCAAGGTCAACCCGGTGATCCCGGAGGCGGTCAACCAGGTCGCGTTCGCCGTGGCGGGATCCGACACGACCGTCACGATGGCGGTCGAGGCGGGGCAGCTGCAGCTCAACGCGTTCGAGCCGGTCATCGCCCACTCGCTGTTCCAGTCGATCACGTGGATGCGCCAGGCGATGATCATGCTGCGCGTGCACTGCGTCGAGGGCATCACGGCCAACACCGAGCGGCTCGGCGCGATGGTCGGATCGAGCGTGGGCGTCATCACCGCGCTCACCCCGTTCATCGGCTACTCGGCGGCCGCGGCGCTCGCCAAGACGGCGCTGCTGACGAATCGCAACGTCGCCGATCTCGTGGTCGAGGCGGGGCTTATGGACCGCGCCGAGGTCGAGAAGCAGCTGCGCCCGCAGCGCCTGTCGGGGCTGGAGCCGATCACCACGGCGATCCCGATCATCTCGCCGGAGGACCTGCCGTAGGAGCCCGCGCAGACGAGAGGGCGCCGCATCCGTCGGATGCGGCGCCCTCTCGCATTCCGCGGGTCAGTCGGTCGTCGCGCAGCGCGTCGTGAGCTCGCCGATCCCGTCCACGGCGACCGTCACGGTGGATCCGTCGCGCAGCAGGATCTGCGGGTCGCGCGAGTAGCCGGATCCGCCGGGGGAGCCGGTGGGGATGAGGGTGCCTGGCATGAGGGTGATGCCGCGCGACAGGTGGGCGATGAGCGTCGCGACGCTGCGCACCATCTGGCCGGTGGACGCGTCCTGGACGATCTGGTCGTCGACGCGGGTCCAGATGTGGAGGCTCTGGGGGTCGGGGATCTCGTCGCGGGTGACGACGAACGGGCCGACGGGGGTGAAGCCGTCGAGCGACTTGCAGCGGCACCACTGCGCTTCGGAGTACTGGATGTCGCGCGCCGAGATGTCGTTGACGACCGTGTAGCCGAAGACGTGGTCGAGCGCGGAGGCCTCGTCGACGTCCTTCGCCGGACGGCCGATGACGACGCCCAGCTCGGCCTCGTAGTCGACAGACGCGGTCTGCGCGCGCGACCAGGTGGTCGTGCCCCCGTGGCCCGCGAGGGAGTTGGGCCAGAGCGTGAACACCGTGGGGGTGTCGTCGGTCTTGAGGCTCAGCTCGCCCGAGTGCGCGGCGTAGTTGAGGCCGACCGCCATGATCGCGGGGGGCGTCATGACCGCGGGGGAGAAGACGACGTCGGCGAGGGGCGTGCGGGGGCCGGCGTACGCGCTCGCCGCGGCCCGCACGGCGTCCAGCGCCTCGTCTCCGCCGGCGATGAGCTGCTCGAGCCGGGTGGCTCCTCCGTCCACGAGCACGGAGACGGGGACGGCGCCGTCCTCGGAGACCTCGACGAGGGTCGGGCCGGCGGCATCGGGGAGCGTGACGTGTGCGAAGCGCATGGTCCCCACCCTACCGGCGGGAGGGGCCCGCGCCCGGGGGCGTGCGCGCTCGCCGCGTAGGATCTCGGATCATGGCCCCTGGACACGAGAACCCGCTTGTCGGATCCGCGTACCCGACCGTGTTCGCGCAGCCTGAGCGGATGCTGCCGGACCGGATCGCGCCGGCTCCCGCCGCCGAGCCGCACCTCCCCGTCGCCCCTCCTCCCGCGGATCTCGCGCGCTCGGGGCGCACGGTGTGGCCGTGGCTGTGGTTCGTCATCGGGATCACCGCGGTGAGCGTCGTGGCCTACTTCCTGTGGTTCATCGGACCGGCGGGGTCGACGGTGGGGTTCGCGCTCGCCCTCGCGCCCTTCGTGCTCGTCGTCCTGGCGCTGCTGTGGCTCGACCGGTGGGAGCCGGAGCCGCGCGGCCTGCTCGTGTTCGCGTGCCTGTGGGGCGCCAGCGTGTCGATCATCGGCACGCTCGTCGTCAGCTTCCTCGTCGCCGTCGTCTCCCCGGCGCTCGCCGAGAGCACGGTGTTCGGATCGGTCGTGCAGGCTCCCGTCATCGAGGAGCTCCTGAAGTGCGCCGGACTGCTCGTGCTGAGCGTCATGGGGCGGCGGGCGATCGACGGCCCGCTCGACGGGGTCGTGTACGGCGCGCTCATCGGCGCGGGCTTCGCGTTCGTCGAGAACATCCAGTACTTCGCGGTCGCGCTGATCGAGGGCGGGGCCGTCGATCTCGGGGTCACGTTCGTGATGCGCGGCATGATGTCGCCGTTCTCGCACATCATCTTCACGGGCGCGTGCGGGTTCCTCATGGGGCTCGCGGTGCGCAGGGGCCGCAGCGTCTTCGGGTTCTGGGCGGCGGGCCTCGTCGTCGCGATGGCGCTGCACGCGTTCTGGAACGGATCGACCGAGTTCGCGAACTTCCTCGTCGTCTACGTGCTGCTGCAGGTGCCGATGTTCGCCCTGCTCGTCGTCGGCGCGATCTCGCTGCGCCGCGAGGAGATGCGCGTGCGGCGTCGGCGCCTCGAGGACTACGTCTCCGCCGGCTGGTTCTCGCGGCAGGAGGCGGATCTCCTCTCGACCCGGCAGGGGGCGAAGGCGGGGCTTTCCTGGGCACGGGGCGTGCCGGGCGGTCCGCAGCTCATGCGCTCTTTCATCCACGACGGCGCGCGCCTCGCGGGCGCCCGCCAGCGCGTGGTGTCGGGGCGGGACCCCCGCGCATCGGACGACGAGCGCGTGCTCCTCACGCGCATGATGGCGACTCGCCAGCAGCTCCTCGCGCAGATCGTCCGCCCGGCGCACTGAGGCCGGGCGCCCCGGAACCGCCAGCCGGGACGAGGAGCGCGCCCTCCGCCCCTTCGAGGTGCGCACGCTCCGCATCGCGCGCGTCTGACGCGGCCGACCCGGCTCTTCGCGCGACCCCCTTGACAGGGCGGATCCGCTGTCGCATCCTTATCCGCACAGATCAGCCCCCGACGGCTCTCAGGCAGTGCCGAGGCCCGGGGGCTGATCGCCGTCTCGGGCCTATGCGTTTCGTGGCAACGCGCGTCGCGGCTTTGACGGGCGGCTCCGAGTCCGGGTTGGATGGAGTCATGACTGCAGACCGCACGAAGCCCGAGTTCGACGCCCCCGACGGGCCGGCCCCGGCCGAGCTCGAGATCCGCGACATCATCGTCGGCGAAGGCGCCGAGGCGTCCCCCGGCGCGACCGTCACGATCCACTACGCGGGTGTCGAGTACGACACCGGCGAGGAGTTCGACTCGTCCTGGAACCGCGGCGAGCCCGCGCAGTTCCCGCTCGGCATGCTCATCAAGGGCTGGCAGGAGGGCATCCCCGGCATGAAGGTCGGCGGGCGCCGCCAGCTGACGATCCCGCCCGAGCTCGCCTACGGTCCCGCCGGCGCGGGGCACTTCCTCAGCGGGAAGACGCTCATCTTCATCATCGACCTCATCGACGCCGCCTGACGCAGGCGTCGACGTGACAGGGCCCCGGGAATCTCTCGGGGCCCTTTCGCGTTCCGTCTCCTAACAGGATGCACTTGAATACATTCACCTGCATGATTAGCCTGGAGCCGTCACCGCGAACGCGGCCTCGACGCCACATCAGCAAGGAGCTCTCATGACCATCGACATCCCCGGATACCGTCCCGGCACCTACGTTCTCGACGCGGCCCACAGCGAGGTCGGCTTCGAGGTCCGCCACATGATGATCTCGAAGGTCCGCGGTCAGTTCGCGGTCAAGGAGGCGACGATCGTGCTGCCCGAGAACCCGCTCGAGGCGACCGTGACGGCGACCGCCGACGTCGCGTCGATCGACACGGGCGACGAGGGGCGCGACGCGCACCTGCGCAGCGCCGACTTCTTCGACGCCGAGAACCACCCCACGATCTCCTTCCGCTCCACCGGCGTGCGCGAGGCGTCCGGCGGCTTCGTCGTCGACGGCGACCTCGAGATCAAGGGCGTGACGCGCCCCGTGACCTTCGATCTGGAGCTCGGCGGCTTCGGCGTCGACCCGTGGGGCAACTACAAGGCCGGCGCGACCGGGACGACGACGATCGACCGCGAGCAGTTCGGCCTGACCTGGAACGCCGCGCTCGAGACGGGCGGCGTGCTCGTCGGCAAGGACGTGAAGATCACGCTCGACCTGCAGGGCGCCCTTCAGGCCTGACGTCCCGAATGGGCGGATCCCGCTCGATGGGGTAAGCTTTCCTGGTTGCCGTCAGATCGGCCGCGGAGAAAGAGAGCTCGCACATCCTGTGACGGGCGCCGCGCAACAAGAGGAAGGGGATCGGTTCTATGGCACTCGAAGCTAGCGTCAAGAAGGCGATCATCGAAGAGTACGCGACGCACCCCGGTGACACCGGTTCCCCCGAGGTGCAGGTCGCGATGCTGTCGCAGCGCATCAAGGACCTCACGGAGCACCTCAAGGAGCACAAGCACGACCACCACTCGCGTCGTGGCCTGTTCCTGCTCGTCGGTCAGCGCCGCCGCCTGCTCGGCTACCTCCAGAAGACCGACATCTCGCGCTACCGCGCGCTGATCGAGCGTCTCGGACTCCGCCGCTAAGCACGCAGACAGCAGAGCGCACCAGCGTTCAATCGTCTTCTCGAAAGCCCCGTTCCCTCCGCCGGATCATTCCGGAGGGGACGGGGCTTTCGCCGTCCCCGCGGAGCCGGCATCGGCGCGGGAGGTGGAGTGCGCGTCGCCGGAATCGTCGGGGCCGTGCCCGCCGTCGTGCCTGATCCGCCTCCATATCAGATCCGGATGACCGGCGGGTTCGCCGTCCGTTCCCCGTGCGTTTGCCATCGCGACGGACGACGTTCCTCTCCCGCCGGTTCACTCCAGAAGGCGCGTGTCGCGCCGTCGTTCCTCCCCGCGCGCACCATGCGGGGAGTCCTTCCCCCGTCGCCACCTCCTCGAAGGCCGCCTCCATGAATCGTCCCCGTTCCCGCATGCCGTGGTTCTCTCGTCTCGTCGCCGCCATCGGCGGCGGCGCGCTGATCGTCACCGGCGCCGTCGTCGCCCCTGCGGCGATGGCGGATGAGAGCTGGGACATCGACGGAGACGGCTCCGTCCGCTCGCCCTATCAGATCGGCTCCGCCGACGATCTGCGCGCGGTCGCCGAGGCGATCAACGACAACTCCGGCGTCTACGGCTCGTCGGTGTACCGGCTCACCGCCGACATCGATTTCGGGGGAGAGACCTTCGAGGGGATCGACGCCTTCCGCGGCGTGTTCGAGGGCGCCGGCCACACCATCAGCGACATCGTCTACGGCCCCAGCGCGAGCTCGAACCGGCTCGGCTTCTTTCGCGAGCTCAATGACGCGACCGTGCGCAATCTGACCGTCGACGGCGTCGAAGCCGACAACGGCACGCTCTCCGACTTCGTGTCGGGCATGGCCGTGGTCTCGAGGGACTCGACGATGACGGGCATCTCCGTGCTCGACGCGACGCTGACCGCGACCAACGCGGAGAAGGTCGCCGGCATCGTGGCCGAGCTGGACGGCGGCGCCGTCTCGAACAGCTGGGTCGATGCGGAGATCACCGCGAACAAGATGGCGGGCGGCATCGCGGCCTACTCGAAGAACGGCGTCACGATCAGCGACAGCCTGGTCGCCGCCGACCTCACCGTCGTCGAGGACGGCGGCGCCGAGGGCAGCCGAGGCATCGACGCCGGGATGATCGCCAACTACCCGGGCAGCCCGAGCGGCGGATCGGTCTTCTCCGGCAACGTCGTCCTCTCCGGGTCGATCGACTACCAGGGCAGGATCGACGGCTTCGCCGGCCGCGTCGTCGGCTACACCGGGTACGACGGGTGGACGGCGAGCGACAACCTCGCGAACTCCGCGATCGAGATCGGCGGCGCCCCGGTCGAAGGCCCCGGCACGAAGGGCCAGCACGGAGCGGACGCCACGGCGGAGCAGCTCGCCGACCCCGCGACGTACGAGGACCTGGGATGGGACCTCGCCGGCGCATGGTCGTGGGACGACGAGCTCGGCCACCCGGTGCCGGCCTTCGTCTACGCCCTCTACGGCGACGGCACCGCCGAACTTCCGTTCGAGATCGCCTCGGAGGACGACCTCGAGTTCCTCGCCGCGCGGCTCAACGCCGACGACGCGACCTACGCCGGCGACAAGCACTATCTGCTCAGCGCGGACCTCGACTTCTCCTCCCGGGGGCACTGGCCCGGAATCGACCGCTTCGAGGGCGTGTTCGACGGCGCCGGGCACCGCATCGCCGGTCTGGTCTACGGCCCCGGCGGCGAGGGAGCCTCGCTCGGGTTCATCCGCGAGCTCCACGAGGCGACCGTGCGCCACCTCGTGCTCGACGGCGTCACCGCCGACCAGGGCGAGGGGACGCAGTTCGTCGCGGGACTCGCGGTGAGCTCCGTCCGGTCGACGATCTCCGGGAACACGCTCGTCGACATCGACCTCGACGCGCCGAACGCCGAGAAGGCGGCCGGGCTGGTCGCCGAGATGGACGGCGGCGTGGTCTCCGGGAACTGGGTCCGGGTCGATGCCGTCGCCGATCGGATGCCGGGCGGTGCGGTGGCGTACTCGAAGAACGAGGCGGTGATCGCCGACAACCTCGTCGAGGCGCAGCTGACCGTGCAGCGCCCCGGCGGCGCCGACGGCGAGCGCGGCACCGACGCCGCCTTCGTCGTCGCCTACCCGGGCAACCCGAGCACCCGGTCGGCCTTCACAGGCAATGTGGCCTACGACGGCTCGATCTCGTACGACGGCAGGATCGACGGCTTCACCGGCCGCATCGTCGGCTACACCGGATACGACGGCTGGACCGCCTCCGACAACCTCGCCAACGCGGCCATCTCGGTCGGAGGCGACGTCGTCGCGGGCGCCGGCACGAAGAACCAGCACGGCGCCGACCGCAGCGCCGAGCAGCTCGCGCAGCGGGCCACCTACGAGGCCAACGGATGGGACTTCGCCGAGGACTGGCGCTGGGATGACGAGCTCGGCCACCCGGTGCCGAAGTACGTGATGCCCGGGGAGATCCCGAACCGCGTCACCACCACCTTCTACGGCGACGCGTCCACGGGGCGCGCGTTCACCTGGTACTCGACCGTCTCCAGCGACACCGCCGTGGTGCGCGTCAGCACCGACCGGGAGTTCCCCGAGGGGGCGTCGACGTTCGAGATCGAGGCGGTGCGGGAGAGCAGCGAGTCCGGTGAGACGTTCTACCGCGCCGTCGCCGAGGATCTCCAGCCCGGCACCCGCTACCACTATCGTCTCGGCGATCCCGAGAACGAGGTCTGGAGCACCGCAGGGACGTTCCAGACGGCGCAGGGCACCGGCGACTTCAGCTTCGTCGCCCTCACCGACACGCAGTCCCAGAACCTCGCCGAGGCCGAGCTCTCGGCGGCGACCATGGCGAAGTCGCTGGCCGCCGTGCCGGCCGCGGAGTTCATGGTGCACAGCGGCGACCTGGTCGAGTCGGGCGCGCGGGAACAGGACTGGAGCGACCTGCTCGACTCGGCGCGGCAGACGCTGATGAGCACCACGCTCGCACCGGCGTCGGGCAACCACGACGAGGCGTACTCGGTGTTCCGGAACCACTTCACGCTCGAGCAGCCGAACGACCAGGACACCGACCGCGGCATCTACTACTCGTTCGACTACAACGACGCCCACTTCATGGTGCTGAACACCAACGAGGACTGCTGCACCAACCAGGAGGGCACCCAGGCGATCACCGACGCGCAGGCGGAATGGCTGCGCCAGGACGCGCTCGCCGCTCGTGAGGCCGGCGCGAGCTGGCTGATCCTCTCGATGCACAAGGGCCCGTACACCACCGCGAACCATCTCGACGACCACGATGTGGTGGCGATGCGCGAGGTGCTCATGCCGATCATCGACGAGGTCGGGATCGATCTCGTGCTCCAGGGGCACGACCACGTGATGAGCAGGACGAAGGTGCTCGCTCACGACCCCGACGGCGTCCAGCAGGCGCGGGCGGTGGAGACCACCGTGTACACCGAGATGATCAACGGCAAGCGGATCGAGTACACCGTCGACCCCGAGGGGACGATCTTCCTCCTGCCGAACACCGCCGGAGCGAAGCGCTACGACCAGAAGACCAGCGCCCGCGGATTCGACCTGGAGGAGTACCTGCAGCTGTTCGACCGCACGGGCGCGCAGGAGACGCAGAACTTCGCGTCCATCGAGGTCACGGACGATCAGCTCACGGTCGGGATGTACGACATCCGCAACGAGAGCAGCCCGCGGCTGTTCGAGAGCTTCGGCATCGATCGCTCACTCGCGCCGGTGGAGGCGGGGATCTCGGCTCTCCCTGGGGTCGACGAGCTCACCGTCGGCGACGCAGACGCCGTGCGGAGCGCCCGCGCCGCGGTCGACGCCCTCCGCCCCGGCCAGCGTGACGCTCTCGAGGGACTCCCCGCGCTGGAGGCCGCGGAGAGCCGCCTGCGCGAGCTGACCGGCCTCGTCTCGACTGACGGCAGCGTCGTCGCCTGGGCGAAGGCCGACGCCGAGCAGCGTCAGACTGTCACGGTGCGCAACGACACCCGCTCGTCCTTCCAGGACGTGCCCGTCCAGCTGAGGATCGACGACACCCCCGACGTCGACCCGGCGACGCTCGCCGTCTTCTCCGAGAGCGGCGTGCCGCTGCCCTACGAGATCGAGACGTGGAACGTCGGCGGCACCTCCGCGGTCTGGGTCAGGGCCGCCCAGCTGCCGGCCGAGGAGGCCGCCGTGCTGTGGACCTACTTCGGCGGCGGCAAGACCGCGAACGATCCGGCACGGGTCTGGGAAGGCGACTACGCGCTCGTCGAGCACTTCGGCGACGATCGCACCGCGGGAAGCGACGAGGTCGACTCCACCGGAACGGCGACCGGCACGCTCGTCGGCGCCGACCTCGAGACCGCGGTCTCGGACCGCGGCACCGGTCAGGCGCGCTTCGAGGGCTCCCGTCTTCAGTACCCGGGGGACATCGGCGGCGACGCCGACCGGATCAGCATCAGCGGGGTCTACTCGCTGACGGCAGACGACATCGAGGCGCTCTCGGACGACGCCCCCATCATCGCGAAGGAGAGCGCGACGGGCGACGGACGCACGTCGTTCTGGCAGGGCGTCGTCGCGAACGACTCCCGTGTGGGCACGCGCCTCGCCGGGAACAGCTTCGAGTTCGGCGACGTCGACATCAGCGGCCGCTACGACATCCCGCTGGACGGCGAGCCGCACCTCGTGACGCAGGTGTACGACGGCATGACGTACTCCGTGTTCATCGACGGCGAGGAGGTGCACAGCGAGATGGTCGAGTACCGCACCACCTTCGGCGACCACGGCGTGCGCACCACGATCGGCGACGACGACACCGGCGACGGCGAGCTGTCCTCTCCCTTCCACGGCGTGATCGACGAGGTCCAGATCGCCGGGGTCGCGTTCACGCCCGACTTCGAAGCGTTCCGCCACGCGAACTATCTGGGCGACGCGGTGTCGTCCGGCGAGCGCACCTCGCGCGCCGACGAGCCCGTCACCCTCGTCGTGGGCACCCCGACGACGGGGACCGAGGTCGAGGCGGGCCTGGTCGAGTTCGCCGGCAGCGTCAGCGAGCGCGCCACGCTCACCGGGCGGGTCGCCGGGACCGAGGTGTTCTCGGAGACCGTCGACGCCGGCGTGTTCCGCGAGCAGATCCCCGTGGACATCACGGGCGAGCACGACGTCGAGCTGCGCGCCACGACGGACAGCGGCAGCTCCGACACCGTGCGGGTCGGCCTGACCATCGAGGACACCACCGCCCCGGCGAAGCCCGAGGTGTCGGACACCTCCGCCGAGGCCACCCCGAGCGCGACGGAGATCGACCTCACCGCCACGCCGCGCACGGAGAGCCGGGAACAGGTGGAGGCGACCTTCTACGCCGACGAGCTCGTCGCGCTCGACGCGGAGAACACGGTCGTGCGCTCGGGATCCACCGCGGATCGCACGCCGGCGGCGCTGACCCCGTCGTCCGGCACGGTCTCCGGCGAGACGCTGCCGACGACGGTGGGGACCGACGCCAACCCGTACCAGATCTACGAGGTGAGCCTCACCGAGCAGCAGGCCGCGGAGGAGAGCTTCCACCTCGTCTGGAACGGCACCGGCGACGATCGCCGCGTCTCGGCGTACGTCTACGACCACACCATCGAGGAGTGGAAGCTCAAGGCGACCGACGCGGATCGCGACGGAGGCAGCATCGAGCTCGATGTCGAGGCGCGCTCCGACGAGGGCGCCGTCTCCGGCGACCGCACCCTGCATCTGCTCGTCTGGCGCGGTCTGACCGCCGAGCCGTTCGGAGCCGATCACGACTACGAGCAGGAGCCCGACGTCGCCGACTACGACTGGGCGCTCGACCACATCCCCGACACGCAGCTGTACACGCAGGCGACCCCGCAGATGTTCGCCGACCAGATGAGCTACGTCGCAGGGCGCGCGGAGGAGCGCAAGACCTCGATGGTCCTGCACGCGGGAGACCTCGTGAACCGCGAGTACCTGTCGCAGGAGTACCAGTGGCACAACGCCGAGCGGGGGATGTCGCAGCTGGACGAGGCCGGGGTCCCGTACATGGTGTCGTGGGGCAACCACGACTACTCCGACGGGCGCAACAACCGCGTGATGCTCCCGAAGCACTACCCGATGGAGCGCTTCGCCTCCAGCCTGGAGGGCTCGCCGTGGACCTTCGGCGGCAGCCACGACATCGACAACTACTACTACACCGGTGAGATCGGCGGAGCGGACATCCTGCTCCTGACGCTCGGCTTCTTCTCGTCCGACAACGCCGACCGCGACGGCCTGTCGTGGGCTCGCGAGGTCATCGAGCAGCACCCGGACCACGCGGTGATCATCGCCGCGCACCAGTCCGTGGACACCGGCGCGAACCGCTGGGCGAACGACAACGTCACCAGCCAGCTGGTCGACCCGTTCCCGAACGTGAAGCTCGTGCTCGGCGGTCACATCACCGGCACGGGCGTGGCCTCGCGCACAGCCGCCGACGACGCGCAGGTGTTCGGCATCCTGACCGACTATCAGGGGCGCGTCTACGGAGGCCAGCAGTTCTTCCGGTCGCTGAACGTCGACGCCGAGAACGGGCTGCTGTACGCCAACACCTACTCGCCGTATCTCGACACGCGCACGTCCGATGGGCCGTGGCATCAGGAGATCTCCGAGTCCGACATCGCCGGATTCCACGGAGCCGACAGCGAGAACTTCGTCCTCGAGCTCGACTTCGGCGGGACCACCGAGCGCACCCTCGCCACGGAGTCGCTGACCCTCGCGGTCGGCGAGCCCGCTCAGATCGGACCGGCGCAGACCGTGATCGGCGACGAGCCGGCGAGCGTCCAGCTGCTCGGCGTCCACCCGAACGCGGACTACGAGTGGTACGCCGAGCTGCGCGACGGCGCCGGGCACGTGACCCGCAGCACCGTGAGCACCTTCGCCGTCACCGGGGCCGAGGCGCCGAGCGCCCCGCAGGGCGTGATGGCCGAAGCCCGCGGCAGCGGGGTGACGGTGGTGTGGGACGCTCCGGAGTCGGACGGCGGCGCGCCCGTGGAGGCGTACGAGGTGCGGCTCAGCGACGGCACCACGCTCACGGTCGACTCCGGCGTGCGTCAGGCGACGTTCGCCGACCTCGCACCGGGCACGTACTCGGCGACGGTGCTCGCCCGTAACGTCGCCGGGTGGTCGGCGGAGTCGGATGCGTCCAACGAGGTCGAGGTCGTCTCCGGAACCGACGACGACGAGGAAGCAGAAGCCCGCCTCTCGGTCTCGGGCGAGCTGGTTCCCGGCGGCGAGATCACGATCCGGGGGACCGGTTTCCTCCCGGGAGGGGCCTACGAGCTCGGGCTGCGCCCCGGCGGGATCGACCTCGGGCCCGTCACCGCCGATGACGAGGGCAGTTTCGCCGTCACCGCGTCGATCCCGGAGTCGGCCGCCCCCGGCGCGTACACCCTCGCGGCGAGCCGGGACGGGGCGGACGTCGCCACCCTCGCCCTGCAGATCGCCTCCGGCGCGGACGACGACTCGACCGGACCCGGCGACGGTGGCTCCGGCGACGACTCGACCGGCCCCGGCGGCGACGGTTCCGGCGGCGCATCAGATGACGGCGGCGCCGGCGAGGACGGCTCCGGCGACAACGGGCTGAGCGGTCGTCTGCTCCAGACGGGAACGGATCCCGGTCTGATCATCTCCGGCATCGTTCTGGCAGGCGTCCTCCTGCTGGCCGGGCTGGGAGCGGTGCGCCTGGTGCGTCGCCGTCGGCACGCGGAGGTCTGAGCCGGGCTTCTGGCACAGCGGAAGGGGGCAGAGCGCGATCCGCGCTCTCGCCCCCTTTCGTCGCGTTCGGCGCGCGGAATAGCTTCGGAGAACGGGGTGTTGCACAATATAGATTCACGCGAATATAAAATGAACGGAGACCTCCGATGAGCGACGCCCCTGCCTGGCCGGGAATGCAGTTCGGCCTCTTCAGCGTGAGCGACATCACGCGCGACCCGGTGACGGGGATCACGCCGAGCGAGCCCGAGAGGATCCGCGACGTCGTCGCCATCGCGCGGCACGCGGAGGAGGCGGGCCTCGACGTCTTCGCCCTCGGCGAGCATCACAACCCGCCGTTCTTCTCCTCGTCCCCCACCACGACCCTCGCGTACATCGCCGCCCAGACCGAGCGGCTGATCCTCTCGACCGCGACGACGCTCATCACCACGAACGATCCGGTGAAGATCGCCGAGGACTACGCGATGCTGCAGATCCTCGCGGGCGGGCGCCTCGACCTCGTGATGGGGCGCGGCAACACGGGGCCCGTGTACCCCTGGTTCGGCAAGGACATCCGGGAGGGGCTTCCCCTCGCCGTCGAGAACTACGCCCTCCTGCGCCGGCTCTGGGACGAGGACGTCGTCGACTGGGAGGGGCGCTTCCGCACCGCGCTCAGCGGGTTCACCTCGACCCCCCGGCCCCTCGACGGCGTGGCGCCCTTCGTCTGGCACGGATCGATCCGCACGCCGGAGATCGCCGAGCAGGCGGCCTACTACGGAGACGGGTTCTTCGCGAACAACATCTTCTGGCCGGCGCAGCACTATCAGCGCCTCATCGGGCTGTACCGCCAGCGCTGGGAGCACTACGGGCACGGATCCCCGGAGACGGCGATCGTCGGCCTCGGCGGCCAGGTGTTCATGGCGAAGCGCTCGCAGGACGCCGTGGACCGCTTCCGGCCGTACTTCGACAGCGCGCCCGTCTACGGGAACGGGCCCTCGATGGAGGACTTCACGCAGATGACGCCCCTGACCGTCGGATCCCCGCAGCAGGTGATCGACCGCTACGCCTCGATGCGCGACCTGTTCGGCGACTACCAGCGGCAGCTGTTCCTCATCGACCACGCGGGCATGCCCCTGAAGATGGTGCTCGAGCAGATCGACCTCCTCGGCGAGGAGGTCGTCCCGGTGCTGCGCCGCGAGCTGCGTCGCGACCGGCCCGAGGCCGTCCCCGACGCCCCGACCCATGCGGCGCGCGTGCGCGAGGCGTACGGCGACGGGGCCCCGCGCGAGGCGCGCCCGCGCGCGAACCGCGGCGACAACGTGACGGGCGGCTCCCCCTACGAGGACGTCGTCCCGGAGCGGGGCGGCGCGGCCTTCGGGACGGCGGCGGAGCGATGAGCGCCGAGCGGGCGATCGCGGTCGTCTCGGCGGGGCTCTCGGATCCGTCGTCCACCCGGATGCTCGCCGACCGGCTCGCGCAGGCGACGGCTCGGGGGCTGGGGGCGCAGGGCGTCGAGGCGGAGGTGCGCCGCATCGAGCTGCGCGGCCTCGCGCACGACGTGACGAACGCGATGCTCACCGGATTCGCTCCGGCGCCGCTCGCCGAGGCGCACGAGCGGGTGGCGACGGCCGACGCGCTCATCGCGGTCTCCCCGGTGTTCTCGGCCGGCGTCTCGGGGCTCTTCAAGAGCTGGGTCGACGTGCTCGACCGCGACGCGCTCGCCGGCATGCCCGTGCTGCTCGCGGCGACGGGCGGCACGGCGCGCCACTCCCTCGTGATCGAGCACGGCATGCGGCCCCTGTTCGCGCACCTGCGCGCCGACCCCGTCCCGACCGGGGTGTTCGCGGCGAGCGCCGACTGGGGCGACGGCGCCGATCGCGTCGCTCCGCTGCAGGGGCGCATCGATCGCGCCGCCGCGGAGCTCGTCGCGCGCCTCGCGGGTTCGCCCGCGCGACGCGCCGCGGCGGATCCGCTGGATCCGGAGGCCTACCTCGGCGCGGGACGGTCGTTCGCCGATCTCCTGGGGGATCTCCCGGCGCGGGGATGACCCGCCGGTTTGACAGGTGAGGCTTACCTAAAGTTAGGCTGTCCTTCGGTCCCGGGACCCCCGGGCGCACAGCATCATGCGAAGGAAGTCTCATGGCCACACTCTCCGCGACTCTGCGGCGCACCGCCGCCGCCCTCGTCGTCGTCACCGCGGGCGTCTCGCTCGCCGCCTGCTCGAGCGACCAGGCCGAGGAGCCGGACGCGTCCGGCGACGCGCCGCAGGAGGAGTCGTCGGGGGAGTGGCCCCGCACCTTCGAGAACGCCGACGGCACCCAGACGGAGATCCCGGCCCAGCCGGAGAACATCCTGTCGACCTCGGTGACCGCGACGGGCACCCTTCTCGCGATCGACGCCCCGGTGACGCACTCCGGCGCCGACGGCAACGGCGACTTCTTCGCCCAGTGGGCGAACATCGCCGAGGAGCGCGGCGTCGAGTCCGTGTGGTCCGCGGGAACGATCGACCTCGAGGCCGCGCTCGTCGCCGAGCCCGACCTGATCGTCGTGGCCGCGACCGGAGCCGACTCGGTGGCCGACCAGGTCGCCGACCTCCAGGACATCGCACCGGTCGTCGTCGTCGACTACGGCGAGCAGACGTGGCAGGATCTCGCCGTCGAGCTCGGCGAGGCGACGGGGCTCGAGGTCGAGGCCGCGGCCGCCGTGGAGGAGTTCGACGCGCTGGTCGACGAGACCGCCGCCGCCATCACCGTCCCCGAGGGCGAGGCGAACATCGTCTCCTACAACGGCGCCGGGCAGAACAGCCCCATCGGCCGCGCCGGCGGCGCGCAGGGCGAGCTGCTGACGTCCCTGGGCTTCACCGTCGAGGAGCCGGACGCCGCGTGGCACACGCAGCCCCAGGAGCGCGCCGACTTCGTGTTCTCCGAGTACGAGCACCTCACCGAGCTCACGGCGGAGACGACCTTCATCCTGTCCGCCGACGACGCGGCCGCCGAGGAGGGCTTCGCCTCCGACCCCGTCCTCGCGAACGTGCCGTCCGTCAAGGCGGGGCAGGTGTACGGCCTCGGCCTCAACTCGTTCCGCATGGACCTCTACAGCGCGACCGAGGTCGTCGAGCACATCGCCGACATCTTCGGCTGAGCCGGACGCGTGCCCACGGCAGTCGCGCCGCGTGCGACCGGAGCGCCCGACGACGCGTCGGGCGCTCCGGCGCGCGGTCGCGTCTCGGCGCGGGTCGCCGGGATCGTCGCGCTCGTGCTCGCGATCGTCGCGGTGTCGTTCGTGAGCGTCGGCGTCGGGCCCGTCGCGATCCCGCCCGGCGAGACGCTGCGGTCGTTCGTCGCCTTCGACCCCGACGACGCGCAGCACCTGCTCGCGCAGCTCCAGCGCACGCCGCGCACGATCCTCGGCCTCCTCGTGGGGGTGTGCCTCGGCCTCGCGGGGGCGGTCATGCAGGCGCTCACCCGCAACCCGCTCGCCGAGCCCGGCATCCTCGGCGTCAACGGCGGCGCCGCCTTCGCGATCGCCACGGGCATCGCCGTCGGCCTGACGAGCGTCTGGCACTACACGTGGCTCGGCCTGGTCGGAGCGGCCGTCGCGGGAGCGGTCGTGTACCTGCTCGGCGGCGCGCGCACGGGCACCAACCCGGTGCGCCTCGTGCTCGCGGGCGCCGCCTCGTCCGCCGTGCTCATGGCGGCGACGCAGCTCGTGCTGGTCAACGCCTCGCCCGACGTCTTCAACCGGTTCCGGTTCTGGATGGTCGGCTCCCTCTCGGGGCGCGGGTACGACGTCCTCGCCGCGGTCTCGGTCCTCGCGGTCGTCGGCATCGTCGGCGCCGTCCTCCTCGCCCGCGCGCTCGACGCCGCCGTGCTCGGAGAGGACACGGCGCGCGCCCTCGGCGCGAATCCCGCGGTCGTCTGGTCGGTCGCGGGCGTCGTCGTCATCGTGCTCGCGGGCGCCGCGACGGCCGCCGCGGGCCCCGTCGTGTTCCTCGGCCTCGCCGCCCCGCACCTCGCTCGCCTCCTCGTCGGTGCGAGCCACCGCTGGGTGCTGCCCTACTCGGCGCTCATCGGCGCCCTCCTCGTCGTCGGCGCCGACGCGCTCGGGCGCATCGTCGTGCCGGGGCGCGAGGTGAGCGTCGGCATCATGATCGCCATCCTCGGCGGTCCCCTGTTCGTCTGGCTCGTCCGCCGGAAGAGGATCGCGACGCTGTGACCGCTCATCTCGCCCCGCCCTCCGGCCGCCTGCTCCGCGTCGGACGCCTCTCGATCGTCCTGCACCCCCGGGTGGCCCTGACGACCGCGATCGTCGCGCTCGCGGCGCTCGCCGCCGGGGTCGTCGCCCTCACCGTCGGCACCGCCTCCCTCACCATCGGGGAGGCGATCGGCGCGCTCGCCGGCTCCGGCGAGCCGATGCACGTCAAGGTCGTCCAGGGCATCCGGCTGCCGCGTGTCGTCACGGCGCTGCTCGCCGGCGTGGCCCTCGGCGCGTCCGGAGCGGTGTTCCAGTCGGTGTCGCGCAACGCCCTCGGCAGCCCGGAGATCATCGGGTTCACGACGGGCGCGGCCACCGGCGCGATCGTGCAGATCGTCGTCTTCCAGGCGGGCAGCGTGCAGGTCGCGATCGGCGCCTTCGTCGGCGGCATCGTCACGGCCCTCGTCGTCTACCTGCTCGCCGTGCGCGGCGGCGTCACGGGCGGGTACCGGCTGATCCTCGTCGGCATCGGCGCGGGCGCCGTGCTGCAGGCCGTCAACGGGCTGCTGCTCGTCATGGGCGACCTCGACCAGGCCGTGCAGGCGAACCTCTGGCTCTCCGGATCGCTCGACGCGCGCGGGTGGGAGCACGCGATCCCCGTCGGGGTGGCGTGCGTCGTCGTGCTCCCCGTGATCGCGCTCCTCGGCCGCCGCGCGACGCTCGCCGAGATGGGGGACGATCTCGCGGCCCAGCTCGGCGTGCGCGTCGAGCGGGTGCGCGTCGTCCTCATCTTCTGCGGCGTGCTGCTCGCGGCCGCGGCGACCGCCGCGTGCGGCCCCATCGCGTTCGTCGCGCTCGCGGCCCCGCAGCTCGTGCAGCGCCTGTCGCGCGGCAGCGGCGTGCCGATCGTCGGCGCGGCGGCGATGGGGGCCTGCCTCCTCGTCGTCTCCGACCTCGCCGCGCAGATCCTGCCGATCGACGCCGTCGTGCCCATCGGCCGCGTCACGGGCATCATCGGCGGCCTCTATCTCATCTGGCTCCTCACACGCAAGGGAACGGTGCGCGTATGACCACGGCGCTCGAGGCTCAGGGCCTCACGCTCGCCTACGACGGCCGCGTCATCTCGACCGGGCTCGATCTCGAGATCCCGCACGGGCGGATCACGGCGATCGTCGGACCGAACGGCTGCGGGAAGTCGACCGCCCTGCGGGCGCTCTCCCGGCTGCTCTCGCCGCGGGAGGGGCGCGTGCTCCTGGAGGGGGAGGACATCCGGCGGCTCGGCGGCAAGGAGCTCGCCCGGCGGCTCGCGCTGCTGCCCCAGACCTCCCAGGCTCCTGGCGGGATCACGGTGGCCGATCTCGTGGCCCGCGGGCGCTTCCCGCATCAGCATCTCCTCCAGCAGTGGTCGGCGGACGACGCGCGGGCGACCTCGCGCGCCATGGCCGCGACGAACGTCTCCGAGCTCGGGTCGCGAGGCGTCGACGAGCTGTCTGGCGGCCAGCGCCAGCGGGTGTGGATCGCGATGCTGCTCGCGCAGGACGCCCCCGTGATGCTCCTCGACGAGCCCACCACGTACCTCGACATCGCGCACCAGCTCGAGGTGCTCGAGCTGGTGCGCGCCCTCAATCGCGACGACGGACGGACGATCGTGCTCGTGCTGCACGACCTCGCGCAGGCCGCGCGCTACGCGGATCACCTCGTCGTCATGAGCGACGGCCGGGTCGCGGCGACGGGGGAGCCCGCGGCGGTGCTGACGGAGGAGCTCGTCGCCGACGTCTTCGGCCTCGAGGCGCGCATCGTCCCCGACCCCGTGTTCGGCATGCCCCTCGTGATCCCCATCGCGAGCAGAGCCGGCGCCGATGGCGGCTGAGCCGACGGAGCGGGCGGTCGTCGGCCTCTCGCTCTCGCCGACATGGCTGCGGGGAGCGGCCTGGCGCAGGGGCGACAGCGATGTCGAGGCCGTGCTCTCGGGCGACGCCCTCATCGCGGCGGCGCAGGCGGCGGAGGCCGCGGGCGCCGCCTTCGTCTTCCGCCCCGACCACCTCGCGCTCGACCCCTCCGTCCTCCGCGAGTGGCCCGGCGCGACGGGCCTCGACCCGATCGTGCTCATGACGGCGATCGCCAGGGAGACCGATCGCATCGGCCTCGTGCCCACGTACTCGACGAGGTTCGCGCCGCCCTACCTCGTCGCGCGGGAGCTCCAGTCGCTCGACCGGATCTCGCGGGGTCGCGCCGGGTGGAATGCCGTGACCTCGCGCGCGGGAGCCGGGAACTTCTCCGACGCCGCGGCGCCTGCGGACGACGGATACCGCGATGCGCGCGACATGATCGCGGTCGTCCGGCGCCTGCAGGCGAGCTACCCGGCTTCGGCGCTCCGCATCGACCGGGAGGGCGGGGTGTTCGCCGACCCGGAGAGCACCGTCCGGATCGAGCCGGCGGGGCGGTTCGACGTGTCCGGGCCGCTCACCGTCCCCGCATGGCGAGACGATCCGATGCCGCTTCTGCACGCGGGCGGGTCTCCCGCGTCGAGGGAGCTGGCGGCGGCCGACGCCGACGCGATCTTCGCCATGACGGCCGACGTCGATGCGGGGGCGGCGCTGCGGGAGGATCTCGCCGAGAGGACCGCGGCGTGGGGACGCGAGCCGGGAGCGGTGCGCGTGCTCCCCGGTCTCGTGCTCTGCCTCGCCGAGAGCCGCATCGACGCCGAGGAGCTCTACGCGCAGGCGCGCGCATCGACCGGCGGCGGGGCCGCGCACGCGACGGTCGTCGGCACCCCGCAGGACGCCGTCGACGAGATCATCCGTCGTCTCGACGCCGGCGCGGCCGACGGCGTCATCGCCCTGCCGTACGGGCACAGGGGATCCATCGACCTCCTCGCCGAGCGGGTGATCCCGACGCTCGCGGCCCGCGGACGGCTCGTGCCGCCGACGGACGACCTGCGCGCGGCGATGCGGGGCGGGGCCGCCGCTCCGTAGCCGGCGCGTGAACGCCGGGAGGCGGGGGATGAACCTCCGGGGAACCCTCCCGGATCCCCCTGCGCGCGCGGGCGAGCCGGAGGGATCCTGGTCGCATGCGCGTCGCGATCGTGGCCGAGTCCTTCCTTCCGCACATGAACGGGGTCACGAACTCCGTCCTGCAGGTCGTGCGCCATCTCGAGCGGCAGGGTCACGAGGTGCGGATCATCGCGCCGCGCGCACCGGGGCGGACGGACGACCTCGTCGCCGTGGACGCCGCCGCGCGGACGACGTGGCTGCGCTCCCTGCCCCTGCCGAGCTACCCGGACGTGCGGGTGGGGCTCGCGCCCGTCGCTCGGCTCAAGCGGCTGCTGCAGGAGATCCGCGCCGACGTCGTGCACCTCGCCTCGCCCGCCGTGCTCGGCTGGCAGGCGGTCGTCGCGGCCGAGGCGCTGGGGATCCCCACCGTCGCCGTCTACCAGACAGACATCGTGGCCTACACCGCGCGATACGGCGTGCCGGGCGTCGCCTCGCTCGCGGAGGGCCACGTCGCCCGCCTGCATCGGCGCGCCACGCTGTCGCTGGTCCCCTCGAGCGCCGCGGAGGCGCAGCTCGACGCGCTGGGCGTCGACCGCCTGTGGCGGTGGGGGCGGGGCGTCGACGCGATCCGCTTCGCTCCCGAGCGCCGCAGCGAGGCGTGGCGGCGGAGTATCGCGCCGGGGGAGCGGATCATCGGCTACGTCGGACGCCTCGCTCCGGAGAAGCAGGTCGAGGACCTCCGGGCGCTGGCCGGGATCGACGGGGCCCGGCTCGTGATCGTCGGCGACGGCCCGGAGCGGCCGCGACTCGAGCGGGAGCTCCCCGACGCCGTCTTCACGGGCTTCCTCGGCGGCGACGAGCTCGCCCGCGCGGTCGCGAGCTTCGACGTGTTCGTGCATCCGGGGGAGTCGGAGACCTTCTGCCAGACCGTGCAGGAGGCGCTCTCCTGCGGCGTGCCGGTCGTCGCGACGGGGGCAGGCGGGCCGATCGACCTCGTGCGCTCGTCGATCGACGGCTGGCTGTACGCGCCCGGCGATCTCGCCGACATGCGCTCCCGGGTCGAGGATCTCCTCGGCGACGAGGCCAAGCGGCGCTCGTTCGGCGCCGCCGCCCGCGAGAGCGTCTCCCGGCGCACCTGGGCGGCGCTCACCGATCAGCTGGTCGGCCACTACGACGAGGCGATCCGGCTGCGGCGCTTCGACGAGAGCCTCGTGGTCCGCGGCGCGACGCGGCCCGTCGTCCCCCGCCCCGCCCCGAGCGCGCGTCGCTGGCGCCGCTTCGTCGCCCTCGGCGACTCCCTCACCGAAGGGCTCAACGACTCGTCGCGCATGGCGGACGGGCAGTTCCGCGGCTGGGCCGATCGCCTCGCCACGCTCCTCGCGCAGTCCGACGCCTCCGACTTCCGCTACGCCAATCTCGCGGTGCGCAGCCGGCGCGTGCGCGACCTCGAGCGCGAGCAGGTGCCGGACGCGCTCGCCCTGCGGCCCGATCTCGTCTCGATCCTCATGGGGTCCAACGACCTCGTCGGCAACCTGGCGGATCCCGTCCGCACGGCGCGGGACCTCGAGCGGAGCGTGCGGCGCGTGCGCGCGACGGGCGCCGACGTGCTCCTCGTGACGCCCTTCCTGCCGCGCCTGCGCCTCGCCCGCCCCCTGGCCAGGCGCCTCGCGATCTACGCGCACGAGATGCGCCGGATCGCGCGGGAGACCGGGAGCATCCTGCTCGACGTCGAGGCGCTGCCCGAGCTGGGAGGCGCCGAGATGTTCTCCGCCGACGGCGTGCACCTGCACTCCCGGGGCCACCGCCTGCTCTCGTACCGCGCCGCGGAGGTGCTGGGCATCCCCGATGCGGAGGCGCTCGGCGGCCTCGACGACGCCCTGCACACGGGCGACGAGCCGGAGGGCGGGCCGTGGATCACCGAGCACGCCCTCCCGTGGGTCTGGCGCCGCATGCGCGGGCGCACCGCGGGCGACGGCATCGCGGCGAAGCACGACGACTGGGTGGTGATCCCCGGCAGGGGCGGCGACCGGCGCCGGGCCGAGGACCCGAGCGGCGTCTGAGAACCGCGCCCGCTCGGGGCGCGTCGCTGATAGGCTGGAGCGCGGATCCGCCTCACGCGGCGGATCCGCAACTCAACACACTCGCGGAGCAGGCTCGCAGGAGCTGGTCCCTAGAAGTGATCTCCCGGGCGGGCGTCCGGTGGCTCTCTCCTGGTGGCCAGCACGACACTCCTCGCTCCTGCTCCTCTCGTACGCCCGCGTCCCGCGCGGGCTCGAACGAAGGAGAGGCCTCTTGGAAGGTCCTGAAATCACCGCAGCCGAAGCCGTTCTCGACAACGGCCGCTTCGGCACCCGCACGATCCGCTTCGAGACCGGTCGCCTCGCGCAGCAGGCGCAGGGCGCGGTCGCCGCGTACCTCGACGAGGAGACGATGCTCCTCTCGGCGACGAGCGCCGGCAAGCACCCCCGCGAGGGCTTCGACTTCTTCCCGCTGACGGTCGACGTCGAGGAGCGCTCGTACGCGGCGGGCAAGATCCCCGGCTCGTTCTTCCGCCGCGAGGGCCGCCCGTCGACCGAGGCGATCCTCGTCTGCCGCCTCATCGACCGCCCCCTGCGCCCGTCGTTCGTCGACGGCCTGCGCAACGAGGTGCAGATCGTCGTCACGGTGCTCTCGATCGCGCCCGGCGAGTTCTACGACGCGCTCGCGATCAACGCCGCGTCGGCGTCGACCCAGATCTCGGGTCTGCCCTTCTCCGGTCCGATCGCCGGCGTCCGCCTGGCGCTCATCCCCGGCATGGGCCAGAACGACGACCAGTGGGTCGCGTTCCCCAACGCCGAGCAGATCGGCGAGGCCGTCTTCGACCTCACGGTCGCGGGCCGCGTGCTCGAGAACGGCGACGTCGCGATCATGATGGTCGAGGCCGAGGCGACCGAGGGCAGCTGGAACCTCATCCGCGGCGGCGCGACGAAGCCGAACGAGGAGATCGTCGCCGGCGGCCTCGAGGCCGCGAAGCCCTTCATCAAGCAGCTCGTCGAGGCGCAGGCCGAGATGGCGAAGGCCTCGACGCGGGCTCCGCTCGAGTTCCCCGTCTTCCCGCCGTACGCCGACGAGACCTTCTCGGTCGTCCGCGACAGCGCCCTCGAGGAGCTCCGCGGCATCTACCAGATCGCCGACAAGCAGGAGCGCCAGAGCGCCGACGACGCCCTCAAGGCCCGCGTCAAGGACGAGGTCGCCGCGAAGGTCGAGGCGGGCGAGCTGCCCGAGTCGTCGCTCGGCGAGGTCTCCGGCGCCTACAAGGCGGTGACCAAGGAGGTCGTCCGCGGCCGCATCCTCACGGAGGGCGCGCGCATCGACGGCCGCGGCCTCGCCGACATCCGCCCGCTCGACGCCGAGGTGCAGGTCATCCCGCGCGTGCACGGATCCGCGATCTTCCAGCGCGGCGAGACGCAGATCATGGGCGTCACGACGCTCAACATGCTCAAGATGGAGCAGCAGATCGACTCGCTGTCGCCCACGACGAGCAAGCGGTACATGCACCACTACAACTTCCCGCCCTACTCGACGGGCGAGACGGGCCGCGTCGGCAGCCCGAAGCGCCGCGAGATCGGCCACGGCTTCCTGGCCGAGCGCGCGCTCGTGCCGGTGCTGCCGAGCCGCGAGGAGTTCCCCTACGCGATCCGCCAGGTCTCCGAGGCGCTCGGGTCGAACGGATCGACCTCGATGGGCTCGGTGTGCGCGTCGACGCTGTCGCTCCTGAACGCCGGCGTGCCGCTGCGCGCCCCCGTCGCGGGCATCGCGATGGGCCTCGTGTCCGAGGACGTCGACGGCGAGACCCGCTACGCGGCCCTCACCGACATCCTCGGCGCCGAGGACGCGCTCGGCGACATGGACTTCAAGGTCGCAGGCACGAGCGAGTTCGTCACGGCCCTGCAGCTCGACACGAAGCTCGACGGCATCCCCTCCGAGGTGCTCGCCGCCGCGCTCACGCAGGCCAAGGACGCGCGCCTGCGCATCCTCGAGGTGCTGAACGCCGCGATCGACGCGCCCGACGAGATGGCGCCCACCGCGCCGCGCGTCATCAGCGTGCAGATCCCCGTCGACAAGATCGGCGAGCTGATCGGCCCGAAGGGCAAGACGATCAACGGCATCCAGGACGAGACCGGCGCCACGATCTCGATCGAGGACGACGGCACGGTGTACATCGGCGCGACCGACGGCCCCGCGGCCGACGCGGCGCGCGCGCAGGTCAACGCGATCGCCAACCCGACCAACCCCGAGGTCGGCGAGCAGTACCTGGGCACGGCGGTCAACATCGCCAAGTTCGGCGTGTTCGTCTCGCTGCTGCCCGGCAAGGACGGACTGCTGCACGTCACCGAGCTCCGCAAGCTCAACGGCGGAAAGCGCGTAGAGAGCATCGAGGACGTCGTCTCGGTCGGCCAGAAGCTGCTCGTGCGGATCTCGAAGGTCGACGACCGCGGCAAGCTGTCGCTCGAGCTCGTCCAGGAGGACGAGGCATCGGCCGAGGAGGCCGTCGTCGAGGGCTGACCCGCTCCCGCGTGCGAGGGGCCCGGAGGATCCGCTGGATCCTCCGGGCCCCTCGCCGTGATCGTGACCGGATCGTGAGGTCGGCATCCGCGTCGCGGGCGGAGGCGGGGCCACAATGGGCGGCGGGGGAGAGATGGAATCCGACATGCAGACCGCGGACGCCCCGCCGGCGCCCGCCCGCGCCGAGGAGCGCGCGCCCGAACGGCAGGGCGGCCCTTCCGTCGTCCCGGCCGCGGGTCGCGAGGAGCCGCGGGTGACGCTCGGGCGCACGGGGAGGAGCGTCTTCCCCGTGATGCTGACGGGCACCGATTTCGGGCCCGGCCTCGGTGCGCGCGCCGCGCACGAGGTGCTCGACCGCTACGTCGAGCTCGGGGGCAACGCGCTCGTCGCGACGGGACTCGAGGAGGCGGGCGTCATCGGCGCCTGGATGCGCTCGCGCCGGCTGCGCGACGACCTGGTGCTCTCGGCGCGGGTCTCGGCGCCGGACGACGACGCGCCGGGAACGATCGACCGCGCGGTGAAGCGCGCGCTCGGGGTGCTGGGCGCCGACCGCATCGACGTGCTCTTCCTCGCCCCGCGCGCGGACCGCGGGCTCGAGCCCGCGCTCGCCGAGGCCGAGCCCCTCCTCGCGTCGGGCCTGGTCGGCGCGCTGGGCCTGCGCGGCGTCCCCGCGGTCCGGCTCATCGAGGCCAGGGTGCTCGCGTCCGCCGGGTATCCGCGCGTCGACGTGGTCGACGCGCCGTACAGCCTCGTCGAGCGCGATCCCTTCGAGAGCAGCGGCCTCGCGACGATCGCGGCGCTGCAGGATCTCGCGATCTCCTCCTCCCGGCCGCTGGGGCACGGCTTCCTCACCGGCCCGCACCGCACGCGCCCCCACCGTGCTCGGCACGGTCGCGCCGCGCAGGTGGCTCGCCTGTTCACCCGGCGCGGGCGGCGCATCCTCCGCCAGCTCGAGCAGGTGTCGCTCGAGACCGGCCTGCCGCAGGCCGCCGTGGCGCTCGCGTGGGTGCGGGCGCAGCGCGGGGTCGCCGCGCCGATGGTCGCGGCGGCGACGCCGCCGCAGGTCGACGAGATCGTCCGCGGCGCGACGGCATCGCTCTCTCCCCGGCATCTCGACGACCTCGGACGGTAGACTGCAGGGGCGACGGCGCCTCATCCGCGACCTCGCGCCCCGACGGACCGCGACGAATCGAACGGCTGTGACGCACTACATCTACCTCGTCCGCCACGGCGAGCACCAGGACGCCGAGCACGGACTCGAAGACGGCCCGCTCTCCGCCCGGGGCATCCGCCAGGCCGGCCACCTCGCCGACCGCCTCTCGGGCGTCCCGCTCGACGCCGTGTGGCACTCGCCCCTCGTCCGCGCGGCCGAGACCGCGCGGATCCTCTCGGAGCGGATGCCCGCCATCGACCCCCAGCCGCACGCGCTGCTGTTCGACTGCGTCCCGATGGGCATGACCGAGGAGACGCCCGCGGTCTTCGAGCCGTTCTTCGGCGGCATCAGCGACGCGGAGATCGAGGCGGGGTCGGCGCAGATGGCCGACGCGGTCTCCGAGTTCCTCGTGCGCAAGCAGGGCGACGTGCACGAGCTGCTCATCACCCACAACTTCGTGATCGCCTGGTTCGTGCGCGAGGTCCTCGGCGCGGCCGAGTGGCGGTGGATGACGCTCAACCAGGCGAACTGCGGGCTGACGGTGCTCGCCCAGAAGCCGGGGCGGCCCTGGACCCTCGTCAGCCACAACGACGTCGCGCATCTGCCGTTCGAGCTGCGCACGGGGCTCCCCGAGATCCCGCCCGTGTGACGGCCGTCCGCCTCGCGGATCCTAGGATGGATCCATGACGAACGTGGCGCTGGTCGGCGGAACGGGAAAGCTCGGACGCATCATCCGCGGGGTGATCGACGAGGCCGACGGCTTCGAGACGACCGCGGTGCTCACCTCCCGCAGCTCCCTGGACGAGATCGCGGGAGCCGACCTCGTCGTCGACGCCTCCCACCCTGCCGTGAGCGGCGACGTCGTGCGCGCCGCGATCGACCGGGGCATGCCCGCGCTCGTCGGCACGAGCGGCTGGTCCGAGGAGCGCATCGCCGAGATCCGCCCCGCCGTCGAGGCGGCGGGGACGGGGGTCGTCATCATCCCCAACTTCTCCCTCGGGTCCGTCGTCGCGACCGCCCTGGCCGCCGCGGCCGCCCCGCTGTTCCCGTTCGCGGAGATCGTCGAGGCCCATCGCGACACGAAGGTCGACTCCCCGAGCGGCACGGCGGTGCGCACCGCCGAGCTGATCGCCGCGGCGCGGGACGAACCCGTCAGCGCGCCGCACGCCGATCAGCGCGCGCGCGGCGAGCAGGTCGCGCAGGTGCCCGTGCACTCGCTCCGCCGGCCGGGCGTCATCGCCCAGCAGCAGACGATCCTCTCGGGGCCGGGCGAGACCATCGTCATCCAGCACGACACGTCCGACCCGGCGGCGGCCTACGCGCCGGGCATCCTGGTCGCGCTCGACGCGGCTCTCCGGGCGGAGGGCGTCGTCGTGGGGCTCGAGCGGTTCGTCGACCTGCGGCTCGGCGCCTGATGGGCGCACGCATCGGCGTGGCCCTCATGGCCGTGCTCCTCGCGCTCTACATCTGGCTCGCGGGCGGTCGGGCGGTCGCGCTGCTCACGGCGGGGATCGACCTCGGCCAGCCGATTCCGGTCGTCATGGGCGTCGCGATGCTGGTCCTCCCCGCGATCGGCGTGTGGGCGCTCGGCCGCGAGCTGTGGTTCGGATGGCGGGCCGACCGCCTCGCGAAGCGCCTCGGGGAGGAGGGACTCCTCCCGTCGGAGGACGTGCGGCTCACGCCGTCGGGGCGCGTCGCGCGCGCCGACGCCGACGCCCTGTTCCCCTCCTACCGCGAGGCCGTCGAGACGGAGCCCGACGACTGGCGGGCCTGGTTCCGCCTCAGCGTCGTCTACGACGCGGCGGGCGATCGGCGCCGCGCGCGCGAGGCGGCTCGCACGGCGATCCGCCTCGAGAAGACGGCGGGCTGAGACGGCGAGAGGGGCGGATCCGGCATCGGATCCGCCCCTCTCGCATCTCGCGGCTCAGCCGAGCGTCGCCTCGAGGGTGATCTCGACGCCGGCGAGCGCCTGGGAGATCGGGCAGCCGGTCTTCGCGCCCTCGGCGAGCTCCGCGAACTGCTCGTCGCCGAGGCCGGGCACGACAGCCGACACGTTGAGGTGGCTGCCGGTCACGCCGGTGCCGGGCACGAACGTGACGGAGGCGGTCGTGCGGATCGACTCGGCGGGCGTTCCCGCCTGGGCGAGCGCGTTCGAGAGCGCCATCGAGAAGCACGACGAGTGGGCCGCGGCGATGAGCTCCTCGGGGGTCGTCGTCGACTCCCCGCCCTCGCTGCGCGACTTCCAGTCGACGGGGAAGGTCCCGATGCCCGATGCGGGGGCGACGGAGCCGGAACCCTCGACGAGCGATCCCTGCCAGGTGGTCGTTGCTTCGCTGGTGACGGACATATGAGACTCCTCGCGGGTCGGGGAAGCGGTTTCGCGCTCAGCCTATCCGTCGGCGCGGAGAGGGGGAACCGTTCGCAGGAAGCGCATACGCTGGAGACATGACGGACGCGATCCCGACCCCCTACGAGGACCTCCTGCGCGACGTGCTCGCGAACGGCGCGCGCAAGTCCGATCGCACGGGCACGGGCACGTCGAGCGTCTTCGGACGGCAGCTGCGCTACGACCTGTCCGAGGGCTTCCCGCTCATCACCACCAAGCGGGTGCACTTCCGCTCGATCGCCCTCGAGCTGCTGTGGTTCCTCCGCGGCGACTCGAACGTCCGCTGGCTGCAGGAGCGGGGCGTGACGATCTGGGACGAGTGGGCCGACGAGAACGGCGACCTCGGCCCGGTCTACGGCGTGCAGTGGCGCTCCTGGCCGACGCCGGACGGCGGCCACATCGATCAGATCGCCGAGGTCATGCGCCAGATCCGGGAGACCCCCGACTCCCGCCGCATGATCGTGACAGCGTGGAACCCCGCCGAGGTGCCCGACATGGCGCTGCCGCCCTGCCACGCGATGTTCCAGTTCTACGTCGCCGACGGGAGGCTCAGCTGCCAGCTCTACCAGCGCAGCGCCGACCTGTTCCTCGGCGTCCCGTTCAACATCGCGAGCTACGCGATGCTGACGATGATGATGGCACAGCAGGCGGGCCTCGAGCCGGGCGAGTTCGTGTGGACGGGCGGCGACTGCCACATCTACGACAACCACCGCGACCAGGTCGCCGAGCAGCTCTCGCGGGATCCGTACCCGTATCCGGAGCTGCGGATCCGGCGCGCCGAGAGCATCTTCGACTACGTCTACGAGGACTTCGAGGTCGTCGGGTATCAGCACCACCCCGCCATCCGCGGGGCCGTCGCGGTCTGAGGGAGCGAGAGCATGGTCATCCGATCGATCTGGGCGCAGTCGCGCACCCGAGCCATCGGCGCCGACGGCGCGATGCTGTGGCACGTGCCGGAGGACACCGCGTTCTTCAAGCGAGCGACCGACGGTCAGCCCGTCGTGATGGGGCGGCGCACGTGGGAGTCGTTCCCCGACCGCTTCCGCCCCCTGCCCGGCCGCTCGAACATCGTGGTGACGCGGCAGGAGGGCTACGAGGCGCCGGGCGCGGAGGTCGTCTCGTCGCTCGAGGAGGGCGTGCGCCGCGCGCAGGAGATCGACGACGAGGTGTGGATCATCGGCGGCGGCGAGATCTACGCGCAGGCGATGGGCATCGTCGACGAGCTGTGGGTCACGGAGATCGACTCGGACGTCGACGGCGACGCCCACGCGCCCGCCTTCGGCGACGAATGGGAGCGGGCGCGGGCGCTCCCCGAGCGGACGGGGGAGTGGCTCACGAGCGCCTCCGGCACGCGCTACCGTTTCCTCGCTTTCGTCCGCAAGGGATAACCTGGAGGGCATGACCGCCTCAGCCAACCCGTTCGGACAGGTACTCGTCGCGCTCGTCACCCCGATGACGGCCGACGGCGAGGTCGACTGGGACGCGACGGAGAAGCACATCGACTCGGTCATCGCGTCCGGCGCGGACGGGATCGTGGTCACGGGCACGACGGGCGAGACCTCGACGCTCACCGACGCCGAGAAGCTCCGCCTCGTCGAGGTGGGCAAGAGCGTCTCCGACGGCCGCGCCAAGATCATCACGGGCGGCGGATCGAACGAGACCGCCCACGCCATCGACCTCTACCAGAAGAGCGAGAAGGCGGGCGCCGACGGCATCATGATCGTCACGCCGTACTACAACAAGCCCACCCAGGCGGGCATCCTCACCCACTTCCGGCTCATCGCCGACTCGACCGATCTGCCGGTCATCCTCTACGACATCCCGGGGCGCACGGGCGTCCCGATCCGCTACGAGACGATCCTGCGCCTCGCGAAGCACCCCAACATCCTCGCGGTCAAGGACGCGAAGGGCGACCTCAGCGAGGTCAGCCGCGTGCTCAACCAGACCGACCTGCTGTACTTCTCGGGCGACGACGCGAACGTCCTGCCCGAGCTGGCCATCGGCGCCTCGGGCCTCATCGGCGTCACGGCGAACATCGCCGCCGGCCCCTACCGAACCATCGTCGACGCGGTCAACCGCGGCGACCTCGCAACCGCCACCGAGCAGCACAGGAAGCTCGAGCCCCTGGTGCGCGCGCTCATGACGCACGTGCCGGGAACGGTCTCCACCAAGTACGTCCTCCACGGCCTCGGCCGCATCTCCAGCCCGCGCGTGCGCCTGCCGCTCGTGGGGCCGGAGGAGTGGGAGGCCGCGATCATCGAAGACGAGCTGGCGCTCGTCTCGGACGTCGACGGTGTGGACTTCTCGAACTTCCGCCCCGACCGCAATGCGGCCGCGGGCGGCGCGCTGCCGAAGGTGCCTGGCACCACTCGGTGACGACACACCCTGCGCGTGACGCGCGGAAAGGCACAATGTCCACTCCTGTCTTCGATCCGCCCCCGCTCGATCCCGGCACCCTGCGCGTGACGCCCCTCGGCGGCCTCGGCGAGGTCGGCCGCAACATGGCCATGTACGAGTTCGAGGGCAAGATCCTCATCGTCGACTGCGGCGTGCTCTTCCCGGAGGAGCACCAGCCGGGCGTCGACCTCATCCTCGCCGACATGGAGCCCCTGAAGGGCCGTCTCGACGACATCGTCGGGCTCGTGCTGACCCACGGCCACGAGGATCACATCGGCGCCGTGCCGTACCTCCTGCGCCTGCGCGAGGACATCCCGATCTACGGATCCAAGCTCACGCTCGCCCTCACGGCGGCGAAGCTCAAGGAGCACCGCCTCACCCCGCGCTCGCACGTCGTGCGCGAGGGCGACCGCCTGCCGGTCGGCCCCTTCGACCTCGAGTTCGTCGCGGTGAACCACTCGATCCCCGATGCGCTCGCGGTCGCGATCCGCACCGAGGCGGGTCTCGTGCTGCACACGGGCGACTTCAAGATGGATCAGCTGCCCCTCGACGGGCGCCTCACCGACCTGCGCGCGTTCGCGCGCCTCGGCGAGGAGGGCATCGACCTGTTCCTGCCCGACTCGACCAACGCCGACGTGCCGGGCTTCACGCCGACGGAGCGGCAGATCGGCCCGGTCATCGAGCAGGTCATGGCGCAGACGACGGGCCGCGTCATCGTCGCGAGCTTCTCGAGCCACGTGCACCGCGTGCAGCAGGTCATCGACGCGGCGCACGCCAACGGCCGCCGCGTCGCGCTGCTCGGCCGCTCGATGGTGCGCAACATGACGATCGCCCAGCAGCTGGGCTACCTCGAGGTGCCGGAGGGCGCGCTCGTCGACTACAAGAAGTCGGGCGACATCCCCGACGGCGAGATCGTCTACATGTCGACGGGATCCCAGGGCGAGCCGATGGCGGTGCTGAGCCGCATGGCCAACCTCGACCACGCCATCGAGCCGGGCGAGGGCGACACGGTGATCCTCGCGTCGAGCCTCATCCCCGGCAACGAGAACGCCGTCTACCGCGTCATCGACGGCCTCACGAAGCTCGGCGCCAACGTCGTGCACAAGGCCAACGCGAAGGTGCACGTCTCGGGGCACGCCGCGGCGGGCGAGCTGCTGTACTGCTACAACATCCTCCAGCCGAAGAACGTGATGCCCGTGCACGGCGAGTACCGCCACCTCACGGCCAGCGCGAAGCTCGCGCAGCAGACCGGCATCGCGGAGGAGAACACGATCATCGCCGAGAACGGCACGTCGGTCGATCTCCGCGACGGCGAGGCGTGGGTCTCGGGGCAGCTCGACCTCGGCTTCGTCTACGTCGACGGCTCGAGCGTCGGCGCCATCACCGACGCCGATCTGAAGGACCGCCGGGTGCTCGGCGAGGAGGGCTTCGTCTCGGTCATCGTCGTCGTCGACTCCCAGAGCGGGCGCATCATCTCGGGGCCCGAGATCCAGGCGCGCGGCATCGCCGAGGACGACCGGGTCTTCGACAAGGTCAAGCCGAAGATCGTCCAGGCGCTCGAGGAGGCCGCGCAGAAGGGCGTGCGCGACAACCACGCGCTCCAGCAGACGGTGCGCCGCACGATCGGACGCTGGGTGAGCCAGCGGCTGCGCCGCCGGCCGATGATCGTCCCGGTCGTCATCGAGGCCTGACCTCTCCCGCTCGGCCCCGGCGCTCTCCCGCGAGAACGCCGGGGCCGAGCGCGTCCTGCGGTCGTTTGTCGGAGGGGCGGCGTACCGTGGGATCCATGGCACGCTCGTCCACCGCGCCCAAGAAGAACGGGCAGTCCGGCCGCGGCGCCTCCTCGAAGGGGTCGTCGGGCCGCTCCGCGCCCGCACCCAAGAAGCACATCGACGACGTCGAGCGCCCGTCCGTGCCCGTCCGCATGTGGAACGGCATCGCCCGCGCGACGGGCGGCGTCTTCCGCGCATTCGGCCCCGAGACGCTCGACAGGAGCGACAGGCGCGACGGGTTCCCGACCCTGCTCGTCCTCCTCGCGATCGCGGGGGCGGTGGTCGAGTGGTTCTTCGTCGGGAACGAGGTCGCTCAGACGATCAGCGCCTTCTCCTTCGGCCTCTTCATCGGCCGCCTGGCGTTCGTCTTCCCGGTCCTGCTGCTGCTCCTCGCCGGGTGGCTCTTCCGGCACCCGTCGTCCGTCCACGACAACGGACGCGTGGGCATCGGCTTCGCGCTGTTCACGATCTCGGTCGCGGGCATCTGCCACGTGGCGATCCCGGGGCCAGACGGATCGCGCCCCTCGCCGTCGGAGGGCATGCCGGCGCTGAGCGCGTCCGGAGGCCTCTTCGGCTGGCTGGCGGGCGAGCCGCTCGCGCTCCTCATCACGCCCATCGGCGCATATGCCGTGCTCGGCATCTTCGTCGCGCTGAGCCTGCTCATCATCACGAAGACCCCGCCGAACCGCATCGGCCGCCGGTTCCGCGACCTCTACACGTGGATGTTCGACGCCGAGCCGGCGCGCGACGAGGCCTCGCCCGACGCGGCGACCGAGGTGCTCGACGAGGAGCCCGCGAAGAAGAAGCGGGGGCGCAGGCGCGGCGCGCAGACCGACGAGCCCGACGCCCCGGCCGAGGGCGACGACGACCTGCCGTGGTGGCGGCGCAACGCCTCCGGCCGCGAGGAGGACGTCGACGCGGTCACCGACCCGCAGGAGCTCACCGACCTCCTCGGAGAGCAGAGCGACGGCGGGTACGACCAGGCGGTCGTCACGAGCGAGGCCCCGGCCTCCGACGCGGTCACCGAGGTGCTCGACGATCCCGCCATCCGACAGCTCCGCGCGACGGGCGACCTCGACGAGATGCGCACGGGGCTGATGGGCGATGGCGACGGGGAGGGCGACGACGAGATCGGCGGCTTCTCCGGGTTCGGCACAGACGGTCCCGGCGCCAGGGGGCCGCAGCCCCCCGAGGCGCCCTACTCGCTTCCCTCGCCCGCGACCCTCGCGGCGGGCCCGCCCGCCGTGGTGAAGTCCGAGACCAACGAGCGCATGGTGGCGCAGATCGAGAGCGTCTTCGAGCAGTTCAAGGTCGACGCGAAGGTCACGGGCTTCTCGCGCGGGCCGACCGTGACCCAGTACGAGGTCGAGCTGGGGCCGGGCGTCAAGGTCGAGAAGATCACGCAGCTGTCGAGCAACATCTCCTACGCGGTCGCCTCGAACGACGTGCGCATCCTCGCGCCCATCCCCGGCAAGAGCGCGATCGGCATCGAGATCCCGAACGTCGACCGCGAGACGGTCGCGCTCGGCGACGTGCTGCGCTCGGCGGCGGCCCAGAAGTCCACGCACCCGCTCACCATCGGCGTCGGCAAGGACGTCTCGGGCGGCTTCGTGGTGGCCAACCTCGCGAAGATGCCTCACCTGCTCGTCGCCGGATCCACCGGCTCCGGCAAGTCGAGCTTCGTGAACTCGATGATCACGAGCCTGCTCATGCGCGCGAAGCCGAGCGAGGTGCGCATGGTCCTCGTCGACCCCAAGCGCGTCGAGCTGACCAACTACGCCGGCGTGCCCCACCTCATCACCCCCATCATCACGAACCCGAAGAAGGCCGCTGAGGCCCTGCAGTGGGTCGTGAAGGAGATGGACATGCGGTACGACGACCTCGCGTCGTTCGGGTTCCGCCACATCGACGACTTCAACCGCGCCGTGACGGCGGGCGAGCTCGAGCTGCCGCCCGGCTCCGAGCGCGTGCTCAAGCCGTATCCGTATCTCCTCGTCGTGGTCGACGAGCTCGCCGACCTCATGATGGTCGCGCCGCGCGACGTCGAGGACTCGATCGTGCGCATCACCCAGCTCGCGCGCGCGTCGGGCATCCACCTCGTGCTCGCCACCCAACGCCCCTCGGTCGACGTGGTCACGGGCCTCATCAAGGCCAACGTCCCCTCCCGCCTGGCCTTCGCCGTCACGAGCGTGACCGACTCGCGCGTCATCCTCGACGGGCCGGGCGCCGACAAGCTCATCGGCCAGGGAGACGCGCTGTTCTCCCCGATGGGCTCCTCCAAGCCCTTCCGCCTGCAGGGCGCGTGGGTCACGGAGGACGAGATCGACCAGGTGGTCAAGCACGTCACGGGCCAGGCGCGGCCCGAGTACCGGGCAGATGTCGCCGAGGCGCTCGACGCGAAGAAGAAGGAGATCGACGAGGACATCGGCGACGACCTCGAGGTGCTCCTCGCCGCGGCGGAGCTCATCGTCACCAGCCAGTTCGGCTCGACGTCGATGCTCCAGCGCAAGCTGCGCGTCGGCTTCGCGAAGGCGGGGCGCCTCATGGACCTCCTCGAGTCCCGCGAGGTCGTGGGGCCGTCGGAGGGGTCGAAAGCGCGCGACGTGCTCGTGCAGCCCGACCAGCTGCCCGCCGTGCTGGCGCGGCTCAAGGGCGAGGAGCCTCCGGCCGCCGCGGCGGCGCCGGCCGAGCCGACTCCGGACGGCCAGGGCGCAGGCGCGGAGCGCGCCGAGCCGATCGATGACGACCGCTACGGCGACGACCCGATCGAGGCGCAGTTCTCCGGCCTCCCCACGGTCGACGAGTCGGAGAGCGAAGACGCCTGGCAGCTCACGGGGCGCGACGACTGAGCCGTCGTCTGCGAGACTGACCCCATGGGCATCCACCCGCAGCTCCCGAACGCGATCACCGTCGCGCGGATCCCGCTCGCCGTCGTCTTCTTCGTCCTGCTGATCGTCGGCGGACCGTTCGGAGACGACAGCGGCGCCGTCCGCTGGGTCGCCGCCGTGCTGTTCGTGTTCGCGATCTCGACCGACTGGATCGACGGCTACCTCGCTCGCCGATACGAGATCGTGAGCGACTTCGGCAAGCTGTGGGATCCGATCGCCGACAAGCTCCTCACGGGCGCGGCCTTCGTCGGGCTCGCCGTGCTGGGCGAGGTGGCCTGGTGGATGGTCATCGTGATCCTCGTCCGGGAATGGGGCATCACGGTGCACCGCCTGCGGGTCAGGCGCGCGCACGACGTCTCGGCGGCGTGGATGGGCAAGGTCAAGACGGCGTTCCAGGGGGTCGCGCTCTCGTGGGCGCTGATCCCGTTCGACGTGCTGATCCCCCGCGACATCTGGACGACCGTGACGGCCGTGCTGATGTGGATCGTCGTGATCCTCACCGTGGCGAGCGGCGTCGACTACGTCGCCGCGCAGATGCGCGGCGCGCGGGCCGCGCGATGAGCGAGCCCGCGCCTCCCGAGCCGACGCGCGCCGACGAGCTGCTCGCGATCCTGCGGGACCGCGGCTGGACCGTCGGCGCGGCCGAGTCGCTCACGGGCGGTCTGGTCTCGAGCGCCATCGTCGAGGTGCCTGGCGCCTCCGCCGCGATGCGCGGGGGAGTCGTCGCCTACGACACGGCGATCAAGGCGTCTGTGCTCGGCGTCGACGCCGACCTGCTGGCTCGGCACGGGCCCGTGCACCCCGAGGTCGCCAGGCAGATGGCGCTCGGCGTGCGCCGCGTGCTGACCCTCGGCGGACGGCCCGCCGAGGTCGGCATCTCGACGACGGGGATCGCGGGTCCCTCCTCGCCCGATGGTCAGCCGGTCGGCACGGTGTGGGTGGGGGTCTCGACGCCGGCGGGCGAGCGCGCGGAGCGCCACCTGCTGGGCGGGGATCGCGCCGAGATCCGCGACGCCTCGGTGCGGGCCGCGATCGCGCTCGCGATCGACGCCATCGCGGAATAGATCCGGGGAGGACGCCGTTGCATCTCTGTACGACAGCCGTTTATGACCCGCGAGCGTTCTCGCGGGCCTTACCCTGGTAACCACGCGTCGCAGTCGTGACGTGTTCCAGGACCGAAGCAAGGGAGGGGCCGCCATGATCCTGATTCGTCAAGAGATCGGCGAGGTGCTTCGCGATGTCCGTCAGCAGAAGGGCAAGACGCTCCGCCAGGTCGCCAGCAGGGCGAGCGTCGCGCTGGGCTACCTGAGCGAAGTGGAGCGCGGACAGAAGGAGGTCTCGAGCGAGATCCTCGCGGCCGTGGCCGAGGCGCTCGAGGTGCCGCTGTCCGCGTTGCTCCGTCGGGTCGGCAACCGCATCGCCGTCCTCGAGGGCATCGACAGCGCGTTCCCCGACGTGGTGCCCGACGAGCTCGTCGCCGAGGTCGAGCCCGAGCTGTCCCTCCGCTGAGCCGCGAGCCGCATGAGGAGAAGCGAGTTCCTGCGCGCCGTCGAACAGCAGTTCGGCGCGCGCGCCAACTGGATCGTGAGCGACCTCGTGCTGCCCGGGATCGATCGCACGGCCGCCGACGCCCTGGAGGCGGGCGTCCCGCCGCGCGACATCTGGCGCGCGCTCTGCGACGAGACCGATCTGCCTGCGTCGGCGCGGTACGGCGTGGGGCTGCGGGATCCGCGCGACTGAGCGACGATCTGCGACGCATCTTCGATTCCCTCGATCCGACGGCGCGTCGGATTCGAAGATGCGTTCGAGGGGGCGTAGGCTCTGTCCACAGACGTGGCGACGCGGTTCCTCTCCACAGATCGGGCGTCTCCGGCTTCGTTTGTCGGAGGCCCTCCGTAACGTGAGAGGCGGTCGCACAGGCCACGCGCCCTGTCGAAGAATCCGTCCCCCAGAGGCGGGTCACGACAGCCTATGGGCGGCGGAACTCGACACCTCAGGAGCACACCATGGCAGCAGCAGATCGCGAGAAGGTCCTCGAGACCGCGCTCGCGCAGATCGATCGTCAGTTCGGCAAGGGCACGGTGATGCGCCTCGGCAGCGAGGAGCGCGCGCCCGTCGAGGTCATCCCCACGGGCTCCATCGCCCTCGACGTGGCGCTGGGCATCGGCGGGCTGCCGCGCGGGCGCGTCGTCGAGATCTACGGCCCGGAGTCGTCGGGTAAGACGACGCTCACGCTCCACGCGATCGCCAACGTCCAGGCGGCCGGCGGCATCGCGGCCTTCGTCGACGCCGAGCACGCCCTCGATCCCGAGTACGCGCGCAAGCTGGGCGTCGACATCGACCAGCTCCTCGTGTCCCAGCCCGACACGGGAGAGCAGGCGCTCGAGATCGCCGACATGCTCATCCGGTCGGGCGCGATCGATCTCGTCGTCATCGACTCCGTCGCGGCCCTGGTGCCGCGTGCCGAGATCGAGGGCGAGATGGGCGACGCGCACGTGGGTCTCCAGGCGCGGCTCATGTCCCAGGCGCTGCGCAAGATCACCGGCGGGCTCAACCAGACGAAGACCACGGCGATCTTCATCAACCAGCTGCGCGAGAAGGTCGGCGTGTTCTTCGGGTCGCCCGAGACGACCGCGGGTGGAAAGGCGCTCAAGTTCTACGCGTCGGTCCGCCTCGACATCCGTCGCATCGAGACGATGAAGGACGGATCCGAGGCCGTCGGAAATCGCACGCGCGTCAAGGTCGTGAAGAACAAGATGGCGCCGCCGTTCAAGCAGGCCGAGTTCGACATCCTCTACGGAACGGGCATCTCGCGCGAGGGGTCGCTCATCGACTTCGGCGTCGAGCACGGCATCGTCAAGAAGTCGGGCTCCTGGTACACCTATGACGGCGACCAGCTCGGTCAGGGCAAGGAGAACGCCCGTCGCTTCCTCATCGAGAACGACGACGTCGCCCTCGAGATCGAGAACAAGATCAAGGTGAAGCTCGGCATCATCGCGGCGCCGGAGGGTGCAGACGACGCCGAGGCTCCGGCCGACGAGGTCGCGGCGCGCCGCACCGCCTGATCCGATGTCCGCACACGACGACGCCGAGGAGCGGCTCGCCCCGGTCGTGCCGCTCTTCGGCGGCGTGGCTCCGGAGAAGCCGGAGCCCGAATCCGACGCGGCTGACGACTGGCACACCACGTGGCGGGGCGCCGAGCGCCCCGCCACCCCGGTCCGGGCGCTCGACGATCCCGCCGTGCGCTTCGTCGAGGCGGGGGAGGGCGAGCCGGATCACGGCGATGCCGACGTCGACGACCCCGAAGTCGACGCCCGCCAGGCGGAGCAGAGGCTCGTCGCCTCGCTCGCTCGCCGCGGACTCTCCGTTCGCGAGGCGGGCGAGCGTCTGCGTCGAGACGGGTGCCCCCGCGACGAGGCCGACGACATCATCGCCCGCCTCGTCGAGATCGGCGCCCTCGACGACGATCGGCTCGCGGAGCAGCTCGTCCATGCGGCGGTGAGCCGCAAGGGGCAGGGGCGCCGCGCGATCGCGCAGAGCCTGGCGAAGCGCCAGGTCTCGCGGGAGGCGATCGATCTCGCGATCGCCGACCTGCCAGACGACGACGCCGAGCGGGCGCTCGAGTTCGCGCGCTCGAAGGCCCGCACGCTCGTCCGGTACGACGAGCAGACGGCGCTGCGCCGTCTCACCGGGCAGCTCGGCCGACGCGGCTTCGGCGGGCACGCCGCCATGTCCGCGGCCCGCCAGGCGCTCGACGAGGCCCGCGGCGGCGCGCGCGGCGTGCGCTTCGAATGATCGGCGGGCTGAGACTGCTGTGAGGCGGCGCGCCGTAGAATGATCCGCGCTATGACCACTCCCTCCAGCGCCCCCACCGTCATCGACCCCTCGCCCGCCGCGTTCGACGCCGGCGGCCGCCCGCGGTCCTACGAGGTGCGCACCTTCGGGTGCCAGATGAACGTGCACGACTCCGAGCGCCTCTCCGGGTCGCTCGAGAGCGCGGGCTACGTGAGGGCCTCCGACGGCGACGACGCCGACGTCGTCATCATCAACACGTGCGCGGTGCGCGAGAACGCCGCCGGCAAGCTCTACGGCACGCTGGGGCACCTCAAGTCGAAGAAGGCCGACCGCGAGGGCATGCAGATCGCCGTCGGCGGCTGCCTCGCCCAGATGGACAAGGAAGCCGTCGTCGAGAAGGCTCCCTGGGTCGACGTGGTCTTCGGCACGCACAACATGGGATCCCTTCCGCAGCTGCTCGAGCGCTCGCGCCACAACGGCGAGGCCGAGCTCGAGATCCTCGAGTCGCTCGAGGTGTTCCCCTCCACGCTGCCCACCAAGCGCGACTCGTCCTTCTCCGGCTGGGTGTCGATCTCGGTGGGCTGCAACAACACCTGCACCTTCTGCATCGTCCCGAGCCTGCGCGGCAAGGAGAAGGACCGCCGCCCCGGCGACATCCTCGAGGAGATCCGCCTGCTGGTCGACGACGGCGCGATCGAGGTCACGCTGCTCGGGCAGAACGTGAACACCTACGGCGTCGAGTTCGGCGATCGCCAGGCGTTCGGCAAGCTGCTGCGCGCCTGCGGCGAGATCGACGGGCTCGAGCGGGTGCGGTTCACGAGCCCCCACCCCGCGGCCTTCACCGACGACGTCATCGACGCGATGGCCGAGACGCCGAACGTCATGCCGCAGCTGCACATGCCGCTGCAGTCGGGCAGCGACCGCGTCCTGAAGGACATGCGCCGCTCCTATCGCTCGAAGCGGTTCCTCGGCATCCTCGACCGCGTGCGCGAGCGCATCCCGCACGCCGCGATCACGACCGACATCATCGTCGGCTTCCCCGGAGAGACCGACGACGACTTCGAGGACACGCTGCGCGTCGTCGAGGCGGCCCGCTTCTCCAGCGCCTTCACGTTCCAGTACTCGATCCGCGAGGGCACCCCGGCGGCGACGATGCCGAACCAGGTGCCCAAGGAGGTCGTGCAGGAGCGCTACGACCGGCTCATCGCCCTGCAGCAGCGCATCACGCTCGAAGAGAACGAGAAGCAGCTCGGCCGCACCCTCGAGGTGCTCGTCTCGACGGGCGAGGGCAAGAAGGACGCCGAGACCCATCGCCTCACGGGCCGCGCCGAGGACAACCGCCTGGTGCACTTCGAGGTGCCGGAGGGTTCCGACGCGCCTCGCCCCGGCGACGTCGTCACCGTCACGGTGACGCACGCCGCCCCGTCGCATCTCCTCGCCGACAGCCCCGACGGCGCGCCTCTCGTCATCCGCCGCACCCGCGCGGGCGACGCGTGGGATCGCGCGCAGAGCGACTCCTGCGCCGTCCCCACGGGCGCCGCGAGCGGCGGGGGAGCGGTCAGCCTCGGCCTGCCGGTCATCCGCACGGGCGCGTGACCGGCGGCGCGCCCCGTCCCCGCCTGTGGGCGGTCCTCGGCGCCACGGGGACCGGGAAGAGCGACCTGTCTCTCGACCTCGCCGACGAGATCGCCGCGCGGGGCGGGCGCGCCGAGATCGTCAACGCCGACGCGATGCAGCTGTACCGCGGCATGGACATCGGGACGGCGAAGGTGCCGGTCGCGGAGCGCCGAGGGATCCCGCACCACCTCTTCGACGTCCTCGACGTGACCGACGAGGCGGCCGTCGCCCGGTACCAGGTCGAGGCGCGCGCCCGCATCGAGGGGATCCTCGACGCGGGGGCGCACGCGATCCTCGTCGGCGGCTCCGGGCTGTACGTCTCGAGCGTCGTCTACGACTTCCGCTTCCCCCCTCGCGACGACGCGCTCCGCGCCGCGCTCGAGGCGCGTCTCGACGAAGAGGGCGCGGGCGCGCTCTTCGAGGAGCTGCGCCGTCGCGATCCTGCGACGGCAGCTCGCGTCGATCCCCGGAACGGGCGCCGCGTCGTCCGCGCGCTCGAGGTGCTCACCCAGGGCGAGGCGGGGCACGGCGCCGCCCTGCCCGACCGCCCCGTCCTGTGGCGGCCGGAGACCACCCTGATCGGCCTGCACCTGGAGCGCGCTCGGCTCGTCGAGCGCCTCGACGCGCGGGTCGAGCGGATGTGGGCCGCGGGGCTCGTCGAGGAGACGGAGCGGCTCCGCGCGGAGGGCCTCGAACGGGGGCGCACGGCGAGCAGGGCGATCGGCTACGCGCAGGCGCTCGCCCAGATCGCGGGCGAGAAGACCGCCGACGAGGCGATCGCCGAGACGCAGGCGCTCACCCGGCGCTACGCGCGGCGGCAGGTGTCGTGGTTCCGACGCTATCGGGAGATGCGCTGGCTCGAAGCCGGGGCGCCCGCCGCCTCCGCGCTCGCCGGCGCCTGAGGCGCGCCGCTCAGCGGCCGACGAGGCCCCACTCGTGGGCGAGGATCACGAGCTGCACGCGGTCCCGCGCCTCGAGCTTCTGCAGCAGCCGGCCGATGTGGGTCTTCACGGTCGACACGGAGACGACGAGGCGCGCGGCGAGCTCGTCGTTCGTGAGCCCCTCGCCGACCGCGACGAGGATCTCGCGCTCGCGAGGAGTGAGCGACCCGAGCCGCGGATCCTCCGTCGCCTCGCCGCGCGCGGGCGTCTCGACGAAGGCCTCGATCATCCGGGCGGCGACGCGCGGCGAGAGCGCGGCATCGCCGCGGTGCACGGCGCGGATCGCGGTCAGCAGCTCCGCCGGGCGGGCGTCCTTCAGGAGGAAGCCGCTCGCGCCCGCGCGGAGCGCCGCGAACGCGTGCTCGTCGAGATCGAAGGTCGTGAGCACCAGCACCCGGGGGCCGTTCTCGGCGCTGGTGATGAGCTCGGTCGCGCGGATCCCGTCCAGGCGCGGCATGCGCACGTCCATGAGCATCACGTCGACCCCGCCGCGCCGGGCGCGCGCCACGGCCTCCGCTCCGTCCGCGCACTCCGCGACGACCTCGACGTCGGCCTGCGCCTCGAGCATCATCCGCAGGCCCATCCGCACGAGCTCCTGGTCGTCGACGAGCGCGATGCGGATCTCGTCCTCGGTCATCCCGTGTCCCTCCCTCGACGCGTCCGCTCTCATCCTGCCGCAGCCTCGTCGCCGGGGCCGAGCCGCACGCGCAGGGCCCAGCGATCGCCCTCCCTGCCCGCGCGGACGGATCCGCCGTGCAGCGCGGCCCGCTCGCGGATGCCCACGAGACCGCGCCCGTCGAGGGCCGTCGCCGGGTCGAGCGTCATCCCGTTCTCGATGTCGATGTCGACGCGGTCGCCCTCGCAGCGGGTGGCGACCACGACGTGCCGCGATCCCGGCGCGTGCCTCAGGACGTTCGTGAGCCCCTCCTGGACGATGCGGAACACCGTCAGCGCGATCCCTCCGCCGGGGATCGGGGCTCCCTCGTGCCGGCGCACGACGGGCATCCCCGCCTGTCGGAACCGCTCCACGAGGCCGTCGAGGTCGGCACCTCCGGGCAGCGGCGCCAGGTCGACGTCGGCGGCGGGATCCCGCAGCACGCCGAGCAGGCGCCGCATCTCGGCGAGCGACTCGCGCCCCGTCTCGGCGACGCGGCGCATCGCGTCCGGGGCGCGGTCCGACCCCGTCTCCGCCTGGGCGGCGGCTCCCTCGGAGAGGGTGATCATGACGGTGAGGCTGTGCGAGACGATGTCGTGCATCTCGCGGGCGATGCGCGTGCGCTCCTCGGAGACGGCGAGCCGCGCCCGCTGGTCGCGTTCGCGGGCGAGGTCCTCCGCGCGGGCGATGAGGGCGCGCTCGTAGCGGCGGCGCCCTCCGACCCAGAGCCCGATGAGCGTCGGCAGCGCGGCGAGGAACACAGCCGTCACGAGGGAGGTCAGGGCGAGCCACCACCAGCGGGGCTCGGCCCCGACGGGGCTCGTGATCTCCAGGGCCCCCTCCATGTCGAAGAAGCTGTCGACGAACCAGACGGCCGCGCTGACGCCGCCCGCGATCCAGGTGCGCCGCGCCGTCGTCACCACGCCCAGCGTGTACAGCGCGACCCAGGAGGAGAGGCCGCCCGCCGGTCCCGCGGCGCCGGGCAGGAGCGAGACGGCGAGGGCCACCGCGAGGAACGTCGTGGGCAGGCGCCGGCGCAGCAGGGTCAGCGCGGCGAGGACGACGATCGAGGCGAGCGCGAGCGGAAGGGACCAGGGGTCGTCGACGGCGATCGAGACGATGAGGAAGAGCGCACCTGGCGCGACCGCGGTCAGCGCGGCGAGGGCGATGTCGACCCCGCGCGGGTGCGCGTCGAGCCAGCGGCGGATGACGCCAGGGGGCCGGGGGAGGGCCAGCTCCGCGGGGCCCGGGACCGCCGCACGAGGGCGGTCGAGCTCGGGCGCCGGCGAGAGCGTCATGGGAAGAGAACCTACGCGTCGCGGCGGTTCATCGCGATCGCCCCGCCGACGAAGGCCGCGGCGGCCCAGCCGATCGTGAGCGCGAGGTCCCGCAGCAGGTCGCCGGTGATCTCCAGCGGCGTCTGGACGAGCGTCTGCGAGGTGGATCCGAGCAGCAGCTCGGAGATCGCGGGGCCCCACTCCCAGGGGAGGGTCGCGAGGATCATGGGCGCGACGAGGAGGAAGACGAGCGCGAGCGTGACGGTCCAGGTCTCGGAGCGCAGCAGGGCGGCGAGCCCGAGCGAGAACACCCCCACGAGCGACACGGACAGCGCGGTGCCGATGACGGGGAGCACGGCGTCGGCGAACGGGTCGCCGAGCCCGATCGGCATGCCGAACAGCGCGGAGAGGCCCGCCGACGCGGCGAGCGCGAGCGCGAAGGCGACGAGGGATCCGGCGAAGAGCGACGCCCCGACGACGAGGGCCTTCGCCCCCAGCACGCCCGTCCGTCGCGGCGCCGCGGCCAGCTGCGTGCGCAGGGAGCCCGTCGCATGCTCCTTCGCGTAGGCGCCCGCGCCGACGATCACGGCGATCGCGAGGGCGAAGATCGAGCCGTTCAGCGCCAGCTCCGCGGGGGAGGGCATCCACTCGAGCAGCGCCGCTCCGCCGTCCGGACCCCGGAACTCCGTGCCGTAGAGCACGGAGAGACCGGCGGAGGGGAGGATCACGAGGGCGATGCCGATGAAGAGGGCCGCGCGGTTGCCGCGCAGGCTGGACAGTCCGATGCGCTCGGCGGCGACGAGGGAGCCGAAGGTGATCCGGGCTCCCTCCGTCGCGGAGGAGCGCTCGCGGGCGGAGGGGACGGCGGTGGCGGTGTCGGTGCTCATGAGGTGATGCCCTTCCTCGTCAGGCCGCGGCGGCCTGGTCGCTGCGGTATTCGGTGGCGTCGTCGGTGAGGGCCAGGTAGGCCTCCTCGAGGGAGGAGCCGACGGGGGAGAGCTCGAAGAGGTCGAGCCCCTCCTCCGCGGCCGCCCGGGCGATGCGGTGGGCGGGGATCCCGTCGATCTCGAGGTCCTCCCCCGAGGTCCGCGTGACGCGGACGCCGTCGGCGGCGATGCGGCGCGCGAGGACGTCCGCGTCGGACACCCGCACCCGTGTGAGGTCCCGGTCGGCGGCGCGGAGGAACTCCGCGAGCGGGGCGTCCGCGAGCACCCGGCCGCGTCCGAGGACGATGATGTGGTCGGCGGTCTGCGCCATCTCGCTCATGAGATGCGACGAGAGGAACACGGTGCGTCCCTCGGCGGCGCGGGCGCGGGCGAAGCCGCGCACCCAGTGCACGCCCTCGGGGTCGAGCCCGTTGACGGGCTCGTCGAAGATGAGCACCTGCGGGTCTCCGAGCATCGTCGCGGCGATGCCGAGGCGCTGGTGCATGCCGAGCGAGAATCCTCCGATGCGGCGCCCGGCCACCTGGCCGATGCCGGTGAGCGCGATGACTTCGTCGACGCGGCGCCGGTCGATGCCGTTCGTGGCGGCGATGAGGCGCAGGTGCGCTTCGGCGGTGCGTCCCGGGTGGGCCGCCTTCGCGTCGAGCAGCGCGCCCGCCTGGCGCAGCGGGGCCGCGTGCTCGGCGAACGGACGCCCGTTCACGGTGGCCCGGCCGGAGGACGGACGGTCGAGGCCCATGATCATCCGCATCGTCGTCGACTTCCCGGCGCCGTTCGGGCCCAGGAATCCCGTGACCCGCCCCGGCTGCACGGAGAAGGAGACGTCGTCGACGGCGGTGCGCGATCCGAAGCGCTTGGTGAGGTTCTCTGCGGTGATCATGTCTCCATCCCACCGGTCAGCCGCGTGCGGCGCATCGGCGCGCGGGATGATCTTGCGCGGGAGAGGTCGTACCAAGGGATGACTCCCGCCTCCTCTGAGCTGAGCTGTCCGCGTGCCACGGTGGCGCGCACGTCCCCCACCCGCAGGAGCCCTCGTGTCCGATCGCCCCGTCGCCGCCGAAGATGTCCGTCTGCCCGAGACGACGCCGGAGTCGTTCCGGCGCGCGCTCGTGCATCACCTCGCATACACGGTGGGCAAGGCTCCCGAGCACGCCTCGACGTTCGACTGGCGGCTCGCGCAGTCGCTGGTCATCCTGTCCGATGCGGCTCCGGAGGGGGGAGGGCAGCGCCGGCCCGTAGACTTCCCCCATGCCCGAGATCGCGTTCACCAAAGGCCACGGCACCGGAAACGACTTCGTCATCGTCGCGGATCCCGAGGGCGAGCGCGATCTGACTCCCGCGCAGGTGGCCGCGCTGTGCGACCGCCGCTTCGGCATCGGCGGCGACGGCCTGCTGCGCGTCGTGCGGTCGTCGGAGATCGCGGAGGGGGCGCGGATCCTCGACGAGGAGCCGGGGGCCTCGTGGTTCATGGACTACCGCAACGCCGACGGCAGCGTCGCGGAGATGTGCGGCAACGGCGTGCGGGTCTTCGCGCGCTACCTGCTCGACACGGGGCTCGCGACGCTCGAGCCCGGATCCGCGCTCCCCGTGGGGACCCGCGCGGGCGTGAAGGACGTGCTGCGCAGCGAGACCGGCTTCCAGGTGGATCTCGGGCGCTGGCGGTCGGGCGGGGAGGATCCCCTCGTGCGCGCGAAGGGGCTGTCGGTGCCGCGGCCGGGGATGTCGGTCGACCTGGGCAATCCGCACGTGGTGGTCGCGCTGGCGAGCGTCGAGGAGCTCGAGGGGCTCGACCTGGGGGCGGTGCCGATCCTCGATCCGGCTCCGGCGGACGGCGCGAACATCGAGTTCGTCGTCCCGGAGGAGCCTCTGGTGAAGGACGGCGTCGGCCGCATCCGGATGCGGGTCTTCGAGCGGGGAGTGGGGGAGACCCTCTCGTGCGGCACCGGGACGGCCGCCGCCGCGCTCGCCGTGCGCAGCTGGGCGGGGGAGGGCGCGCCGAACGCGTGGCGCGTCGAGGTGCCGGGCGGCGTGCTCGGGGTGCGCATGTTCCCGACGGAGGAGGGGGAGCACGTGGCGCTCTCGGGCCCCGCGACGCTCGTCTTCTCGGGCACGGTCTCCCTCGCCTGAGCTTCTCGGGATCGCACGGATCCGCGGCGCCCGGCGGATCTCGAGACGCCCGCCTCGCGTCAGCCGACGGCGAGCGCGGTGGCGAGGCCGAGCATCGCGACGGCGATGAGCGCGTCGAGCACACGCCAGGAGCGGGGCGACCGCAGCCATCGCGCGGCGTAGCGGGCGGCGAAGGTGATCACGGCGAACCAGATCGCGCTGCCGAGGATAGCGCCGAGGGCGAAGACCCAGCGCGCGTCGCCGTAAGTGGTCGACACGGAGCCGAGCAGGAGGACCGTGTCGACGTAGGTGTGCGGGTTCAGCCAGGTGATGGCGACGCAGGTGAGCGCGGCGGGCAGGAGGGCGCCCTTCGTGCGCTGCGCGACGACGGCGATGGTCGCCGTCGCGACGGAGCCGAGCGACCCGTCCGGGGCCGGCGCCGGGGCGGGGTCGGGCTCGCCGCGCTCGGCCGAGGACACGTCGATGGTCTCGCCGCTCGGGCGCACCACGCGGAAGGCGGCGAACAGGCCGTACCCCGTGAGGAACAGCACGCCGGCCCAGCGGGCGACGTCGAACAGCCAGGGCACGTTCTCCACGACGTACCCGAATCCGCCGACGCCGGCCGAGATGAGCACGATGTCGCTCGCGAGGCAGATGACGGCGAGCACGATCGCGTGGCGGCGTCCCTCGGACGCGTGACGGATCCCCTCGCGCAGCAGGAACACGTTCTGCGCGCCGGGGGCGACGATGATCGACAGGCACAGGCCGATGCCGGCGAGAAGAGCGGTGAGCACGTCTCCATGCTCGGCCGCCCCGTGGCAGAATCAAAAGCAGATGTGCAGTTGCGAAAGCTGGTGAAGCAGGGCTTATGTGGATCGCGCCGGAACTCGCCGCCACGGTGGCGGCTGCCGTCGACGAGGGATCGTTCGAGGGCGCGGCTCAGCGCCTCCGCATCTCGCCGTCGGCGGTCAGCCAGCGCCTGCGCGCGCTCGAGACGCAGCTGGGCCGGGTGCTCCTCGTGCGTTCGCGGCCGGTGCGGCCGACGTCCGCGGGGGCCATCGTCGTGCGTCTCGCGCGCCAGTACGCGGTCATCGGGCACGACGCGGAGGTGGCGCTCGGCCTCGATCGCCGCGGCACGATCCACGTGCCGATCGCGGTCAACGCCGACTCGCTCGCGACCTGGCTGCTGCCGGCGCTGGAGAGGGTCACCCGCGGGCACGACGTCACGTTCGAGCTCCTGCGCGAGGACGAGGACCGCACGGGCGACCTCCTCGAGTCCGGCTCGGCGCTCGCCGCGATCACCGCGCAGTCCCGCCCCATCGCGGGGTGCTCCGTCACGCCGCTCGGGTCGGCCCCGTATCTCGCGGTCGCGACGCCCCGCTACATCGAGAGGTGGCTGCCGGCCGGCGTCTCGTCCGACGCCCTCGCGGCGGCGCCGCTCATCGACTTCGACCGCTCGGACGACATCCAGTCCGACTGGCTGCGCGCGCACGGGACCGATCCCCTCGTGCCCCCGCGCCACTACGTCCCCGCGTCGGAGGACTACGCCGCCGCGGTGCGCCTCGGCATGGGGTGGGGGATGCTCCCCGTCGCGCAGGCCGGGCCCGCGATCGAGCAGGGGATCCTCCGCACGCTCGGACAGCCGGATCTCGCCGATCCGCTCTACTGGCAGCAGTGGAACCTCGCCTCGCCGGCGCTCACCGCGATGCGGGAGTCGGTCGTGGACGCCGCGCGCGCCGCCCTGGACCCGCCCGCGTCAGACGACGGGGATCGGGCCGGGTGACGGGCCGCCGTGATGGCGCACCTTGAGCACCCGGAAGCCCTTCGCGGTGGCGTGCCGCCTGGTCGAGAAGCCGTCGACGAACGTCTGATCCATCCACCGGTGGAGGGAGTCGCTCCCGAGGTTGCGCTGCACGACGAGGTAGGCGTCGCTGTCCGGGCCGAGGCGGGGGATCCACGTCTCGAGCAGCTCGTGCAGCTGGGGCTTGCCGATGCGGATGGGCGGGTTCGAGCGGATCGTGCGGAACGAGGCGTCGGAGGGGATCTCATCGGCCGTCACGGCTCGGACGTTGTCGAGGCCGAGGGCCTCGGCGTTGCGCCGCACGAGGTCGAGCGCGCGCTCGTTGACGTCGAGGGCCCAGACCCGGGCGTGCGGCGAGAGCATCGCCATCGTCAGCGCGATGGGGCCCCAGCCGCAGCCCACGTCGAGCAGATCGCCGCCGGGCGGCGGGTCGGGCATGTGCGCGAGAAGCACCTCGGTGCCCTTGTCGATGCGATCGGGGCTGAACACCCCGCGCGCCGTCACCACCTCGACCTCGCGGCCTGAGAGGGTCACGCTCAGCGGTCGCAGCTGCTCCGGGCTCGAGGGCGTCGCGCTGAAGTAGTGATCCCCCATGGCGGGCGACTCTACCGCAGGCGCGGGCGCTCCACGAGAGGCGGATTCCCAGAACGCCGTGGCCTCGCCAGGCGGATCCGCCCGCGCCGGGCCGCGCGCCTCCCGATCCGCGGTATCCTGGAGGGCTCAACACTCCCGATGAGAGGCATTTCTTGGTCGACAGCACCGAAACCCGCGTCCCCGCGGACGCACCCGCCCACGACGACGACGCCGTGGACCGCATCCTCGCACGCGACGAGCGGCGCGGCTCCGCCCGCGTGTTCGGCGCCGCGACGGCCCTGCAGAGCGACGAGACGGCGCGCGGCGGAGACGACGGCGAGCAGTGGGATCGCCAGGAGCGGCACGCGCTGCGCCGCGTCGCCGGCCTGTCCACCGAGCTCGAGGACGTCACGGAGGTCGAGTACCGGCAGGTGCGCATGGAGCGCGTCGTGCTCGTCGGCGTCTTCTCCTCGGGGTCGCTCGAAGACGCCGAGAACTCGCTGCACGAGCTCGCGGCGCTCGCCGAGACGGCCGGGTCGGTCGTGCTCGACGGCGTGCTGCAGCGCCGCCCGAACCCGGATCCCGCGACGTACGTGGGGCGCGGCAAGGCCGAGGAGCTGCGCGACATCGCCCAGGCGACGGGCGCCGACACGGTGATCGCCGACGCCGAGCTCGCTCCCAGCCAGCGACGCGCCCTCGAGGACGTCGTCAAGGTGAAGGTCATCGACCGCACCGCCGTGATCCTCGACATCTTCGCGCAGCACGCGAAGACCCGGGAGGGCAAGGCCCAGGTCGAGCTCGCCCAGCTCGAGTACCTGCTGCCCCGCCTCCGCGGGTGGGGAGACTCGATGAGCCGCCAGGCGGGCGGGCAGGTCGGAGCGGGCGGCGCGGGGATGGGCTCGCGCGGGCCGGGCGAGACGAAGATCGAGCTCGACCGCCGCCGCATCCGCACCCGCATGGCCCTGCTGCGTCGGCAGATCCGCGAGTTCGCGCCCGCGCGCGAGGCGAAGCGCTCCGAGCGCCGTCGCAACACGATCCCGTCTGTCGCGATCGCGGGCTACACGAACGCCGGCAAGTCGAGCCTGCTCAACCGCCTGACGCACGCGGGCGTGCTCGTCGAGAACGCCCTGTTCGCGACGCTCGACGCCACGGTGCGGCGCACCGAGACGGCCGACGGGCGGGTCTTCACGCTCGCCGACACGGTCGGCTTCGTGCGCGACCTGCCCCACCAGCTCGTGGAGGCCTTCCGCTCGACCCTCGAGGAGGTCGGGAGCGCCGACGTCATCGTGCACGTCGTCGACGGGCACCACCCGGATCCCGCGGGGCAGCTCGCGACCGTGCGCGGCGTGCTGGCCGACGTGGGGGCGCGCGACGTGCGCGAGATCGTCGTGTTCAACAAGATCGACCTCGTGGACGAGTCGGAGCGCCTCGTTCTGCGCGGGCTCCAGCCCGACGCGGTGCTCGTCTCGTCGCGCACGGGCGAGGGCGTCGACGAGCTCCGCCGCGTGGTCGAGGACGCCCTCCCCGTTCCGCAGGTCGAGCTGCGCGCCCTCGTCCCCTACGAGCGGGGCGACCTCATCTCGGCGATCCACGAGACGGGGCAGTTCCTGTCGCAGTCTCACGAGGCCGAGGGGACCCTGGTGCACGCGCGGGTCGACGAGCGCCTCGCGTCCGACCTCCGCCCGTTCGCCGTCGCCGGCTGACCGCGCGTCCCGCCGTCAGCTGAGAGGCAGCGGCGGGACGCCCGCGGGTGCGAACCCGAGCACCTGGCCGAGGAACGCGAGCTCGGCTGCGAAGCAGCGCTCGATCGTCTCGGCACTGCGGAACCCGTGGCTTTCGCCCTCGAACAGCAGATAGGCGTGGGGGACCCCGTTGCGGGCGAGCGCGTCGGCGAGCGCCTCGGACTGCGAGGGCGGCACGACGGGATCCTCGGATCCCTGGAGGATGAGCAGGGGGGTCGTGAGGCTCTCCGGTCGCGACAGCGGCGATCGATCGATGTAGACCTGCTCGTCCTCCGGCCAGGGGCCGACGAGCGAGTCGAAGTAGCGCGCCTCGAAGTCGTGCGTCTCGGCGAGCAGCATGCGCAGGTCCGCGACGCCGTAGCGGCTGATGCCGGCGGAGAACACGTCGGTGTCGGCGAGCGCGCAGAGCACGGTCCAGCCCCCGGCGGATCCGCCCTTGATGGCGATGCGATCGGGGTCGGCGAGCCCCGCGTCGACGAGGCCCCGCGCGGCCGCGGCCACGTCCTGCACGTCGGCCACGCCCCAGGCGTGCCGCAGCCGATCGCGGTAGGCCCGTCCGTAGCCGGAGGAGCCCGAGTAGTTGACGTCGAGCACGCCGATCCCGCGGCTCGTCCAGAACGCGGCGTTCTGCGAGAGGTCTCCCGTCACGTGCCCGGTGGGGCCGCCGTGCACGAGCACGAGCACGGGAGGCAGCTCGCCAGGGGGAGCCTCGGCGTCGGGGCTCGACGGGGGATAGAAGAAGGCGTGCACTTCGCCGTTGGGCCCCGGGAACGTCATGGGGCGGGCGACCGAGCGCAGTCCGGGCGCGCCGCCGACCTCCCCGCCGCGCACGGGGGAGAGCGAGCGCTCGTCCACGTCGAGCAGCCACAGGCCGCCGGGCACCTCCGCGCCCGCCCCGCTGAGGAGGACGCGCTCGCCCTGCACGTCCTCGATGTGCAGATCGCCCGTGAGCGGCGTCTCGAGCTCGGTCACGGCGCCGGAGGCCGGGTCGATCATGACGAGGCGTGAGCGGCCGTTCGTCACGACCGCGAGCACGCGGCCGTCGGCGAGCGGGGCGTACCAGCGGGTCCCGAGGCTCCATAGCGGGCCGCCCGTGTCGCCGTCGACGGGGAACAGCAGCTCGGGCGCCGAGGCGGCGGGTCCGTCGGAGATCCGGGTGCGGAACAGGTTCCATCGCGCCGGGCCGAGCGAGGCGTCGGCGGCGGATCGCGGAGGGTCGGCCGCGAACAGCAGCTCGTCGTCCGAGATCCACTCGGGCTGCAGCGCGGCGACGTCCGCCCCGGATCCGTGGCCGCCGGCCACGCGGATCCCTCCGACCGCGCGCCCGTCCTCGTCGAGATCGGCGACGCGCAGCTCCGCGGCGTCCCACGGCATGTCCGGGTGATTCCAGGCGATCCACGCGATGCGGCCGGCGCGGGGGGACGGGAAGGCGAGGAAGTCGCTGCCGGCCACGACGCTCGCGATGCGGTCGGGGTCGGCCGCCGCGGACCCGTCGATCGGGATCCTCACGATGTCGCGCGCCGGGGTCGTGTGGGGTTCCCCGTGGGTCTCCCTGACCGCCCAGAGAGCGTCCTCCGCCCAGACGAGGTCGCCGAAGCAGAAGCGCGGATCCTCCGGCGTGAGGGGCACGGGGTCGTCGCCCGGCGCGAGCAGGCGCACGCGCTGGTCGGCCTGCGTCACGAACGCGACGCGGGCGTCGCCGAGGAGCGTCCAGGCGCCGCCGCCGTACTCGTGCACGCGGGAGCGCGCGCTCCAGGGGGCGGGCAGCAGCGGCTGATCGGACGCCGACGACAGGATGGCGGTGCGCCCGCGCTCGGCGGGGATGCCCTCGGCCCAGAGGATCTCGTCGCCCGCGAATCGCGCTCCCGAGAGGCGGAGGGATCCGCTCGGCATGTCCTGGGGGCGGATCGGGGACGGCCACGTTCCGTAGGGGAGCTGCTGCGCGGGGGACATGCCCCCACGCTAGGGCACGGGCCGCGGACGCGTCACGCCGCGGGGCGTCAGACGGCGCGCAGCACCGCGACGACCTTGCCGAGCACGACCGCCTCGTCGCCGAGGATCGGCTCGAAGGCGGAGTTGCGCGGCAGCAGCCAGACGTGCCCGTCGCGCCGCCGGAACGTCTTGACGGTGGCCTCGCCGTCGAGCATGGCGGCGACGATCTCTCCGTTCTCCGCGGAGGCCTGCGCGCGGATGACCACCCAGTCGCCGTCGCAGATCGCGGCGTCGATCATCGACTCGCCCTGCACCTTCAGCATGAACAGCTCGCCGCCGCCGACCAGCTGGCGGGGGAGGGGGAAGATCTCCTCGACCTGCTGCTCGGCGGTGATCGGGACGCCTGCCGCGATCTGCCCGACGAGCGGGACGAGGGTCGCGTCGCCCATGGCGGGCGCGCTGTCGGCGGGGCTCTCGGTCGAGGCGCCTGGCAGGTCGATGAGCACCTCCATGGCGCGGGTCTTGCCGGGGTCGCGGCGGAGGTAGCCGCTCAGCTCGAGCTGCCCGAGCTGGTGGGTGACGCTCGAGAGCGACTTCAGTCCGACCGCGTCGCCGATCTCGCGCATGCTCGGCGGATAGCCGTTGACCTGGATCGACCGCTGGATCACCTCGAGGATCGCGAGCTGCTTCTCGCTGAGGCTCTTGCGGCGGCGGCCCGGCCGCTTTCCCTCGGTCCTGTCGACGGCGCTCATCCGCGTCTCCTCTTCGAATGTCAGTGGCCCCTGGTGGGCTGTGGTCGTCTCCCCGACGGTACGTCATGCGCACCGTTCTTCGACACCTTTGTTCGAGTGTGTCGCCGACATCGGGCGCGTCGGGAGATGATCGGGGGTTGACTCGATCGGATTATCGAAGATATATTCGGAACATCGGTACGACGGAGGGCATCACGATGAGCACGATCAGCATGGCAGCGGCGGGCGTCGGCTCGGCTCGCCCCGCGACGCGCACCCGTCTGCGCATTACCGCACGGGGGCGTCGCGTCCTCGCCGCTCTCGCGGCCGCACCGCTCGTCGGCGCGATCGCGGCGGGCGTCCTGGGTGGCGGCATCGCCCTCGGCTCCGGCGAACAGGGCGCGGAGCCGGGCTCGTTCGCCACCGTCACGGTGTCGCCAGGCGAGTCCCTGTGGACGATCGCGGAGCGCGTGGCACCGTCCGCCGACCCCCGCGACGTCGTGGCCGAGATCGCCTCGCTCAATCAGCTGGGCGCGCACCCCGTCCAGGCGGGCCAGACGATCGCGATCCCCGCCCAGTTCTCGTCCGACAGCTGAGTCGCGCCGTAGCATGGGGGCGTGGTGACTCTCGACGACCTGCCCCTCCGCGACGATCTGCGCGGTCAGAAGCCCTACGGCGCGCCCCAGGCGCCTCTCCCCGTGGCGCTCAACGTCAACGAGAACACACACCCGATCCCCGCCGAGGTCGCCGACGACATCGCGGAGTCGGTGGCCAAGGCCGTCTCGGGGCTCAACCGCTACCCGGACCGCGAGTTCGCGGAGCTGCGCGAGGGGTTCGCCTCGTACCTCGGCCACGGGCTTGCCGCCGATCAGATCTGGGCGGCGAACGGCTCGAACGAGGTGCTGCAGCACGTGCTGCAGGCGTTCGCCGGACCCGGGCGCTCGGCCTTCGGCTTCGCGCCCACCTACTCGATGTACTCGCTCCTCGTGCGGGGCGTGGGATCGACGTGGATCGCGGGGGAGCGCGGGGCGCGCTTCGAGCTGGAGCCCGGCGACGCCGCGCGTCAGGTGCGCGAGGCCGACCCCGATGTCGTGTTCCTCTGCGCCCCCAACAACCCGACCGGCACGCGGCTGCCACTCGACGTCGTCGAGGCGGTCTACGAGGCCGCGCGCGGCATCGTGATCGTCGACGAGGCCTATGTCGAGTTCGCCGGCGACGAGCAGCCGTCCGCGATCACGCTGCTCCCCGGACGCGAGCGCCTGCTCGTCTCGCGCACGATGAGCAAGGCGTTCGCCTTCGCGGGAGCGCGCGTCGGCTACCTCGCCGCCGACCCCGCGGTCGTCGACGCGCTGCGCCTCGTGCGGCTGCCCTACCACCTCAGCGCGGTCACGCAGGCGGCGGCGTCCGCGGCGCTGCGGCACAGCGAGACCATGCTCCGCACGGTCTCCGACATCGTCGTGCAGCGCGACCGCATCTCCGCGACGCTCGAGGCGCTGGGCTACGACCCCTACCCCTCGGCGAGCAACTTCGTGCTGTTCGGCGGGGTCGACGACCCGGCCGACACGTGGCGACGGCTCTATGACCGCGGGGTACTCGTCCGCGACATCGGCATCCCGGGGCACCTGCGCGTGACCGCGGGGACGGAGGCCGAGACCACCGCGTTCCTCGACGCTCTCGCCGCCCTCCGCGACGCATAGGATCGACGCATGACGAACGCCCGCACCGCGAGCCTGACCCGCACCACGAGCGAGTCCTCGATCGAGCTCGAGCTCGACCTCGACGGCAGGGGGAAGAGCGACATCTCGACGTCGGTCCCCTTCTTCGACCACATGCTCACCGCCTTCGCGAAGCACTCGCTGACCGATCTGCGCGTGCGGGCGACGGGAGACACCCACATCGACGTGCACCACACGGTCGAGGACACGGCGATCGTGCTCGGGCAGGCGGTGCGCGAGGCGCTGGGCGACAAGTCGGGCATCGCGCGCTACGGCGACGCGCTCGTGCCGCTCGACGAGGCGCTCGCGCAGGCGGTGGTCGACATCTCCGGCCGTCCCTTCCTCGTGCACGAGGGCGAGCCCGACGGCTTCGCGATGCACCTCATCGGCGGGCACTTCACGGGGTCGATGGTGCGCCACACCTTCGAGGCGTTCGCCTTCCACGCGGGGCTCACGATGCACGTGCGCGTCGTGTCCGGCCGCGATCCGCACCACATCGCCGAGGCCGAGTACAAGGCGCTGGCCAGGGCCTTCCGCCAGGCCAAGGCGATCGATCCCCTCGTCGACGGGGTGCCCTCCACCAAGGGTGCGCTGTGACGGACGCGCGCCCCGTCGTCGCCGTCCTCGACTACGGATCCGGCAACGTCCACTCGGCCGTCAAGGCACTCGACGCCGCGGGCGCGGATGCGCGCCTCACCCGCGACCGCGGCCTCGTCGCCGACGCCGACGGCCTCCTCGTCCCCGGCGTGGGGGCGTTCGACGCGGTCATGCGGCAGCTCGAGGCGATCCGCGGCGGGGAGCTCATCGAGCGCCGTCTCGCGGGCGGCCGACCCGTGCTGGGCATCTGCGTCGGCATGCAGGTGCTGTTCGAGCGCGGCGTCGAGCGCGGCGTCGAGACCGAGGGCCTCGGCCAGTGGCCGGGCGCGGTCGAGCGGCTTGACGCGCCCGTCGTCCCGCACATGGGGTGGAGCGCGGTCGAACCCGGCGCCGGCTCCCGGCTGTTCGCGGGGCTCGAGGGGGAGCGCTTCTACTTCGTGCACTCGTACGCGGCGCGCGCGTGGTCGCTCGATGTGATCCCGCCCTTCCCCGAGCCCGCGGTGACGTGGGCCGTGCACGGCTCCCCGTTCGTCGCGGCGGTCGAGAACGGCCCCCTGTCGGCCACGCAGTTCCACCCCGAGAAGTCCGGCGAGGCGGGCATCCGCCTGCTGCGCAACTGGATCGGCACGCTGAGCCGCTGAGCACCCCGCGCGGATTGGCGCGATGACCCCGCGGGGTCTAGCTTTGATGCTTGTGCGTGACGTGGGAGAGTCCCGCGGGCATCGAGGAGACATGAACGATTTCGCGTCCACCCCCGGACTGGTCCTTCTTCCCGCCGTCGACGTCGCCGACGGCCGCGCCGTGCGCCTCACCCAGGGCGAGGCCGGATCCGAGACGAGCTACGGCGACCCGGTCGAGGCCGCCGAGCAGTGGCGCGACCAGGGCGCGGAGTGGCTGCACCTGGTCGACCTCGACGCGGCCTTCGGCCGCGGCCAGAACACCGCCGTCCTGCGCCGCGTCATCAAGCACATGAAGGGCGTGAACGTCGAGATCTCCGGCGGCATCCGCGACGACGCCTCGCTCGAGGCGGCGCTGGAGAGCGGCGCGCAGCGCGTGAACCTCGGCACCGCCGCCCTCGAGAACCCCGACTGGACCGAGGCGGTCATCGCCCGCTACGGCGAGGCGATCGCGGTGGGGCTCGACGTGCGCGGCACGACGCTCGCCGCCCGCGGCTGGACCCAGGAGGGCGGCGACCTCTGGGAGGTGCTCGAGCGCCTCGAGGCCGCGAACTGCGCGCGCTACGTCGTGACCGACGTCACCAAGGACGGCACGCTGCGCGGCCCGAACATCGACCTGCTGCGTCAGATGACCGAGCGCACCGACCGCCCGGTCGTCGCGTCGGGCGGCATCTCGAGCCTCGACGACATCGCCGCGCTGCGCGACCTCGTCCCCGCGGGCGTCGAGGGTGCGATCGTCGGCAAGGCGCTCTACGCCGGGGCCTTCACGCTCGCCGAGGCGCTGGATGTCGCACGGGTCTGACGGATCCGGCCGCGACCTCCCGGAGCACCTGCGCGGTCTCGCGGGCTCTGCGGCGGACTCGGCGGGCCAGCCGTGGGCCGGCCGCGCCTTCCAGCCCAATCCGGCGGCGGGCGACGACGGCTCGGCGGATCCGGCGCTGTGGGATGCGCTCGTGCGCTTCCGGGAGGGCTCGGGCGACGCCGTCGCTGTGGTCGACGCGCTGCGCACCGCGCGCGTGCTCGTGCCGCTCGTCGCCGAGAAGGGCGAGGAGGGCGTCGGGCCGACGGGGCTGACGGTCGACAAGACCCAGGAGCTGTCGATCGTGACGGTGCGGGCGCCGGACGGCCGGTCGGTGCTGCCGGTGTTCACCTGCGTCGAGACGATGCGCCGCTGGAACCCCGCGGCGCGCCCGATCCCCGTCGCGGGCACCAGGGCCGCCCTGGCGGCGGCGGGGGACGAGACCGACCTCGTCGTCGTGGATCCCACGAGCGAGACGGAGTTCGCGGTGCGGCGTCCCGCGATCTGGTCGATCGCGCAGGATCGCGCGTGGGCGCCGCCGTGGCTGAGCACCGAGGTCGTCGGGGCCTTCCAGGAGTCGGTCGGCCAGGAGCTCGCGGTCATCGACATCCACGTCGGCCCCGGCGATCCGGAGGCGCGCCTGCGCGGCCCCGAGGTGCTCGTGACCCTCACTCTCGTCAGGGGGCTCGACCGGGCCGAGCTCGACGTCGTGCTCCAGCGTCTCGCGCGGCGCTGGTCGCAGGACGACCGGATCGCGGTGCTCGTCGACTCGATGCAGGTGCGGCTCGCCCCCGCCGACGACTGACGCCCGCCGGCGGGAGCCGACGGGCGTCACGGGGCGGGTCAGACGACCGAGCCGGTGTACTTCTCGCCCGGCCCGCTGCCGGGGGCGTCCGGGATCCGAGAGATCTCGCGGAAGCGCAGCTGCAGCGTGCGCAGCCCGTCGCGGATGGGGCGCGCGTGGGAGTCGCTGATCTCGGGGGCGGCGGCCGTGACGAGCCCGGCGAGGGCGTTGATGAGCTTGCGCGCCTCGTCGAGGTCGACGAGCTCGTCGGCGTCGGCCTCGTCGCCCAGCCCGAGCTTGACGGCGGCGGCGCTCATGAGGTGGATGCAGGCCGAGGAGACGACCTCGACCGCCGGCACGTCGGCGATGTCGCGCACGACGTCGGTGGCGGCGGCCTGGGCGTCGCGCTCCTCCCAGCGGTGGATCCGCGAGGCGTCGGACGAGGGGGCCGGGGCGGGGGAGCCCTCGGGGATGGCGGTCATATGCTGCTCTCTGCTAGACTTCTCCGGGCTCCGAAATCCGTTTCGGACGAAAGAGGATCTACATCCCACCCGCGCTTGCCGCTCCAGGCTACCGGGTCACAGCCGCTCCGCTCGCCGCATGGCGGGCAGGGCAGTCCTGCTCGAGGGCTGCCGGAGGGCGGATGGTGCGCGATGCACGGCGTCTCGCACGGGTGGCTGCAGATCTCTCTCCCGCCCGTGGCGCGGTCCGCGCACCACGGTGGCTCTCATCACCGAACCCAAGGAGTTCCGCATCAGCGATCCCCGCATCAACGAGCGCATTCGCGTTCCCGAGGTCCGTCTCATCGGCCCCGGAGGCGAGCAGATCGGCGTCGTCAGCAGCTCGGTGGCTCTCCGCCTCGCGCAGGAGGCCGACCTCGATCTCGTCGAGGTGGCACCGCAGTCCCGTCCGCCCGTGGCCAAGATCATGGACTACGGCAAGTTCAAGTACGAGGCTGCGCAGAAGGCCAAGGACGCACGTCGCAACCAGGCCAACACGGTCCTCAAGGAAGTCCGCTTCCGTCTGAAGATCGACCAGCACGACTACGACACGAAGCGCAAGCGCGCGGAGGGCTTCCTCCAGGCCGGCGACAAGGTCAAGGCCATGATCCTGTTCCGCGGTCGCGAGCAGCAGCGTCCGGAGATGGGCGTGCGCCTGCTGATGAAGTTCGCCGAAGAGGTCTCCGAGTTCGGCACCGTGGAGTCGCGGCCGAAGGTCGATGGGCGCAACATGGTGATGATCATCGCCCCGGTCAAGAACAAGTCCGAGGCGAAGGCCGAGCAGAACGCTCAGCGCGCGGCCAACAAGAAGGCGGCGCGCGAGGCGAAGCACAGCGCCAAGCAGCAGGATGAGGCTCCGGCCGACGCGTCCGCGTCGGAGTGAGCGCACCCGAAGTCTTCCCGCCGAGAGGCGGGCAGCTCCCACGTCGCCCCTGAGGGCGCAAACGTCAAGGAAAGTCACGAAGAATGCCGAAGCAGAAGACCCACTCGGGTGCCAAGAAGCGCTTCAAGATCACCGGCAGCGGGAAGATCAAGAAGCAGCAGGCCAACATGCGCCACAACCTCGAGCACAAGTCGAGCCGCCGCACCCGTCGTCTGAACCAGGATCAGATCATCTCGGGTAACGACGTCAAGACCGTCAAGAAGCTCCTCGGTCGCTGAAGCGCCCGGCTAGTTCGTTTAAGGAAGACATCTCATGGCAAGAGTCAAGCGCGCAGTCAATGCGCACAAGAAGCGTCGCGTCATCCTCGAGCGCGCCTCGGGTTACCGCGGCCAGCGTTCGCGCCTCTACCGCAAGGCGAAGGAGCAGGTCACCCACTCGCTCGTCTACGCGTACCGCGACCGTCGTAAGCGCAAGGGCGACTTCCGTCGTCTGTGGATCCAGCGCATCAACGCCGCGAGCCGCGCGAATGGCCTCACCTACAACCGCTTCATCCAGGGCCTGAACCTGGCGGGCGTCGAGGTCGACCGTCGCATGCTGGCCGAGCTGGCCGTCAACGAGCCCGCGACCTTCGCGAAGCTCGTCGAGGTCGCCAAGGGCGCGCTGCCCGGCGACGTGAACGCGCCGAAGGCCGCCGCCTGATCTCAGGCGCGCAGAGCGAGTGAAGAGGGGCGTCCCGGATGGGGCGCCCCGCTTCGCGTCCTCGGAGGCGCATCCGTAGACTCGACCCGTGCTCGAGAATCCCCGCGCGGCCCGCGTCCGCACCGTCAAGAAGCTCGCGCAGCGCTCGGAGCGCCGCGAGACCGGCCGGTTCCTCCTCGAAGGGCCCCAGGCGGTCCGGGAGGCGCTCACCTATCGGCCCGACGTGGTCGAGCACCTGTACGCGACGCCCACGGGCCTCGAGAAGCACGGCGACCTGCGCGCGCTCATCGACGACGCGCAGGCGGAAAACCCCGACCTCCTCTGGGACTACGCGTCCGAAGAGGTCGTGCAGGCGATGAGCGACACGGTCACGCCGCAGGGCTTCGTCGCCGTGGCGCGGCAGAACCCGACGGCCCTGAAGGACGTCTTCTCGGGGGAGCCTCCGCGGCTCGTGGTGATCTGCGAAGAGGTGCGCGACCCCGGCAACCTCGGCACGATCCTCCGCGCGGCCGACGCAGCCGGCGCCGATGCGGTGATCCTGACCGGCCGCACGGTCGACCCGTTCAACCCGAAGGTCGTCCGCTCGACGACGGGATCCCTGTTCCACGTGCCCTTCACGGTGGAGGGCGAGCTCGCCGACGCGACGGGCCGCGCCAGGGGAGCGGGGCTGCGCATCGTCGCCGCGGACGTCAAGGGCGAGGACCTCACGGCCGCCCGCGAGCGCGGGACGCTCGCGCAGCCGACGGCGTGGGTGTTCGGCAACGAGGCGCGGGGACTCGCGGACGACGCGATCGCGCTCTGCGACGAGGCGCTGCGCCTCCCGATCTACGGACAGGCCGAGTCGCTGAACCTCGCGACCGCCGCGAGCGTGTGCCTGTACGAGACGGCCTTCGCGCAGCGCGCCGCCTGATCGACCGCGCAATCTGCGCGGTCGGCCGATCTCCGCGCGTTACGAGTGTGTAACCCGCTCGCGTGTGCGGTGGCACGGTGCCCGAACCTGCGCATATGCTGACCGGCATGGCAGAGCCGCTCGTCGTGATCGACCACGTGGAGAAGCACTACGGTGACTTCCATGCGCTGAAGAACATCAACCTCACCGTCGGCAGGGGAGAGGTGGTCGTCGTCATCGGGCCCTCGGGCTCCGGGAAGTCCACCCTGTGCCGCACGATCAACCGCCTCGAGACCATCACGAGCGGTTCGATCTCGATCGACGGGAAGGAGCTCCCGAAGGAGGGCAAGGCGCTCGCGGAGCTCCGCGCCGAGGTCGGCATGGTGTTCCAGTCGTTCAACCTCTTCAGCCACCTGACGATCCTGGAGAACGTCACGCTCGGGCCGCGCAAGGTGCGCGGACTCAGCGCGAAGCAGGCGGAGGAGGAGGCGCGTCAGCTCCTCGACCGCGTGGGCGTCGGGCACCAGGCCGAGAAGCTGCCGGCGCAGCTCTCCGGCGGCCAGCAGCAGCGCGTCGCGATCGCACGCTCCCTGGCGATGCGCCCCAAGGTCATGCTCTTCGACGAGCCGACGAGCGCGCTTGACCCCGAGATGATCAACGAGGTGCTCGACGTGATGGTCGGCCTCGCGAAGGAGGGCATGACGATGGTCGTCGTGACCCACGAGATGGGCTTCGCCCGCAAGGCGGCCGACCGCGTGGTCTTCATGGCCGACGGCGAGATCGTCGAGGAGGCGACGCCCGACGAGTTCTTCACGAACCCGACCTCGGACCGCGCCAAGGACTTCCTCTCGAAGCTCCTCACCAACTGACCTGCAATTCCGATCGGCGCCGCCCACAGCATCCGCGGCGCTCCCACCATCAGGAGGAACCCATGCGCAAGATCCGCAACATCGCGGCCGCGGGCATCGCCGCCTCGGCGCTGTTCGCCCTCACCGCCTGCAACAGCGGCAGCCCCACCGGAGAGACGGGCGGCGAGGCCCCCGAGCAGGAGGTCGCGGAGGACGTCGCGCTCGAGGGCAGCCCCACGTACGACGCCATGGTCGAGCGCGGCGGACCCGTCATCGGCGTCAAGGAGGACCAGCCGGGTCTGGGCTACCTCGACGTGACGACGGGTGATCGCAGCGGCTTCGACATCGAGATCGCCCGATGGATCGCCGCGTCGCTCGGCTTCGAGGAGGGCGACATCTCGTATGAGCCCATCGCCTCGGCCAACCGCGAGCAGGCGCTCGTGAACGGCGACATCGACTACTACGTCGGCACCTACTCGATCACCGATCAGCGCAAGGAGCAGATCGACTTCGCCGGCCCGTACTTCGAGACCGGCCAGGGCTTCCTCGTCAGCGCGGACAGCGAGATGACCGAGGTCAGCGACGTCTCCGACTTCAACGGCATGACGGTCTGCTCCGCGACGGGATCCACGCCGATCCAGAACATCAAGGAGAACTACCCGGAGATCAAGACCGAGGAGTACGACATCTACTCCCAGTGCGTCGAGGACGTGCTGAGCGGCAAGGTCGACGCGGTCACGACCGACGCGGCGATCCTCATCGGCTACGCGGCGCAGGACCCGGACAACCTCAAGGTGCTCGACGGGCTCTTCACCGAGGAGCGCTACGGCGTGGGCATCCCGAAGGGCGACACCGCGCTCCTCGAGCACATCAACACGCTGTTCACCGACGGCGGCGACACCTGGCAGGAGATCTTCGACAGCACGCTCGGTCAGGCGGGCATCGAGATCGACCAGCCGGCCGTCGACCCGGTCGAATGACGTCCGTCGGGGGGGGGGGGCCCCGGCCCCCCCCCCCCCC
>NZ_JAMXWT010000009.1:0-99235 GCF_050958665.1 Microbacterium sp. gxy059 | reverse complement strand
CGGATCCGCCGGGACCGTGGGCTGGTTGCCGCAAGGAAGGCTACCGAGGAAGGTGTGGTGGTGGATCTCTCCACCGCCAGCTGAGGTGATGTCTCCGCCTGCGAACCACTGCCCGTTGGTGGTGACACCGGAGTTGAAGTGCAGGCTCGCGTTCGGGGCCCAGATCGAGCCCAGCGCAAGACCATCGATCGTAACGTCGCCTGTCACGTCGGACATGTCGAGCATGATGTAGCGGGCAAGCGACTGCTGGGCACCCGCCTGTGGCGACCAACCTTCGAAGTTCAGTTGCCCGATGCTTGTGGTGCCGTCTGAGACACGGATGACAAGAGGCGCGTCAGCCGTGGGAACGTATCCGTCGGCGTTGTCCATCTTGATCGTCTTACCAGCGATGTCGGCGTAGTCGATCACGTTCGGACGATCGGTCGCGAACCCGCTCGGGAACGCCATACCGCCTTGATCGTTCAGATCAACTGCGTGAGCCAGACCGAGACTTGGCTCATACATCGAGGCAAGGCACTGGTTCGTCTGTGCCACGTGCGCATCGATGTCGGGGAAGTATGCGGCGACCGACGATTCGGCCGTCTCGTAGTTCGCGACGTCTGACCCGGAGAACGGTACTCTCTTCAGGTCAATGTTTCCATCGTCGGAGTTCGTCAGGCGCAGGAAACCGCTGCGGTCGGAGCCCTGAAGCCCGTCCGTGTTGACGAGCTTGAGAGCAGCGTTTGCTTCGGGAGAATCCGGGCTGATCGTGCCGGAGTCGTCACGGTTCGACAGATCAAAAGACCCGGGCCCCGCGAACACGTCCGCCAGGATCCTCACCGGCGTCCCATCCACGCTCGGGACGGTGTAGTCAGGCTCGCCAGCCGCGGAGTGGACGACGGGGTAGCCATTCTGGTTCCCGCTTGAGATGGACCCGAACGCCGCAACCGAGCCTTCGATCTCCCCGTTGTTGAGGGTGATGTCTCCCTGTGCGACGGTGGTGAAACCGTTGTTGATGTCGAACGGGTTGAACGTCGTCGGGGCTGCTGTCGCAGCCGACACGCCTCCGCCCACGATCGCGCCAGCAACCAGGGCTGAGGCCCCAATGCCTGATAGAGCCCGCTTCCAGCCCGCGAGAGCGGGTGGGCGTGATGATCTCGCCAAAGTAAATCTCCCCTTGAGGTGCCGCAGACACGTAAAGAGCGCCCCAAGGGTGCACCCCACAACCCCGTAGACGCCCGTCTACTAGACGCTAGTCTAGACCTGTACGTAGCGCAAACTGTGTCCTCGCGGGCAGGGAGAGCGGCGTCTCCTTAGGGGTGCGTGCTTGTGTGAGTCCGTGAGTGGCAGCGACTGATTACCGTTGCGGGAGATTAGTGGTCATCGATACGGGCGTAGTCAAAGGCGGGAAGGCGGCCGTCGTGCTTGCTGAGAACGTCGTCAGCATGCTGATCCACGTGTGAGACGCCTGCGGCCTTAAGCCCTGCGCGCACGAACCGTAGTTTCTGTGTTCCCGGCATATTCAGTCGAACGTGGCGTCCGAAGAAAGCGGCCCCGAGGTTCGTCACCAAGAAGATTTCGGCCGCTTCAAGCGTAGAAGGGCTGGGGGCAGGCTCGCGGGCTGTTTCGAGCGCTTCGATACTCAGCGCCAGCCAGTCCTGAATCACGTCGTCCGCTTCGAACGTGGGCGAGGCACTATCGGTGAACAACGCCATTCCCGCTGCGTAGCATGGCACGGTAGCACTCCAACTCCCCATCACCATGAAATGCAGTAACAGCCTTCGGGCGCCGCATGTGGGGTATTCGGAATTCGCGTAGGCGTCTGCTTGCGCAGTGGCAGCACGGAGTGTCCGGATGAAATGATTCGCGAAATCAGCCTTGGTAGGAAAGTGATAGGCCAGAGCACCTTTAGTGAGACCTAAACGTTCGGCAACCGCAGATAACGAAGTGCCCGCATATCCACGCAAGAGAAACTCCTGAGCTGCCGCTTCCGCGATAGCTCTGCGAGTGTCTGCACCTGTCACTCACCGCTCCCTCCGATCAGTGGCGATTCTACCCGCCGCTGCACGTCAAGCACCGGAACCTTCAGTCGGTCAGAAGCCGATGCCGCGTTCACGGTACGGATCGGCCTGCGGGCGTTGCCCGTGCTCAACGGACGTGATTGAAGCGCCCCGGGTGTGATGGAGGCTCTCAAACCAGTGAAGGATGAGAGTCATGGCAGCACCACGGAAGTACAGCGAGGAGCTCAAACAGCGCGCGACACGGATGGCGCTGGACGCGCGCCGAGACCCCGCGACGAAGACGGGAGCGATCAAGCGGATCGCCGAGCAGCTCGATATCCATCCCGAGGCCTTGCGCACATGGGTGAGGCAGGCCGAGATCGATGCCGGCGACGCGCCGGGCACCACGACCGCGGACACGCAGAAGATCGCCGCCCTCGAACGCGAGGTCCGCGAGCTGCGGCGGGCGAACGAGATCCTGAAGACCGCGTCGGCTTTTTTCGCGGCCGCGGAGCTCGACCGCAAGCTGAAGTGAACCGCCGCAGGTTCTCTGCCGCTGTTATGCGGGGAGCGGTTCCTCGGTGGGGGCCGCGTAGTGGGCCTGCTCGAACTCGTTCGGGCTGACCATGCCGAGGCTACCGTGGAGCCTGCGGTGGTTGTACCAGTCGACCCAGCCGGCGGTCGCGTACTCGACGTCGGCGATGGTCTTGTAAGGGCCGTCGTGGTAGATCGTGGTGCGGATGCATTCGGCCTTGTAGAGCCCGTTGATCGTCTCCATGAGGGCGTTATCGTAGGCGTCGCCGACGGACCCGATCGAGGGGGCGATGCCGTCGAGGGCGAGTGTCTCCGTGTACGAAATCGCGGTGTATTGACTGGACTCAACCGGTGGAAGCAACACCTGACCGGAGGGTGTTGTGGGAAGACCATCGAATTGGATGAAGGAAGTGACTGGACGAGCGCCGATGCGGTCGCCCGGTGCGCCCTCGCACCCGCGTGCGCGGGAGCGTGAGTTCTGGGCGAAGATCAGCACAGGGCTGCTCCCGACTGAGGCCGGGATCGCTATCGGCGTGGCGCCGGTAATGGGGTCGCGATGGTTCCGACAATCAGGCGGTATGACACCGTATTCATGGCCGGCACCGTCGCGCCGGTATCTGTCGCTGGCTGAGCGCGAGGAGATCGCGATCTTGAAGGCGACCGGCAGCGGGGTCCGGGCGATCGCGAGAGCGCTGGGACGTAGTCCATCGACGATCTCGAGGGAGTTGCGCCGAAACGCCGCGACGCGAGGCGGGAAGCTGGACTACCGAGCCTCGGTTGCGCAGTGGAAGGCGGAGCTGTTCGCGCGAAGACCGAAGGTCGCGAAGCTGGCCGCGAACCGTCGGCTGCGTGAGTACGTCCAGGAGCGACTCTCCGGCCAGATCCGAAGACCCGACGGCAGCATCGTCACCGGGCCGGTATCACCACAGTGGATCGGGAGGAACAAGCCTCACCGGAAGGACCGTCAGTGGGTGTCGGGGTGGAGTCCGGAGCAGATCGCGAACCGGATCAAGCTCGACTTCCCCGATGATGACAGCATGCGCATCAGCCACGAGGCCATCTACCAGGCACTGTTCATCGAGGGCCGCGGCGCTTTGAAGCGCGAGCTCATCCTCTGTCTGCGCACCGGACGCGCTCTGCGAATGCCGCGGGCCAGGTCCAAGCGAGTGCCGTGGGCTCATGTCACCGCCGATGTCCTGATCAGTGAGCGGCCCGCCGAGGCGGAAGACCGCGCTATACCTGGTCACCACGAGGGTGATCTCATCATCGGCCTCAATCGGTCCGCGATCGGCACCGTCGTTGAACGAAGCACAGGGTTCACCACACTCGTTCACCTGCCCCGCGAGGACGGGTGGCGGGAACAGCCCATCGTCAAGAACGGGCCGGCGCTATCCGGGTACGGGGCGCTGTCGATGAACCGCGCGCTTGCGAGGGCGATGAGCACTCTGCCGTCGGAACTCAAACGCTCGCTGACCTGGGACCGCGGGAAGGAGATGTCCGCTCATGCCCAGTTCGCGATCGACACCGGCCTGACGGTCTACTTCGCAGACCCTCACAGCCCCTGGCAGCGCGGCACGAACGAGAACACGAACGGGCTGCTCCGTCAATACTTCCCTAAAGGCACCGATCTCTCACGCTGGGCCCCAGACGACCTCGCCGCCGTCGCCCACGCCCTCAACACACGACCCCGCAAACGACTCGGTTGGCGAACTCCGGCTGAAGCACTCGACGAACACCTACACTTGCTGCAAACAAGCGGTGTTGCGACCACCAGTTGAATCCGCCTTGCGACCCGGCATCCGAGTGTGCGCGGAGCTGACCGGCGGCGACGGGGTGGCCTTGCCGTTCGCGTTCCCACAGCGCCATCCGCAGCGGGATCATCACCAGTTCGACGTGTTTGGTGGTCTGGATGTGCCAGGCGACGAGGCGCTGCGAGTAGACGTCGAGGATGAACGCGACGTACACGAACCCGGCCCAGGTACGCACGTAGGTGAAGTCCATCACCCAGGTGTGATCCGGGCGCGGGGCGGTGAAGTCCCGGTTCAGCAGGTCCCCGGCCCGGACGCCGCCCTTCCCGGGGATCGTCGTGCGCACCGCCTTGGCCCGCTTGACGCCTTCGAGGGTGAGCAGGCGCATCGCCCGGTCCACCGCACCCCAGGACGCGTCCGAGAGCGCGGTGCGGCGGGTCAGCGCGGTCATCTTCCGACGCCCGTAGAGCCCTTCCGGAGTCATCTTCCGACGCACCTCTCCCGTCGCGGGATCGGTCTCATCGTGCCAGGCGGCGTCGCGGACCGCGTCCACCACGAACGCGTCGGTGACGGTCCGCGCGCTGATGCGGCCTTGCTTCCACGCCCGGTAGGTGCGCGCGGCGATCTTCACGCCCTGCTGCTGCAGGACGCGGAGGATCGACTCGACCGCATGCCCCTGGGCCCGCATCTGGTCGATGAAACCCATGATCATCGGTTGCGGGGGTCGAGTTCCCCGATGCTCCTATGTCAAGTGCGATCGCTCAGGCGGCCATGAGCGTCATCGAGGACGCGGGATCCTCGATCGTCGGCGGCCCCAATGGACCATCACTCGCAGGCGCCTGGACGGTGGGGACCACGTCGGCTCGCTGTGCCGCGTAGACGCGGTCCGAGAGTCGACGTCGTAGTAGCCGTAGCGCCTCTTTGCGAGTCTTGCCGGCGGCGATGAGCTTGTCGTAGTAGACGGCGCCTTCAGCGCCCATCCGGATCTGGGTGAGGGCAGCCATATGCAGGGCGGTGTTGATCGTGCGATTCCCTCCACGCGAGAGGCGAACACGGACCTTGTTGCCTGACCAGACCGGGATCGGCGCGGTGCCGTTGAACCGTGCGTAAGCACCGCGGGAGCGAAACCTGGCGATCCCCGCGGTCTCGCCGATGATCATCGCTGCGCCCAAGGTGCCCATACCCGGCACGGCGACCAGCGAGGGATGACTTGACCGCACCAGTCGGCTCAGGCGGCTCTCCAGTGCGTTGATCCTGACGGTGAGCTCTCGGATATCGACCAGGAGGTCGAGAGCGATCTCGGCGACCGCCCCCTCGACCGGCTCCAGGTACTCGATCAGCTCGTCCAAGAGGTGGTATCGGCGCAGAGCACGAGAGGGAATCTCCAGCTCAGGATCGATTTCATGGAGGAACCAGCGAGCCTTGGACTGCATCGCAGTGCGCCGGGCGACCAAGGTCCTGCGATGGTCAGACAGGAGCTTGATGTCCCTGGAAGCGCCCGGAAGCTCAGCGGTCGGCAAGCCCTCTTCGCGCAGTGCCACCCGGGCCACGGCCTCGGCGTCAATGGGGTCCGACTTCCCGCGCTCGCGGCTGCTACGCCTCATGCCAGCCATCAACCTGGTGTGCACGCGCACGACTCGATGGCCGGCCTCGAGCAGATCCGCCTCGAGCCGACGAGTCAAGTGTCGACAGTCCTCGACCGCGACAGTGACGTCTTCGAAGGCTTCCAGCCAGGTCATGATCTTCCGGTGCCCGGCGGCACGTGCTTCGACCGTGAGCTCCTTGATCCTGCGTCCCACTTCGTCCACCGCGACGAGCGTGTGCCAGTCCTTGTGAGCGTCGATCCCGACGACAGTCATGACAGTCCCTTCCACAGGTCGGTTACTGCTCGAGCAGCGGTGCCGAACGCGGGAGGGCACGCCTCAGTGGGGCATTCGAACCAGCAGGCTCCTATCAGGCCACGCCCACCTCCAGCACCGCGGGCCCCGGCGGGACGGCACATCGCGGACAAGCCACGAAGGACAGCGAAAAAACGAGCCAGTCCCGCCGGGACACCCTCAGTCTGGTACTGACGCGAAGAAAGTCGCGGCCGCTTTCAGGATCGCCACGTCCTCCCGCAGCCGCTTGTTCTCGGCCTTGAGGCGACGGATCTCCGCGGCCTCCTCGCTGGTGACACCGTCACGGTCGCCCGCGTCGATGTCGGCCTGCATCACCCACCGACGCAGGCTCTCGCGCCCGACACCCTCCTGCCGGGCGACGGCCTTCGCGTTCGAGGGGTACTCGGCGCGGTGCTCCCGCACGAGCCGGACAGCTCGTTCCTTGAGCGCGGGATCGATCTTCTTCGGCATGACGCCATCCTTCCAACCAGAAAAGACGCGGCATCAAACCTGCGGCGGTTCAAATCACCCGTCGAGTTCGAAGCAATCATGACCACACCGACCGCATCCGCGGCCTAACGAGAAGAGTCCCCAAGACCTTCAGCAGTCCCGAAAGTCTCAACCATTCTCGAGTGGAGCCGAGGAGATTCGAACTGCGGGATCGGACGCTTGCGAAGCTGGCGCGGGAACACGTCGATTCGGTCGCGATGCCCTGCATCGCCGCGTTGCGCTCACCAGAGCAGCGCCCCGTATCACCGGATTGGCGCCGTGCTCCCTACCTGTGCGCCTTCCGCAGCAGCGAGCACGAGGCGCGCGGCGGCGAGGTCCTGCGCGCCCACGCCCACGGAGTTGAAGACGCGCACGTCGCTCGCGGAGAGCGCCTCGACCCGCGCAGCGTCGCCGCCGGCATCAGCAGAACCAGCAAGCTCGACAGCAGACCCGGCAGCGCCCGCAGAGCCTCCCCGCACCTCGCCCAGTTCCACCAGGTCCTTCTCCTCCACGGCTCCTGCCTCCAGGGCGCCGCGGACGTTCCCGGACTCCGCCAGCGCCACGGTGCGCACATCCACGACGGTGAGCGCGCAGCGGGAGAAGACCTCAGGCAGGAGCTCTGCGAAGCACGGACGCGGGGGAGAGCCCACCGCGTTCACGAGCGCGCCCGGCCGCAACCATTCCGCACGCAGATAGGGCTGCACCGCCGGGGTGAGCGTGCACACGACATCGGCGGCCCGCACCGCCTCCTCCACGGTTTCCGCGACGATCACGTCAGGGGAGACCGGCTGCGCTGCGTCCGCACGGATCTGCCCCGCGGCTTCGCGCGCCCGCTCCTGCGACCGCGACCAGACCAGCACCTTCTCGAAGCGGCGCACCCGCAGCAGGGCACGCGCGTGCTCCACCGCAAGGGGACCCGCCCCGGCGAGCGCGAGCACCCCCGCATCCGGCCGGGCGAGCGCATCCGTGGCCGCGGCCGTCACGGCCGCCGTGCGGATCCGGGTGAGCGCACGGCCATCGATGAGCGCCGTGCACACACCCGTCGCCCCGTCGAACAGCGCCACCGAGGACCGCTGCGCAGGCAGCCCGCGCGCACGGTTCGCCGGGGCGTCCGCGAGCACCTTCACGACGAAGTCCCCGGTCTCCAGATCGTGGGCGAGCATGGGCACCACCGCCGGCCGGTCCGCGGGATCCAGTGCGGGGTCCGCCAGAGGATGCGGCGCCGGCTGGAGCACGCGGCCCTCGGCGATGCCGCGGTGCACGGCGACGAGCGCGCCCCGCAGCCGGTCGCGCGCCTCGGCCCCGGCGAACAGCCCCTCCACCTGCTCCGAGGTGAGGATCCGCGTCACAGCAGCGTACCGTCCTCGGCCACCACGCGCCCGCCGTGCACCACGGTGCGCCCGCCCGGCCGGTCCATGACCACCTGCGCCGGCAGCTCGCCGGGCACCAGCACGAAGTCCGCAGGGTCGCCCACGTCGAATCCCCGAGCCGGTCCGAACGATGCCGAGGCGTCCATCACCCGGGCACCGCCCAGCGTCGCGGTCTCGAACGCACGCTCGATGTCCTCGTCACGGCGGAGGTTGTTCGTGAAGGCCAGCTGCCACGTGCGATCGAGCATGTCCGTGCTGCCGTAAGGAGACCAGTAGTCGCGCTGCCCGTCCTGACCCAGGCCCAGACGGACTCCCGCGTCCATGATCTCCAGCATGGGGAGCACTCCCCTGTCGCCGGGTGCCACGGTGGTGAGGGCGATGTCCAGCTCCGCCATGTCCGCGAGCACATCGGCGCGCTGGCTCTCCGTGATCCCCGCGAGGAAGAAGGAATGCGCCAGCGTCACCCTCCCGCGCAGATCGAGCGCCCGCACCCGCTTGATCACCTGCCGTGCGCTGAACAGACCCAGCTCTCCGGGTTCGTGCAGATGGATGTCGATCCGTGCTCCGTGGCGCTCGGCCATGTCGAACACCGTGTCGAGGTGCTGCCGAGGATCGGCGTCGAGCGCACAGGGATCGATCCCGCCCACCAGGTCGACGCCGCTGCGCAGACCTTCCTCGATGAGCGCGGGCACTCCCGGCTCCAGCAGCAGGCCGGCCTGAGGGAATGCGACGACCTCCACCTGTGCGCGGTCCCTGTGCTCCTCACGCGCGGCGAGCACCCCTTCCAGACGTTCGAGCCCGCAGTCCGCGTCGATCTGCGCATAGCTGCGCGCCCGCGTCATGCCGTGGGCCACGGCCCGGCCCAGGGTGAGGGAGGCGCGCTCGGAGACGGAGGCCTCGGCCTCGCGCCAGTGGTCGCGGTCGTTCTGGATGAACGACCACAGGCTCTTCCGCACGACGTCGTTGGGTCGGAAGGGCAGCCCCACGCGCGTCGAGTCGAGGTGCACGTGCACGTCCGAGAACGCGGGGAAGGCGAGTCTGCCGGCACCGTCGACGGTGCTCCCCGGCGCCTGCCCGGATCCCGCCGATGCGGGGAAGAGGCCCGTGGGATCCTTCCCGGGCGCCTCAGCTCCGGCGGGCTCCACCTGCGCGATCGTCCCGGCGCGCACCGTCACATCCACAGGCTCCCCGCCCCACGGACGGACGTTCGCGATCAGCGCGTCATTCATGCCTCTCCCCTCGGATCCTGAGCTGTCTGGTATTCGTGCGGCGGCCACATCTTCCACGTCTTGTCCTCATTCACCGGTCGGTACGCACCGTGCCGGGACGTCTGCAGACCGGAACGGCACAGCACCTCCGCCATCCGCACCGCGGCGGCCACGGGATCCACGACGGGAACTCCCAGCCGGTCCTGGAGCTCCGCGTCGAGGCCCGCGAAACCGGCGCACCCCAGAACGATCGCCTCCGCACCGCGCCGGAGCAGGTCCCGGGAGCAGCGCTCCAGAGCGGCCGCGGCCGCGCGCACGGAGGAGTGGATGCCGGAGACGGGGATGTCTCCCGCCACCACGTCCGTGCACCGCGCGTCCAGACCGGCCCCGCGCAGGCTCTCCCAGATGAGCGGGAGCGTGCTGTCCAGTGTCGTGACGATCCCGTACCGGTGCGCGACCAGCTGCGCCAGCTGAGGGCCGGCCTCTGTGATGTCCACGACCGGCACGTCCCAGCGCTGGCGCATCCCCTCGCGACCGTGCTCGCCGAACCCGGCCAGCACGATCGCGTCGAAGTGCTCTGGTTCCTGTTCCACGGCCGCGAGCATCCCGGCCGCCGCGACGAAGCTCTCGTAGTAGCCCTCTGCCGATTCCGGGCCGAACGGCGGGGTGAGCGCCGTGATCCGTGTGCTCGGCAACGCTGCGGACTGCGCCGTCGCCCCGATCGCCCGCGTCATCTCCGCATTCGTGTTGCAGTTGACCACGAGGATCCGGCGTTCGGGTGTGCTCACTAGTGCTCCCTCGTCATGCGGGTGAACCCTCCGTGGTGAACGCCGGCGGGAACAGCTCATCAGCACTGCGATGACGGTAGTCACGATCGGCGTACGAACTGCGCAGCGTGGCGAACAGCTCCTGCGCCTGCGCGGCCAGGGCATCCATGTCGTCGACCCCCCGCACCACGCCGTCGGCCATGATGGTGCGCCCGGCCACGACGGTGCGCACGACGTCGCGCCCCGAACCGTTCACCACGAGGGTGCGCACGGGATCGTCCACCACACCGGTGGCGAAGTCCGTGAGGTCGGCGACGATGTAGTCCGCCGTGGCCCCGGGAGCCAGCCTGCCCAGGTCCGGCCGGCCCAGCACGTCCGCCGCGACGGAGGTGGCCGCACGCACATAGTCGTCGACGCGCCCCGCCGCCAGCGATTCATCGACGATCTTGGACAGCTGCACACCCACGTCGATGCCGCGGAAGAGGTCCGGCGGGAACGAATCGGTCCCCAGCACCATGGTGAGACCCGCCCGGCGGTACGCCTCGAAGGACAGCAGGGCGGAGCCGTAGCGCGCGGACGTGAGCGGGCAGTGGATGATGGGCACATCGTGGCGCACCAGCGCCTGCACCTCTGCTCCGGCAGCGACCTCAGGATCCCGCAGATCACCCAGCTCACGGCCGTGCGGGATGAGCAGCTTCGCCTCGAGCAGGCCCGAGCGCTCGAGCGATTCGACGACGTCCATCCCCCAGAACCGCTGCGTGTAGACAGGTTCCTTCGCCCCCTGCAGGCAGTGCAGGCGCACGTGGACGTCGCGTTCGCGGGCCAGCTGCGCCGTCTGCTCCATGAGCTCGAACGTGAGCGTCTCGATGCGGCAGGGAAGCAGAACCCCGTGGACGAGGTCCGTGTCGAGGGACTCTGCGTGGTCCAGGAACGCGCGAGCCTCTGCCAATCCTGCCTCGCCGCGCTCCACGTCCTGGTGGACGTCCGCGCCCTCCGGGCCGTACACGCTCACGCCGGCCCGGTAGGAGGGCCCCATGTACCCGCGCAGTCCCAGCCTCTGGGTCACCTCTGCGACGTCTGCGAAGTCGCGGCACGTCTCCGCCCACTGCGCATGCACCTCGGAGGCGATCGGCATGTATGTGGTGACGCCGTGACGCGCCAGCTGTGCGAGGGCGTACTCCCGCATGAGGGCCCGTTCCTCCTGGGTGAGGGCTCCCGTGGGATCGGCGGCGTACTCCGGCGACCAGTTGAACCCGCCCGTCTCCTCGCGGTCGCCCCACGAGTCGAGCAGGCAGTGGTCGATGTCCGTGAGCGCGTCCAGGTCGATGAGACCCGGCATGACGAGGGAGCCGCGCGCATCGACCTCCTCATCCACCTCGCCGGTGTAGCCGTGCCCCGCGAAGACGATCTCCGCCCCGCGGTGGACCAGTTCCGCATCCCTCAGCAGCACGTGATCCGCACCGTCCCAGGCGAGCAGGTGACCGGCCCGCACGCGAGTCACCGGCGCATCTGCTGCGCCCTGCTGTGCGTCTGCTGTCGCCATTACTCTGCTGCTGCCTCGCCGCCGATGGGGAAGAAGAGGTAGAGCCCGTCCGCACGCGGATCGAACTCCACGTCGTCCGACACGACGAAGTTGGTGTCCGGCACGTACAGCGGGATGAGCAGCGAGTTCTCCTCGTTGTAGCGCATCAGATCGCCGTACGCCTCAACGCGCTCCTCACCCTCCGTCTCGCGGGTGAGGTCGACGAGCTCGTCCGTCTCGTCCTCCATGGCGTAGTCGTTGTAGCCGCCTGCGAACATGTCCTCGATCACCGGATCGCCGTCCATCTGCGAGGGAGCGTACGTGTTGAGGTAGATGCCGGGCATGTCCTTGTCGGAGTACACCCGGTCGCTGAAGGTCGACTGGTCCATGCCCTCCAGCTCGATCTCGAAGCCCACGTCCTGGAGCATCGCCTGCACCGCCTGCACGTACTCGGCGCTGAGCGGGATGCGCCCGGCAGAGGCGTAGGAGAGCGTGATGGGAGTGCCGTCGTAGCCGGCCTCGTCGAGGAGCTCGCGGGCCTGATCCGGGTCGAAGTCGCTGACCTCGAGGGAGTCGTCGTAGCCCGCCACCGCGGGTGCGATCATCTGCGAGGCGACCGATGCCCGGCCGTCCAGCACGTTGTCCACGAGCGACTGCTTGTCGATCGCGAGCTCGACCGCCCTTCGCACCTTCTGGTCCTGCAGCGGCCCCTCCGTGCTGTTCATGCCGAAGAAGGTCACGCCGTTCGACTCCTGCGACATCGCTTCCGCCGCCCCGCTCACGGAGTCCACCTGGTTGGGGGCGATGAGAGCCACATCGACGCTGGAGGAGAGGACGCCGTTGAGGCGCGCGTCCTCGTCCGCGATGGTCTGGAACGTGATCTTCTCGTACGGGGCCTGCTCTCCCCAGTAGTCGTCGTTGCGCTCGATCACGTAGTCCACACCCACGTTCCGGCTGGTGAACTGATACGGGCCGGAGCCCACCGGGGCCTCGGCGAAGGCCTCGCTGCCCATCTCCGTGTAGGTGTCCTCCGGCACGATCGACACCGAGGTGGTGATGGAGGGGAACGGGGAGAACGGGGTGTTGAGGTGGAACTCGACCGTCGTGTCGTCGATCGCCTCTGCGCTCTCGAGCGGCTGCATGTAGGAGCGCGGCGAGGAATCCGGTTCGGAGAGGATCTGGTTGTAGGTGAAGGCGACGTCATGGGCGGTGAGCGGATCGCCGTTCGTGAACGTCACGCCCTCACGCACGTTGAACGTCCAGGTCATGAGGTCGTCGGAGGACTCCCACTCCGTCGACAGCCGGGGGACGATCTCCCCGTCCGGCGTGAGAATCGTGAGCGTGTCGAAGAGCGCGTAGTACCAGCTGTAGCCGGCCAGCGACCCGTCGATGATGGGGTCGGCCACCCGGGTGGGTTCGGATTCCTTGGCGACGACGATCTCCGCCGGGACATCGCTCTCGTCTCCGCCGCCCCCGCTGCCTCCGCCGCTGCAGGCGGAGAGCGTGAGAGCAGTGGTGACGGCGGCTGCGAGGACTGCGGCGCTGCGCTTCTTGGTGAACATGGGAGGTCTCCTCAGGGAAGGAATGGGGATGGGGTGAGGGAGCGGTGCGAACCGGTGTGAGGACGGGACATGAGGGGAAGGGAGCGGCCCCGAGCGTGAGCGGTCTCCTCATACCCCGGCCTCGCGCCGCTGGTGCGGGTCCGGCACCGGCACCGCGTCGAGCAGGGTGCGGGTGAAGTCCTCCTGCGGAGAGTCGAAGACCTGATCCCGAGTGCCGGTCTCCACGATCCGGCCCGCGTCCATGACCGCCACCCGATCCGCGATGTGGCGGATCACGGACAGGTCGTGGGCGATGAACAGGTAGGACAGCCCCAGGGAGGACTGCAGGTCGTCGAGCAGGTTGAGCACCTGCGCCTGGACGGACACGTCGAGGGCGGAGACGGGCTCGTCCAGGACGATCACCTCCGGCCGCAGCGCCAGCGCCCGTGCGATGCCGATCCGCTGGCGCTGCCCGCCGGAGAACTCGCGGGGGCGCTTGGACAGCGCACTCTCGTCGAGGCCCACCTGCTCCAACAGCTCGACGACGCGGCTGCGGTCGTACTCGCGGTTGATGCGCAGAGGCTCGGCGACGATGTCGTGGGCGGTCAGCGCGGGATCGAGTGAGGAGTACGGATCCTGGAACACCATCTGCACCTGCCGATACAGCTGGGTGCGGGCGCTCCTGCCCATCGAGGCGACGTCCCTGCCGAACACCTCGATGGAGCCCGAGGCGATCGGGTTGAGGCCGAAGATCGTGCGCACCAGCGTGGACTTGCCGCAGCCGGACTCTCCCACGAGGGCCAGGGTCTCGCCGCGCCCCACGGAAAGGCTCACTCCGTTCACGGCACGATTCACGGGCCGCTTCAGCCCCCGGCGGGTGGAGAACTCCACCACGAGGTCCTCGATGCGGATGGGCGGAGCGGGCACGGTGCTCTCCGGCGTGCTCATGCTGCTGCACCTCCGGCCTCCGCCTCGGCGTGCTTCTCCGCCAGCGGGACGCAGGCTGCCTGATGCACTCCGCCCAGGTCGACGGGCACCGGCCTGCCGCTGTGGCAGGCCGGCCCCTTGAGCTCGCTCTCGCAGCGCGGGGCGAACGGACAGCCCGCCGGCCTCTGCGCCGGGGCCGGAGGCGAACCGGGGATGGCGTAGGCGCGCTGGCCCAGCGTCGCAGCCGTGAGCAGGCTGCCCAGCAGTCCGCGGGTGTAGGGATGGGCCGGGCGGTCGAACACGTCCCAGACGGTGCCCTTCTCCGCCACGCGGCCGGCGTACATGACGGCGACGTCGTCCGCGATCTGTGCGACCAGACCGAGGTCGTGGGTGATCATGAGCATCGCCGCACCGGTCTCCCGCCGACGGCGGGCGAGCACGTCGATGACCTGCGCCTGCACCGTGACGTCAAGAGCCGTCGTGGGTTCGTCCGCAAGCAGCACCGCGGGATCGTTCGCCATCGCCATGCCGATCACCGCACGCTGCCGCATGCCGCCGGACCACTGATGCGGGTACGAGCGCATGCGCTCATCCGCATCCCGGATCCCCACTTCGTCGAGGATCTCGCGCACCTTCTGCCGGACCTCGGACGACCCCGCATTGCGGTCGTGCGCCCTGATCGCCCGGCCTATCTGGTCGCCCACGCGCTTGACGGGGTTGAGGCTGGTCATGGGGTCCTGGAACACCATCGCGATGTCTTTGCCGCGCAGCCTGCGCATCGCCGCCTCGGACAGCTCGGTGAGCTCCCTGCCCCGGAACCGGATGCTGCCGGAGAGCACCTCCAGCGGCGGCGGGAGCAGTCCCAGCACGGCGAGCGCCGTGACGGACTTGCCGCTGCCGGATTCGCCCACGAGGCACAGCGTCTGGCCCTCGTGCAGCGTGAAGGAGACGTCCTCGACGATCTCCACCGTCTCGCCGGATTCCGTCTCGAATCCCACCCGGAGGTTCTCGACCTCCACCAGTGCGTCGCTCATGTCATGCCTTCCTGGTCCTGCGAGCCGATTTCCGCGAGGTCCTGCGCAGGCGCGCTGCGGAGTTCTCCCCCGTGAACTTCTGGCTGAAGAGGTTGGTGCCGGACACCGCGAGGAAGATCGCGATGCCGGGGATGATGGCCTGCCAGGCCTCTTCGCGCATGTACCGCTGCGAATCGCCGATCATGGACCCCCAGCTGGGCAGCGGGGCCTGCACGCCCAGCCCCAGGTAGTCGAAGGCCGACATGAGCAGGATGATGGTGCCGATGTCCGTGCTGGCGAGGATGAGCATCTGCGTGCCCACGCTGGGCAGGACGTGCGTGCGGATGATCCGCGCCGTGGTCGCTCCCTGCAGCTTGGGCGCCAGCACGAAATCCCGTTCGCGCAGACTGCGGGCCGTCGTGCGCGCCACGCGAGCGTAGCCGACCCAGAAGGTCAGGGAGAGCGCCGCCACCATGAGCGTGACGCTCGGCCCGCGCACCGCCGCGAGTGCGGTGAGGACCAGGATCATCGGCATCGCCAGCTGGATGTCCGCGAGCGCCATGAGCGCGTTGTCCAGCTTGCCGCCGAAGTACCCGGACAGCGTGCCGATCACCATGCCGATGACGGCGTTCGCCACGATGATGATGACGATCGCGAGAAGAGTGACGCGGCCGGCGAGCGCCAGGCGCGACGCGGTGTCGCGCCCCAGGCTGTCCGTGCCGAGGATGTGCGCCGGATCCGCTCCCGGGGCCAGCAGGGACTTGGTGAGGTCCTGCCCGTAGGGGTCGTAGCCGGGCAGGAGCGGGAGAACGAGCGAGTACCCCACGACGAGGACGAGCATCGCCAGCCCCACCCACGGCTGCCACTGGTCGACCGAACGGGGCAGCCAGCGCAGCGCCAGCGGCCTGCGCGCCGGAGCACCTCCACGCGAGTCCTCTGCGAGGCCGGGCTGCGTCGCCGGCATGGCCAGTGCATCCGCCGCTGCCTGTGATGTGGCGTTCACAGAGGCGGGGGCGGGTGCTGCCGGGTTCCGCGAGGTGCCGGCGGAGTCTGTGGGTGTCATGAGAGCCTCACACGGGGGTCGAGAGCGGCCTGCAGCAGATCGACGAGCAGGTTCGCGCACACGAAGAGGAGGGCGACGAGGATCAGCCCGGACTGCACGACCGGGAAATCACGGGTGTAGACGCTGCCCACGATCAGCTGGCCGAGCCCCGGCCAGGCGAACACGTTCTCGATGAGGACGAGCCCTCCCAGGAAGGATCCGAGGTTCATCCCGGCCAGGGTCAGCACGGGGACGACGGCGTTGGGCAGCGTCTCCGCGAAGAGCACCCGGGTGCGCGTCTCGCCGCGGGCGTAAGCCGTCCGCACGTAGTCGGCACCGGACTCCACCGTCATCGAGGAGTCGAAGAGCCTCATGTACACGACGAACTGCGCCGTGGCGATCGTGACTGCCGGCATGATCACCGCTCCTGGGGCCGAATTGCCCAGTGAGGGGAGCCAGCCCAGCTGCACGGAGAACAGCAGCACCAGCAGGAGGCCGAAGAAGAAGTCGGGGATCGATGCGCGGATCGAGCCGATGGACAGCAGGATCGAGCGCAGCCACCGGCTCTCCGTCATCTGCAGGAGGAGCACAGCCGCCAGGGCGAGCACGAGCCCCAGGACGAGCCCCGTCGCTCCCAGCTGGAGGGAGTGGGGGAAGCGCTCCAGGACGAGCTGCATGGAGGACGTCCCGGACTGCTGGTAGGAGTTCTGGAAGTCCCCGGTGAGCACACCACCCAGGTAATCCAGGTACTGGGTGAGCAGCGGGCGGTCGAGGCCCAGCTCCGCATTGAGCGCGTCGACCTGGTCCTGGGTCGCGTTCTCCGGAAGCATCTGCGCCGCAGGGCCGCCGGCCAGCCGGCCGAAGAGGAACGTGATGCTCACGACCGCGAAGATCGTGAACACGGCCTGTGCAAGGCGCCGCAGCAGAAATCCGAGCACTGCCACCCCTTCCTGATCATGGATGTGATGATCACGGCCGGAGCGTCCGGCCGTGACACCGCTCACGGGCGGCGTCTGGAAGGAACGGTATTCCTCGGATGTTTCGCGAGTGTTGCACCCGTGGGGCACAGGTGAAACATATGGATCTTACAAATCTGCCGCGTGAAACGCTATGAAACGTTGCGCGGCGCTCCTCAGAGCTCCAGCTCGCCCAGCTGCTCGTAGCCGGACGTGATGGAGGAGATCCGCCTGCTCCCCTGCGCGGGGATCGTGCTGAGCACGCCGTTGGACAGGAGGCTCACCAGCGACATCGGGGCGGCATAGCTGTCGAAGGCGCTGTCCGTGCCCAGCGGGCACTCGATCCAGCAGTCCGTGAGCATCGCGAAGCGCCGTGCGCTCGAATCCCCCACGCAGATGAGCTTGGCCGGCGATTCGGCGAGAACGTCGATCACCTGACCGAATGCCGCCGGCCGGCGGCGGAATCCGAACGCGACCACGACGTCCTCAGCAGTGAGGCCAGCGAGCTCCTCGCCCAGTGTCTGTCCGGGCTGCGGAATCAGCCGGACGCCCTCACGCACCTGGATGAGCTGCTGACGCAGGTGCAGTGCCAGCGGATAGCTGTTGCGCAGCCCGAAGACCCGGATGCTGCGTGCATGTGCGAGCAGGTCCACGGCGGCCTCGATGCGCGTGCCCGTGAGGTCGGTGCTCATGCGCGCCAGGTTCTCCTGGTCGCTGGCCACATGCCGCTGCAGGGCGGTGGAGTCCTCCGTGTTGGCGGACCGGGCGGGTCCGGCGGTGGGCAGGCCGCTCCTGCGCAGTTCCAGCGCGTGCTCGCGTGCCTCCTTGTAGTCCTCGAATCCCAGCTTGCGGATGAACCGGGAGACCGTCGCCTTCGAAACACCTGTTTCACGGCTGATGTCCGCCGCCGGCATCACGGACAGATCGCCCAGGTGCTCCAGCAGGAAATCGGCGACTCTGCGCTCCTGCGGCGCCAGCGCTCCGTACTGTTCGTCGATCCGGATGTCGATCCGCACCGTACGCGCGCTCATCGCCGCGCGGTCTGGCAGCTCCGTCATCAGCACCCTCTCCCTCGGCCGGTCGTCATGATGGCACAGATCCGCATCACCGGCGCTCTGCGGCGAGGTGGAGGACGGCCTCGGCGAGCGCCTGCAGCCCCGCACGCACGTCCTGCGCGCTCACGAACTCGTCCGGGTGGTGGCTGATGCCGCCGGGGTTGCGCATGAACAGCATCCCCACGTCCGTGATGCCGGCGAGGGCCATGCCGTCGTGCCCGGCCCGGCTGAAGATCTGCGCGGGCTCATCCGCGCCCCGGGGCAGTGTGGAGACGATTCCCTCGCGCACCACGTCCCTGAGCAGGGGGGCGCAGAAGACAGCCGGGGCACTGTGGAACTCCTGTGCTCGCCAGTGCAGGCCACGCCGGGCCATGATGGCGTCGACCTCGTCGGAGATCTGCTGCCACACCCTGTCCCGGGTCTCATCCAGCTCTCCGCGCAGGTCCAGGCTCAGCTTCGCCTCGCCGGGAACCACATTCACCGCTCCGGGGAAGGCACCCAGCTGCCCCACCGTGCCGATGATGTGGTGCTCCGCCCTGCAGATGCGCTCCACGGCCAGTGCCGCCTCGCTCGCCCCCAGCAGCGCATCGCGGCGCATGTCGTAGGGCGTGCCGCCTGCGTGCCGGGTCTCCCCCTCCACCGTGATGTCGAAGCGACGTGCACTCGCGATCGAGGAGACGACGGCCAGCGACTCCTCGCGTCCTTCGAGCTCAGGCCCCTGCTCGATGTGCGCCTCGAGATAGCCCACGAGATCCTCGGGACGACGGGCGGCCTCGCCCACCCGGCCGGGGTCCAGTCCGAATTCCACGAACGCCTCGCGCAGGCTCACGCCCTGGGCGTCCGTGAGCTGCCACCATTCCTCGCGCCAGGTTCCCGCCACGGCTGCGGAGCCCAGCAGCGCCGCCCCGAACCGCGTGCCCTCCTCGTCCGCGAAGGCGATCACCTCGAGCGCGAACGGCAGCACCACGGTGCCAGAGGCCCCCGGCGCGGCGGTCTCTGCCTCGCCCGGGCTGCGCAGCATGCGCACCGTCTCCAGCGCCATGAGCACTCCGGCTATCCCGTCGAACCGGCCGGCGTCCGGAACCGTGTCCAGATGGGAGCCCAGCACGAGGGCCGGACCACCGGGCTCGCGATCGGCGGGCTCGATCCGTCCCACGAGATTGCCCGCCGCGTCCTGCCGGGCGCTCATGCCGACCTCGCGCATCCACGCGGCCACCACGCGATTCACCTGCGCGTGTTCGGGCGAGAGGTAGACCCGCTCGATCCCGCGACCGGGGGTCGCCGTGATCCGTGCGAGCTCGTCGCAGCGGGCCATGATGCGCTGTGCGGCCACAGCGGCGGAGTCGACCAGGGTGCTGCCCAACCGCCGGCTCACGCAGCTGCTCCCCGGAACACCGCACGGGCCGCCTCGACGCCGTCGCCGTTCGGCACGGAGGCACCGTGGCTGCGCAGCGCGGACTCGAGCGCCGCGAGCGTCTGGAGCACTGCGTCCTCTCGTGCGTTGTGGCCCATCGTCCCGATCCTCCACACACGGCCGTGCAGGGGGCCGAACGACGTCCCGATCTCGATCCCGAAGTCCTCGAGAAGCGAGGCGCGAACGGCATCCCCGTGCACCATCTCCGGGATTTCGACGGCCACCACGTTGCTCATCTTGTGCGCGACGTCGCCGAACACGCCCAGGCCCAGTCCGCGCACCCCCTCCAGCATGGCTTCGCCGGCGACCCGGTGCCGCGCGATGACGGCGTCTCGTCCCTCCTGCAGGAGCAGCCGGGCGCATTCGTGGGCTGCGTAGAGCATCGACGTGGCCTCGGTGTGGTGGTTGAGGCGGCGCGGCCCCCAGTAGTCGCAGATCTGGCCCAGGTCGAAGTAGTTGGACCGGATGAAGTCCGGGGCGGAATCGTCGCCGTCCTCACGGATGCCCGCCTCGATCCGGCGGCGCGAGCGGATCACCCCCAGCGCCCGTTCCGAGAGTGTGAGGGGCGAGGAGCCGGACGGGCCCCCCAGGCACTTCTGCAGACCCGCCGTCGCAGCGTCCACGCCCCACGCATCCGCTTCGAAGGGGTTTCCTCCCAGGGAGGCGGTGGCATCGGTGTAGAAGAGCGCGCCGTGCTTGGCGCAGAGCTCTCCCACCTCGTCCAGCGGCTGGTTCATGGTCGTGGAGGTATCACCCTGCACGAGCGCGAGCAGAGTGGGCCGCACCCGTGCGATCGCCTCCTCCAACACGGACACGGGGAACACCTGTCCCCAATCCGTCTCGATCGTGTGCACTTCCGCCTGCGCGCGCTCCGCGATCTCAGCGAGCAGGTGGCCGAACCGTCCGAACACCGGCACGAGCACCCGCTCACCGGGGCGGATCAGGGAGACGAGGGCCGCCTCGATCCCGGCGCGCGAGGTGCCGTCGACGAGCAGCGTGGCGTCGTTGCGCGTGGACCATACACCGCGGTACAGCTCCTGCGTCTCCTCCATGAGTGCGGTCATGTACGGGTCGAACTGCCCCACGAGCGGTGCGGACATGGAGCGCAGCACGCTGGGATAGGCGGAGATGGGGCCGGGGCCCATCAGCAGACGGGCGGGCGGGTCGACGGGACCGGGAATGTTCATGCGTGCTCCTTCGGGACGGCGGAGTTCGGGGTGCGGGTCATCAGCCGGTGCAGCCCCTCACGACGAGAACCGCGACGAGTCGACCGCGTGGCTTCGGTCGACCGGGGCCGACCCCTCGAGGGCGAGAGCGACGAGGCTCCTGCCCAGACGGACGAGGCCGGGATCTGTGCGCGCGGCTCCGACGAGCGCAACGCCCACCGGAGCCGGGCCCAGAGATGACGGCACGGTGAGCAGCGGAACCGACAGGGAGGGCAGACCTCCGACCGCCGCCGGTGTGGTCATACGCAGGGTCGCCGTGCGCACCGCTTCCATGTCTGCTCCCGCGAGCGTGCGTGCAGGAGCAGTGCCAGGGACGGTGGGATGGACCAGCACGGCACCGCGGACAAGTGCATGGAGCCGGTCGCGGAGCCCCGCGAGCACCGCGCGTGCTGCGGTCTCCTCCGGCGCGGAGACGGACTCGGCGACGCGGAACCGCTCAGCGGCGGCCTCGCCCACGGACCCGGGGTGCGCGCGCAGCCACTCCCCGTGGCAGCGCCAGGCCTCCGCGGCCTGCACCGTGCGGAAGGCCTCCTGATACTCCGGGAGCGCGCCGATCCGCACAGTGGAGATCTGCGGTGCGCCCACGACATCGCCCACGAGCGAGAGGAAGTCCGCGAAGGCCTCGCGTGTGGCCGGTTCCGCGGCCTCGAGAGCCTCCTCGACGACCAGCAGTCGCGCGGGGAGACGCGGGGGTCCTGCCATCTCGGCGCTGCCTGGGCGCCCACCCCCCGCGGACGGCTCCCGGGCCACGGCAGGTTCCGCGGCCTCTGCCGCCGAGTTCTCCGCACCCAGGCACGTGTCCACCACGCGCTGCAGGGTCTCGCCGTCGCGGGTCAGCCAGCCCACCGTGTCGAAGGACGGCGCCAGCGGCAGCAGCCCCCGGCGGGTGACCAGGCCGTGCGTGGTGCGCAGGCCCCACAGCCCCTGATACGAGGCCGGGACGCGGATGGAGCCCGCTGTATCCGTGGCGAGCCCGATGTCCGCCTGGCCCGCGGCGACCGCTGCGGCCGGACCGTTCGAGGAGCCGCCGGGCAGTGCGCCCGGTACGGCGGCGTTGGGCGGCGTGCCGTAGTGGGGGTTGGCCCCGGCGATGCTGTAGGCGAACTCGTCCGTGCGGGCGATCCCGCGCAGGGAGACGCCGGCGCGGAGGAGGTCGCCGACCGCTGCGGCGGAATCCGTCTCCGGGCGCGCATGCGCGAGGAACGTCGGGTTGCCCGCGCCGATCGCATGCCCCTGCACCGCGAACAGGTCCTTCACCGCCACCGTGAGTCCGGCGAGCGGGCCCGCCTGCGCGCCCGGCAGCAGGGGATCGCCCACGATCCTCCACACCGAGCGATCGAAGACCTGCGCCCGTGGGGTCACATGCGCGGCGGTGATGAGCCAGCGGCCGCCCTCACGCTGCCACAGCTGGGTCTGCAGGCCCGTTCCCCCCGCGGCGAACCGGGAGACGGACACGATGAGCGCGGCATCCTCCGTGAGCGACCTGTGCTCGATCCGCTCGATCACGCGCTCCGGCACCCCGCCGCGCACGCCGCGGAAGGCGGAGAGCGCCGCATGGCCCACGAGCAGACCGGCGGAGTCCCCGCGGAGGGTCTCCGGGGAGTCCGCGAAGGCTTGATCGAGCGCATCGAGGTCGTTGGCGAGGAGGGCCCTCTCATAGGCGCAGAAGGCGCGGAGGAGGTCCGTGGGCACGGCCTCGGCGCCGGGGATCCGCTCACCGCTGCGCGTCACGGTCCACCGCCTCGAAGTCCGATTCGCGGATGCGGGCGTGCACGCCGCACACCTGGTCGACCACCTGGGAGATGTCGAAGTCCGTCGCCGCGCTCAGATAGGCGTAGGCCAGGTGCTCGTCCATCCCCCAGCGGGCGCGGATGAGGGAGAGCGCTGCGCGCACGCATGCCCGCATCGCCTCGTCGAGGTCCGGGTCCAGTCCCGTGGGGATGAGGTACCCGCCGGCACGGGCGAGCGGTCCGAGCACGTCGCCGAACGAGGCCAGCGCCTCCTCCCGGGGCACGATGTCGAAGCGCAGTGTGGCGCGCAGCGGCGCCTCGAGGGCGGTGAGTGCGACCTCGCCGTCCCCCTGGGCGAAGTGCGGATCGCCGACATACGCGAGTGCGCCCGCCACCTGCACGGGCAGGTAGAGCACCGATCCCTCGCCCAGCAGGTTGATGTCGATGTTCCCTCCGTGAGCACCGGGCGGAACGGAGTGCGGCCGCACATCCGCGTCCGCGGCCACGCCCATCGTGCCGAGGAACGGGGCGAGCGGGTAGACCACGGCGTGCGGGCCGCCCTCCGTCACGGGCAGGGTGCCCACGAGGCCGCCCTCGCGCTCCTCGACGGCGCTGAAGACGCTCACGTTCCCCTCGCCGCGCGGCAGCTCGCCGGAGAGCGCCCCGCGGCCGTGGCGGTTGGAGATCACGCCGTAGGGCGCGCGCAGGTCCAGCCGTTCCACCGTGATCCGCAGCAGATCGCCGGGTTCGGCACCCGTGATGCGGATGGGCCCGGTGAGCACGTGCGGCCCGTCCGTCCGCACGTCCCGAGTGCCCGCCGAGGCGATCTCGACGGCGTCGCGCAGGACAGCCTCGGCGGGCACTCCGTGCGCGGAGAAGTAGGCGAGCGGATCCGAGCCCTGGTCCTCGAGGATCCCCTCGTGACTGACGGTGTCGATCGTCACGGAGGTTCCGGGATCCACCGTGAGCACAGGGGGGTCCGTGCGGCACGGGGAGCGGCCCCACAGCACGGTCTCCGGTGCGGCTGGGAGATACACGGAGCCCGGGATGGCGCCCTCCCCCCGCTGCAGCACCGACACGACGGGTCTGCGCAGCAGGCAGCCCTGCGGCTGCTGTTCGCGCACGGGTGCCGAGTCGGACACGGTGCTCGCGTCGAAGACAGGGGATCCGCGCAGCCAGGTGCGGCGGACGCGGCCGGTCAGGGCGGCACCGTCGTAGGCGCTGATGGGATTGCGGTGCCGGAGCGCGTGCGCGTCGACCGTGAAGGGCTCCTCGGGACCGAACTCCGCCAGGTGCGCGGGCGCACCCACGGCGATCTCACCCAGCCCGGTCAGTCCTGCCACCGCGGCCGGACCCGTGGTGAACAGCGGGAGCAGCGCCGAGAGCGGGACGTTCCTCCGCTGCGCCTCCGTCCACACGGCGGAGAGGCCCAGCTGCAGGCCGGAGATGCCTCCCCATGCGAGTCCGAAGTCCCCGTCGCCGCTGCGCTTGAGTTCCACGGTGCTCGGGGAGTGATCGCTCACGATCGCGTCGATGGTGCCGTCCAGCACTCCGTCCCAGAGGGCGTCCCTGTTGGAGGCCTCCCGAACGGGCGGGCAGCACTTGAACTCCCCCGCTCCGTCGGGGATCTGTTCGGCCGCGAGGGTGAGGTAGTGCGGACAGGTCTCCACCGTGACCGGCAGTCCTTCGGCCTTCGCGGCGCGGATCAGCGGCAGGGAGCGCGCGTCGCTGAGGTGGAGGATATGGACCCGGGCGCCCGTGGAGCGTGAGGCGTCGATGACGGCGGCGATGGCCGATTCCTCGCTCTCCGGCGGCCGGGTGGCCAGGAAGTCGTCGTATCTGCGGCCCAGCGCACCCTCGCCTCGCAGCAGCGCCGGATCCTCCGCGTGGACGATGAGACGCGAATCCAGAGCGGCGATCTCCCGTGCGGCTGCGAGGAGCTGCGGGCGGGTGAGGTAGCCGAACTCGTCGACGCCGGAGGGGGACAGGAAGCACTTGAAGCCCAGCACTCCGGCCTCGTGGAGCGGCCGCAGCCGGCCCAGGTTCTCCGGCACGGCACCGCCCCAGAACGCGACGTCGACGTGCGTCGAGCCCGCGGCCGCGGCACGTTTGACGTCGAGTGCGCTCCGCGTGGTGGTGGGCGGGATCGAATTGAGGGGCATGTCCACGATCGTCGTCACCCCTGCCGCGGCGGCGGCCCGGGCGGCGGACCCGAAGCCCTCCCACTCCGTGCGACCGGGCTCGTTGACGTGCACGTGAGAATCGACGAGGCCGGGCAGCAGAACCGTATCGTCCGGCACCCGGAGCTCAGCGCCGCGCACGGCCGCAGCGGAAGGGCTCGCGCCCAGGGCACCGGCGCCTCCGCTGTCCGGGGAGGAGGACCCCCGATGCTTCTCGCTCTGCACGGAGGACTCGTGCGGATCGATCGCGGTGATGATGCCATCCTCGACCCTGACCCGCGCCGCTCGGAACTCACCGTCGATCCATGCCCGCTGAGCAGCGAGGGTGAACGCGGACTTCGACATGTGTGCCTCCCCGTGGATGTGGACCGTGCAGCGTCACGCTAGCCGCCACATGCTTCGTGATTGTTTCATCCATCATGCTTGGATGAAACGATAGTGTCGGTTCGAGTGCACGCGTACGTCGAGCACGTCCCCGGCAGTCGCCGCTCGCCGGCAGAGAGAACGAGGCAGCATGAATCCACCGACACCGCGCCCCGGTTTCGCGTCCCTTGCTCTCGCGGGAGCCGTCACGGGGCTGATGTCCGGACTGTTCGGGATCGGCGGCGGAGTGCTGCTCGTCCCCGCCCTCGTCATGCTGCTGGGCTTTCCCCAGCGGCTGGCCGCCGGCACCTCCGTCGCCGCGATCCTGCCTGCCGGGATCGTGGGCGGCATCGCCTACGGCCTCCAGGGCAACGTCGACTGGATCTCCGCACTGGCCCTCGCCGTGGGCATGGTGGCCGGTGCGCAGCTGGGCAGCTGGCTGCTCTCCCGGGTGTCCACCCGCTTTCTCAAGGGGCTGTTCATGGTCTTCCTCGCCGCCGTGGTCGTGAGCCTCTGGTTCGCGGTGCCGCAGCGCGATGCGGAGATCGACCTCGACGTCCTCACCTTCGTCCTCCTCGTCGTCACGGGGCTGGCGACCGGCACGCTGTCCGGCCTGGTGGGCGTGGGCGGAGGTGTGATCGTGGTGCCGGTGCTCATGTTCTTCTACGGCGCCAGCGACCTCGTGGCCAAGGGGACGTCGCTCATCATGCTCATCCCCGGCTCCGTGTCCGGAACGCTGGGCAACTGGAAGCGGAAGAACGTGGACCTGCGCGCTGCGCTCATCATCGGCATCGCCGCCAGCGTCGTCTCTCCGCTCGGCACGCTCTGCGCGGGGCTCATCACGCCGCTGTGGTCCAACATCGCGTTCTCCGCGCTGCTGCTGATCATCCTCGTGCAGATGGTGGTGACGTCGATCCGACAGGGACGCCGGCGCGACTGAGGGCGTCGGCGGCGGCCTGCCCCCGAACGCGAAGAAGGGCCCCTTCCGGGACCGTTCTCGATCGGAGCGGGTGACGAGGCTCGAGTTCGCGACCCTCACCTTGGCAAGGTGCTGCGCTGTCGGCTGCGCCACATCCGCTCATCCGGAACAGCGGAAACGATAAGCGCCTGGCTCGTCAGAACCAGGCGCTTGTCAACGAGGAATGTCTCAACCATTCTCGAGTGGAGCCTAGGAGATTCGAACTCCTGACATCTTGCTTGCAAAGCAAGCGCTCTACCAACTGAGCTAAGGCCCCTCCGTCGCCTGCGGCGAGCGCAGGACAACCCCGTCATCATACCCGGGGCGGGGCGGCGGGGCCAAACCGCGCGGTCGGCACCGCCGGGGGGTCAGACGGCGCGGAGGATGATCGCGCTGCCCTGGCCGCCTCCGCCGCAGATGCCGACCGCGCCGAGGGATCCGCTGCCCCGCTCCGCGAGCTGGCGGGCGAGGGTGCCCACGATACGGGCGCCCGAGGCGCCGATCGGGTGGCCGAGGGCGATCGCGCCGCCGTGCGGGTTCACGATCTGCGGATCCAGGCCCAGCTCGCGCGTCGACGCGACGCCCACCGCGGCGAAGGCCTCGTTGATCTCGACGACCTCGAGGTCGCTCGCGGTGGCGTCGGTCTTCTCCAGCGCCGCGGCGATCGCGCGGGCCGGCTGCGCGTGCAGGTGGGTGTCGGGGCCCGCGACGAACGACGTCGCCTCGACCCGCGCGAGCGGCGAGAGCCCGAGCCGCTCGGCCGCCGCGTCGCTCACGAGCACGAGCGCCGCCGCGCCGTCGGTGATCTGCGAGGCGTTGCCCGCCGTGATCGTGCCGTCCTTCGCGAACGCCGGACGCAGCCCGCCAAGGGTCTCCGCCGTCGTGTCGGGGCGGATGCCGTCGTCGGCGTCGACGACCGTCTCGCCCCGCCGCGACGAGACGACGAAGGGCTCGATCTCGCCCACGAGGAATTCTGCCGACGCTGCCGCCCGCTGGTGCGAGGCCGCGGCGAACGCGTCCTGCTCGTCGCGCGTCAGGGCGAGCGGGGCGTTGCCCTGCTCGGTGAGGGCGCCCATCGCGACCTGGTCGAACGCGTCGGTCAGCCCGTCGTGGTCGGCCGTGTCGACCAGCTGCGCGGATCCGTACTTCGTGCCCGCGCGCAGCGGGATCACGTGCGGCGCGAGAGACATCGACTCCTGGCCGACAGCGACGACCACGTCGGCCTCGCCCGCCCGGATCAGCCGCACGGCCTGCGACACGGCCTCCGTGCCGGACAGGCACACGGCGTTGACCGTGATCGCCGGCGTCGACAGCGGGATCCCCGCGCCCGCCGCCGTCTGGCGGGCCGGGTTCTGCCCCGCGCCGGCCTGCAGCACCTGGCCGGCGACGACCTGATCCACCTGGTCGGGGGCGACGCCGGCCCGCGCGAGCGCCGCCTTCGCGGCGTGCGCGCCGAGCGCGGTCGCCGGCTGCGCGGCCAGCTGCCCCGTGAACCGGGTGAACGGCGTGCGGGCGTACCCCGCGATCAGAGCGCTCATGACGATATCCTCCCCTGAATCGGTCCATGCGGCGCACCCCGCGCCCCGTCACATTCGGGGCCGGATCCCGCCTGCGCGCTAGCGTCGGAGCATGGAACACGTCGTCGCCCGTCCCGAGACGCTGTATGTCGGCACCCCGGCCTATCTCATCGCGACCGAGAACCCCGACGGCACGGCGAACCTCTCTCCGGCATCGTCCTACTGGGCCCTCGGCCGCACGCTCGTGCTCGGCCTCGAGCTCGCCGGCCAGACCGCCCGCAACCTGCTCGAACGGCCGGACATCACGGTGAGCTTCCCCGACGGCGACCTCTGGCGCGCGGTGCTGCGCCTCGACGGCACGACGGGCAGGGATCCCGTGCCGACCGAGAAGCTGCCCCGGTACCGCCACGTCGCCGACAAGTTCGCGGAGGCGCATCTCACGCCGCAGGCCTCGGATCTCGTCTCCGTGCCCCGCGTCGAGGAGTGCCGGCTGCAGTTCGAGGCGCGGGTGCGCCGCACGACGACGGGTCTCGACGGCAGCTACCTCATGGTCGAGGCGGAGGTGCTGCGGGTGCACGCCGACCCCGACATCCTCAAACCCGGCACGGATCTTCCCGACCCCGCCCGCTGGAGCCCGCTCGTCTACCAGTTCCGACACTTCTTCTCGACGGGCGAGGAGCTCGGCTGGCTCCCGAAGAGCCCCACGGCCGACGGCCCGCCGCCCGCCTGAGGGGCACGCGGGAGCGCCCTCCCCAAGTCGGCGATTCGCACCGATGACGCCCCCGATTCGGTGCGATTCCCCGACTCGGAGCGGCAGCGCCTCCCCCGAAGCGCGGAATCGCACCTCCCGATAGCCTGGATCGGCGGATCCGAGGTCCGCGGGATGATCGACCGGAGGAGATCTATGACCCTGACGCGACGCGCTCTCCGGCTCCCCGCCCTCGCGCTGCTCGTCGCCGGATCCCTCGCGGCCACCGGGTGCGGAGCGGAAGACGACGCCCCTGTCCTGACGGTCGAGGTCGAGGCCGACGGGATGCGTTACGCTCCCGACCGCATCGAGGTGCCCACCGGCACGCGGCTCGTCGTCGAGTTCGAGAACGCCGACGACCAGGCCCACGACCTCGTGTTCGACGACGTGCGCAGCCAGCGCCTCGCGCCCGGCGACAGCGAGACGATCGACGTGGGCGTGATCGACGGCGACCTGGACGGCTGGTGCTCCATCAGCGACCACCGTCAGATGGGCATGACGCTCGAGGTGGTCGTCGTCGATCGCTGACCGGGGCGGCTCTGCCCCATGACGTTCACCCGCGCTGCGGACGATCGCGTTCGGCAGCCACGGCAACCCCGATCCTCTGTGTCTCGTCGATCACGGATTCGGGATCGCTGGCGTCGACGCTCAGCCGATCATCGAGCGTGCCCGGATCGGCCCTCAACGGCGACCGCACCGTCGGGCTCGCGTCCCACGGCGATCAGCGCCTATCCCGCGACGAGCTCGCGTCCGCGGAAGTAGCGCGAGTGAGTCTTCTTGACCGTCTCGATCGAGTCGCTCACCAGCGACACGACCTCCCACCCATCGCCGTCATGACGGGATTCCAGCGTGAAGCGATGTTCGAGCGCGGCGCGATGGCCATCAGGCCCCGCGAACTCATAGACACGACGGTCACCCGACCTGCGGTCGTACTCGATGACGAATCCCGACATGTCAGCCCTCCAGCTCCCTGATCTGATCAAGGGTATCTCCGATCTCGATGAGCGATGCTCGCGCCCGCTCCTTCGCTGACTCCACCGATCTGCGCGGGCTCGGCTCCAGATCGGCAGCTCCATCGACCGCTCCTTCGATGAACGCGATCGTGTCCACCGAGAGATCGATCAAGCCCTGCACGGCCTCCGCCCATACCGGGTCATCGGGAATCCGACCGTAGCGGATCTCCCTCCCGATGACGTCGGCCGCGGTCTCGTAGACGTTCGCCCAGGCGCCCTGAAGCGCCGTGCGCACCTGCACCTCGACGCGCCCGTCCGGCAATCGGAGCCAGAGATGAACACCGCGATACCCGCTTGTGGGGATCGCTGCGGAGATCCCGGACGACGCGCGGGTCGTCCGGGTCGTGATCGAAGAGAAGCGCGATCTCGCGGACTACAGCGTCCTGCGTCGTGAGCGTCATGTCCGCCTCGAAACGCACACCGGCGATGTCCTGCACGTTCTGCAGCGGCGTGTGCCGATCCCTCCGGAGCTTCTGCCGCAGCGTGTCGATCGTCTTCGATCGCGACACGACCTCGAAGGGGATATCGCCGACGATCGGAGTCCAGTCCACCTGGCGGATCTCCTCCAGCACCGTCGCCGCGAGCGCATCGAACCAGATCATCACGTGCCGGTAAGGCGGACACGATTCGGGAGGCTCGCGGTTGTCCCGCAGCGCCTCACCCAGCCTGCGAAGCTGGTTCGTTCCCCAGGGAATCGTCATGTCAGCGACCGTAGAGGCACCCTCTGACACGAAGAAGGCCGAGCGGATATCCGCTCGGCCTTCTTCGTATTCTGTGGGGCTACCAGGACTTGAACCTGGGACCTCTTCATTATCAGTGAAGCGCTCTAACCGCCTGAGCTATAGCCCCGTGATGCCGGTCGGCAGAACCTGCCAACCTGCACGAGTTTAGCGGAGCCCGGCCGCGCCGTTCAAATCGGGGCGGCCGGGCGCGCCTGTCAGTTCGATGTGAAGCCGACGAGCAGGCCGCCGGTGATCTTCACGCACATGTTGTAGATGCCGGCGGCGACGGCGCCGAGCACCGTCACGACGACGAGGTTCACGATCGCCACGGCGGAGCCGAAGGCGAACACCTGCGGCAGTCCGACGGCGGCCTCGATCGAGAAGCGCCCGTCGCTGAAGCTGCCGATGAACTCATCGAGCTGGGCGATGAGGCCCGTCGACTGGATCACGAGGTACATCAGCAGCAGGGAGACGAGCGTCACGATGGCGATCGCGATCGCGACGAGGAACGACAGCTTCACTGCCGACCAGAAGTCGATGTACACCAGGCGCAGACGCACCTGCTTCGACTTCGTCTTCTGCGCCGACTTCTTGGCCAGCTTGTCGGCTACCGTGCTCATTCGTCACCCTTTGCGGTCTCGGGAGCGGTATTCTCCGCCGAGTCTGACGCATCGGCGTCCTCGTCGTCATCCCCCAGGCCCCGTTCGCTGTTCTTGGCGATGGTGAGGATCTGGTCGCCCTTGTCGGGGCGGGCGAAGACGACGCCCATGGTATCGCGGCCCTTGGCGGGCACCTCGGCAACGGCCGAGCGTACCACCTTGCCCTTGGCGAGGACGACGAGCACCTCGTCATGCTCCTCCACGATGATCCCGCCGGCGAGCTCGCCGCGGTCGTCGCTGAGCTTGGCCACCTTGATCCCGAGGCCGCCTCGACCCTGCTGGCGGTACTCCGAGATGGCGGTGCGCTTCGCCCAGCCGCCGTCGGTGACCGTGAACACGAACGTGTCGGGGCGCGCCACCGACGCGCTCAGCAGCTCGTCGCCCTCGCGGAACGACATGCCCTTCACACCCGAGGTGGATCGGCCGAGCGGACGCAGCGTCTCGTCGGACGCCGGGAACTGCAGCGACATGCCCTTGCGGCTGATGAGCATCAGGTGGTCATCGCCGTTCACGAGCATCGCGTCGACGAGCTCATCGCCCTCGCGCAGGTTGATGGCGATGATGCCGCCCTGGCGGTTCGAGTCGTACTCGGTGAGGCGGGTCTTCTTCACGAGGCCGTTGCGGGTCGCGAGCACGAGGTACTCAGCGTCCTCGTAGCCCCGCAGCTCGATGACCTCCGCGATCTGCTCGTCGGGCTGCAGCGCGAGCAGGTTCGCGACGTGCAGGCCCTTCGCGTCGCGCCCGGCCTCGGGCAGCTCGTAGGCCTTCACCCGGTACACGCGGCCGGTGTTCGTGAAGAACAGCAGCCAGTGGTGCGTGGTCGTCACGAAGAAGTGCTCGACGACGTCGTCTGCGCGCAGCTGCGCACCCCGCACGCCCTTGCCGCCGCGGTGCTGGCTGCGGTAGCTGTCGATCTTCGTGCGCTTGACGTACCCCTCGCGGGTGACGGTGACGACGACCTCCTCCTCCGCGATGAGGTCCTCCATCGACACGTCGCCGTCGAAGCCGTGCAGGATCTCCGTGCGGCGGTCGTCGCCGAACTTGTCGACGATGGCCGTCAGCTCGGTCTTCACGATCGCGCGCTGACGCTCGTCGCTCGCGATGATCTCCTTGAAGTCGGCGATCTTCGCCTCGAGCTCGTCGGCCTCGTCGATGATCTTCTGCCGCTCGAGCGCCGCGAGGCGGCGCAGCTGCATCGCGAGGATCGCGTCGGCCTGCAGGTCGTCGATGTCGAGCAGCGACTTCAGTCCCTCTCGGGCGTCGTCGACCGTCGGCGAGCGGCGGATGAGCGCGATGACCTCGTCGAGCGCGTCGAGCGCCTTGAGGTATCCGCGCAGGATGTGCATGCGCTCCTCCGCCTTGCGCAGGCGGAACTGCGTGCGGCGCACGATGACCTCGAGCTGGTGGGCGATCCACAGCGTGAGGAAGCGGTCGAGCGGCAGCGTGCGGGGCACGCCGTCGACGATCGCGAGCATGTTCGCGCCGAAGTTCTCCTGCAGCGAGGTGTGCTTGTACAGGTTGTTGAGCACGACCTTCGCGACGGCGTCGCGCTTCAGGACGATCACGAGGCGCTGGCCCGTGCGGCCCGACGTCTCGTCGCGGATGTCCGCGATGCCCGTCACGCGTCCCTCGCGGGCCAGCTCGCCGATCTTCACCGCGAGGTTGTCGGGGTTGACCTGGTACGGCAGCTCCGTCACGACGAGGCAGGTGCGGCCCTGGATCTCCTCGACGTTCACGACGGCGCGCATCGTGATGGATCCGCGACCCGTGCGATACGCCTCCTGGATGCCCTTGGATCCGAGGATCTGCGCGCCCGTCGGGAAGTCAGGGCCGGGGATCCGCTGCATGAGACCTGCGAGCAGCTCCTCGCGCGGCATCTCCGGGTTCTCGAGCGTCCAGAGCGCGCCGTTCGCGACCTCGCGCAGGTTGTGCGGCGGGATGTTCGTCGCCATGCCGACGGCGATGCCGACGGATCCGTTGACGAGGAGGTTGGGGAAGCGCGCGGGGAGGACCGTGGGCTCGCGGGTGCGGCCGTCGTAGTTGTCCTCGAAGTCGACCGTGTCTTCCTCGATGTCGCGCACCATCTCGAGCGCGAGCGAGGCCATCTTCGTCTCGGTGTACCGGGGGGCGGCCGCGCCCTGGTTGCCCGGGGTGCCGAAGTTGCCCTGCCCCTGCGCGAGGGGGTAGCGCATCGACCACGGCTGCACGAGGCGCACGAGGGTGTCGTAGATCGCGCTGTCGCCGTGCGGGTGGTACTGACCCATCACCTCGCCGACGACGCGGGTGCACTTCGAGAACGACTTGTCCGGACGGTATCCGCCGTCGTACATCGCGTAGATCACGCGACGGTGCACGGGCTTGAGCCCGTCCCGCACGTCGGGCAGCGCGCGCCCGATGATCACGCTCATCGCGTAGTCGAGGTAGCTGCGCTGCATCTCCGACTGCAGGTCGACCTGGTCGATGCGACCGTGGTTGTGGTCGGCGTTGGGGTCGGGGCGCTGCTCTTCGTTCTCTGCCATTGGTCTCTTCGATTCCGTCCTGAGGTCCGCTGTCGTCCGGGGATCGTGTGCCGCCGGCGACGAGGCCGGCGGCGCGCGATCAGATGTCGAGGAAGCGGACGTCCTTCGCGTTGCGCTGGATGAAGCCGCGGCGCGACTCGACGTCGTCGCCCATCAGCACCGAGAAGATCTCGTCGGCCGCGGCGGCGTCCTCGATCGTCACCTGGCGCAGCGTGCGCGTCTCGGGATCCATGGTCGTCTCCCACAGCTCCTCGGCGTTCATCTCGCCGAGGCCCTTGTAGCGCTGCACGCCGCCCTCGTTGCTCTTCGGCAGGCGCTTGCCCGCCTCGAGGCCCATCTCGAGCAGCGCGTCGCGCTCGCGGTCGCTGTACACGTACTCGTGCTCCGCGTTCGTCCACTTGAGGCGGTACAGCGGCGGCATCGACAGGTACACGAAGCCGGCCTCGATGAGCCCCCGCATGTAGCGGAACAGGAGCGTCAGCAGGAGCGTCGTGATGTGCTGGCCGTCGACGTCGGCGTCGGTCATCAGCACGATCTTGTGATAGCGCGCCTTCTCGATGTCGAACTCCGGCCCGATGCCCGTGCCGAAGGCCTGGATCATCGCCTGGACCTCCTTGTTGGCCAGGGCCTTGTCGAGGCGCGCGCGCTCGACGTTGAGGATCTTGCCGCGGAGCGCGAGGATCGCCTGCGTCGTGGGGTTGCGGCCGTTCACGGCGGATCCGCCGGCCGAGTCGCCCTCGACGAGGAAGACCTCGCTGATCGAGGGGTCCTTGCTCGTGCAGTCCTTGAGCTTGTCCGGCATCGCGGCCGACTCGAACACGCTCTTGCGCCTCGCCGTCTCGCGGGCCTTGCGCGCCGCGAGGCGCGCGGTCGCGGCGTCGATCGCCTTCCGGATGATGTTCTTCGCCTGCTGCGGGTTGCGCTCGAACCAGTCGCCCAGCTCGTCGGCGACGATGCGCTGCACGTAGCTCTTGGCCTCCGTGTTGCCGAGCTTCGTCTTCGTCTGGCCCTCGAACTGCGGCTCGGAGAGCTTCACGGAGATGACGGCGGTGAGGCCCTCGCGCACGTCGTCGCCCGTGAGGTTGTCGTCCTTGTCCTTGAGGAGGCCGTTGGCGCGCGCGTAGCGGTTGACGAGGGTCGTCAGCGCGGCGCGGAAGCCCTCCTCGTGGGTGCCGCCCTCGTGCGTGTTGATCGTGTTGGCGTAGGTGAACACGTTCTCGCTGTACGAGGTGGTCCACTGCATCGCGACCTCGAGGGCGATCTTGCGATCGCCGTCCTCCGATTCGAAGCTGATGATCTCCTCGTGCACGCGCTCCGCCTTGCGGGCGCCGTTGAGGTAGTCGACGTAGTCCATGAGGCCGCGCTCATAGTGGAACACGTCGTGGCGCTGCTGCGTCTCGGGCGCGCCCTCGGCGGTCTCGACCTCCTCGGTCGAGGTGGGGCGCTCGTCCGCGAGCTCGATGCGCAGGCCCTTGTTGAGGAACGCCATCTGCTGGAAGCGGGTGCGGAGCACCTCGTAGTCGAACTCGACCGTCTCGGTGAAGATCTCGGGGTCGGGCCAGAAGGTGATGGCGGTGCCCGTCTCGTCGGTCGCTTCGCCCTTCTCGAGCTGCTGCTGCGGGTGGCCGCCGTCGGCGAAGCCGTGTCGCCAGACGTGCCCCTTCTGCTTGATCTCGACCTCGAAGCGCGTCGAGAGCGCGTTCACGACCGAGGAGCCGACGCCGTGCAGGCCGCCCGAGACCGCGTAGGCGCCGCCGCCGAACTTGCCGCCGGCGTGCAGCACGGTGAGCACGACCTCGACGGTCGACTTCGTCGGGTCGGACGAGTGCGGGTCGACGGGGATGCCGCGGCCGTTGTCGACGACGCGGATGCCGCCGTCGGCGAGGATCGTCACGCGGATCGTGTCGCAGTAGCCCGCGAGGGCCTCGTCGACCGAGTTGTCGACGATCTCGTACACGAGGTGGTGGAGACCGCGCGGACCGGTCGATCCGATGTACATGCCGGGGCGCTTGCGCACGGCCTCGAGGCCCTCGAGGACCTGGATCTGGTCGGCGCCGTAGTCGTTCTCGACCTTCCCGGGGCCCGTCGGCGTGTGCTCGCCCCCCGCGTCGGCCGGATTCGACTCGTCGTTCTCGGGGGTGTCGCTCGTCATGGGGAAGGTCGCTCCTTGTGTCATCGGACAGCGCTTCCATCTTAGCGCCTCGCGGGGGTCGCGAAGCCTCTGACGGGCCCTCAGGCGCGAGAAAAACCCCGGGGATGGGAAGCGACCCGTCCTAGCCGTAGGTATCGCGCGGACCGCGCCCCTGAACGCGCCTGGAGCCGTGTTTCCAGCTGGGGACGTCCGGTCCGAAGAAGCGGATCTCCTTCACGCCCGCCTCCGGGTACAGGTGGACGATGCGCGTGAGGAACGCCGCGCGCATCATCCGCATCTGCGTTCCGCGCGCCGTGGAGTCGCAGCGCACGACCACCGTCCCCTCCGCGAACGTCTCGATGTGGGAGTGCGCGGCGTTGTCCGCGCCGGCGATCTCCTCCCAGTTCAGGGTGAGCTCCTCCCGCTCGAGCTGCGGCTTCCATCCGCTCGCCGCCGTGAGCGCGTCCAGCGCATCGCCCAGCAAATGCGGATCCCGCCCCTTCGCGAACGGCTTGCTGCCCTCCTGCTCCCCGCGGCGCCGACGACGACGCTTCGCCGCGCGGCTGAGTGGCAGCCCGCGCAGGCGCAGGTAGGTCGCGAGGGTCTCCGGGATCTCGTCGACGGGCTCGTCAGGCATCGCCGTGCTCCCCGTCGGCCTCCAGCGGGTGCTCGGCGAGCGGGCCGAGGATCGCGCCGTCCTCGATGCGCACCGCGTCGGCGCGCAGGGGCTCGGGGATGTCGCCTGCCACCGCGGCCGTGACGATCACCTGCTCGTAGTCGGCGACGACGCCGGCGAGTCGCCCGCGGCGCGAGGCGTCGAGCTCGGCGAACACGTCGTCGAGGATGAGGATCGGATCTCCTCCCGGCGACTCGGCGCGCAGCAGCTCCGCGGACGCGAGCCGCAGCGACAGCGCCACCGACCAGCTCTCGCCGTGCGAGGCGTACCCCTTCACCGGCAGGCCCCTGAGGCGCAGCACGAGGTCGTCGCGGTGCGGGCCCACGAGAGTGAGCCCGCGCTCGAGCTCCTGCGCCCGCCGATCCTGCAGCGCCGCGCGGAACCGCTCCGCCGTCGCGCCGCCCTCGTCGAGCACGGTGGCGCCCGATCCGTCGTCCTCCTCCGGATCCGCGCCCCCGATCGACAGCGCCCACGCGAGCTCGGGCGCGTGATCGGCGCCCGCGATGGCCTCGTACGCCGCGGCGACAGGCGCCTGCATGTCGGCCGCGAGCCGCGCCCGCGCGTCGATGATCTGCGAGCCGAGCGCGACGAGCTTGTCGTCCCACACGTCGAGGGTCGTCAGCTGCTCGATGCGCATGCCGCGGGCCCTGGCCGATTTGAGCAGCGTCGTGCGCTGGCGGAGCGTGCGGTCGTAGTCGGCGAGCACCGAGCCCATCCGGGGCGCGCGCTGCACGAGCAGCTGATCGGCGAACCGGCGCCGCGACGACGGATCCCCCCGCACGATCCCGAGATCCTCCGGAGCGAACAGCACGACCTGGGCGTAGCGGGGCAGCTCCGACGGGCGCACCGGATTGCCGGAGATGCGGGCCTTGTTCGATCCCTGCCTGTTCACCTGCAGCTCGAGCGTGACGTGGCGGGATCCGTGCACGAGGCGGGCGCGCACGAACGCCGCCTCCTTCCCCTCGCGCACGAGGGGCGCGTCGGCCGACACCCGGTGCGAGCCGAGCGTCGCGAGGTACGCGACCGCCTCGGCCAGGTTCGTCTTGCCCTGGCCGTTGCGGCCCACGAGCAGGTTGGTGCCCGCGCGCAGGTCGAGCTCCGCGGACGCGTAGTTGCGGAAATCGACGAGGCTGAGGTGCTCGACGATCACGGAATCAGCGCAGGAGCAGGTTGGGCTGCAGCAGGTACTTGTAGTTGTCGCTCGCGGCGTCGTCGACCGAGGTCTGCGCCGTCACGAGGATCGGGCTGAGCTTGTTCGCGTTGTCGCTCGACGTGAACGTGATGCGCGTGAACTCGCTGCGCACCGCGCCGAGCGCCTCGAGGAGGTACTGCGGGTTCAGGCCGATCGTGACCTCGTCGCCGCCCGTGAGGGTCGCGTCGACCGACTCCGAGGCGCGGGCCTGGTCGCCGCCCGCGGCGTCCATCGTGACGCTCGACTCGCCGAACGTGAAGCGCAGCGGCGCCGAGCGGTCGAGCACGAGCGCGACGCGGCGCACGGCCTCCTGCAGGTCGGAGGTGCTGACGACCGAGTAGTGGCCGGTCTGCTCAGGGAACAGGCGGCGCACGGGCGGGAAGTTGCCCTTGATGAGCAGCGAGGTGACGGTCTTGTTGCCGGCCGTGAAGGCGATGATCTCGCGGTCGCCGGACCCCGAGAAGGCGACGGAGATGTTGCCGCCGTGCGAGAAGGTCTTGCCGACCTCGCTCAGGGTGCGCGCCGGCACGAGCGCGGCGGGCTTCTCGTCTCCGGCTGCGCCGTCCCAGGGGATGTCGCGGAGCGCGACGCGGTAGCGGTCGGTCGCGACGAGGCTGAGCTGGTTGTCGCCGACCTCGAGCTGAACGCCCGTGAGCACCGGCGTGACGTCGTCGCGCGAGGCCGCGAATGCGACCTGCGCGATCGCCGTCGCGAAGTCCTCGCCGGGCACGAGGCCCGATTCGCCCGTCACCTCGGGGATCGCCGGGTACTCCTCGACCGGCATCGACGCGAGCGCGAAGCGGGCGGGGCCGCAGACGACCGCGACGTTGCCGTCGTCCTCCGTCGAGATCTCGATCGGCGCGTTCGGCAGACGGCTCGCGATGTCGTTGAGCAGCCGGCCGTGGACGAGGATCGTGCCCGGCTCGTCGACGGTGGCCTCGATCGTCGTGCGCGCGGAGGCCTCGTAGTCGAAGGCCGACAGCGCGAGGGATCCGTCTTCGCCGGCCTCGATCAGCACGCCCGCGAGGATCGGCTGCGGGTTGCGCTGCGGCAGCAGCTTGACGACGAACGAGACCGCCTCGCTGAAGACGTCGCGGTTCACGTGGAACTTCACGTAACTCTCCCTCATGTGGCGAAAGAAGCACTCGCGACGGGGTGTGGATGACCTCGGGACGAGGCCGGATGTCGCGGAGAACCCATGCTAGTGGGTCGGCCCTGCGCCGGACATCGTCGTTCGCCCTGCGGTCATCGGAGCCCCTTGGATAAGAGAGATCTCTTAACAGCGTTAACAGCTGTGGATACTGTGGATAACTCTGTGGATCCCAGTGCCCCGTAGGAAACCACACCGGTGTGATCTGTGGACGGGCTGCGGAGAGCGCGTGGAGTCGCCATCGGGCGAGATCCGCGGTTTCACAGCGTTCTTCACACCCGAGGCGCGTGTCATGCACAGCGCGGAGGGCGTGTCTCCACAGTTATCCACAACTTATCCACAGTGGGGAGAACCCTTAAGGGCGAGAGGCGGCGCTGTCAACCCGTCCCTGGGGATGAAGACACCTTCTGTTCACCTGGGGATCGTGGACAACTCGTCCCCGAGAAGCGGAAAGCTCCCGGTCTCGCGACCGGGAGCCCTGTGGACAACCTGTGGAGAAGTCGCCCTCTTAACGTCGCCCGAGCTGCGCCGTGATCTCCTGCACCTGGTTGTACAGCTGGCGGCGCTCCTTCATGAGCTCGGTGATCTTCTTGGTCGCGTACATGACCGTGGTGTGGTCGCGGCCTCCGAACAGCTGGCCGATCTTCGGCAGCGACAGGTTCGTGCGCTCGCGGCACAGGTACATCGCGATCTGCCGGGCCTGTGCGATCGCCTGCGCGCGGCCGGGACCGTGCAGGTCCTCGACCGACAGCGAGAAGTAGGCCGCCGTCGCCTGGATGATCTCGGCGGGCGAGACCGCCGTGTCCTCCGGCTTGTCGACGATGTCGCGCAGCACCTCGGACGCGAGCTCGACCGACACCTCCGCGCGGTTGAGGCTCGCGAACGCCGAGACGCGGATCAGCGCGCCCTCCAGCTCGCGGATGTTCGTCGACACCGCCGACGCGATGTACTCGATGACCTCCTCCGGGATGAAGATGCGCTCGGAGGCGGCCTTCTTGCGGAGGATCGCGATGCGGGTCTCGAGGTCGGGCGCCTGCACGTCCGTGATGAGACCCCACTCGAAGCGCGAGCGCATCCGGTCCTCGAACCCCTTCAGCAGGCGGGGAGCCACGTCGCTCGTGATCACGACCTGCTTGTCGTGGTCGTGCAGCGTGTTGAACGTGTGGAAGAACGTCTCCTGCGTCTCGGCCTTGCCCTGCAGGAACTGGATGTCGTCGATCAGCAGGATGTCGAGATCCCGGTAGCGGGCGTTGAACTCGGCGCCGCGGTTGTTCGCGATCGAGTTGATGAAGTCGTTCGTGAACTCCTCGCTCGAGACGTACCGCACCCGCACCCCGGGGAAGAGGTTCTGCGCGTAGTCGCCGATCGCGTGGAGGAGGTGGGTCTTGCCGAGCCCCGAGTCGCCGTAGATGAAGAGCGGGTTGTAGGCCTTCGCCGGCGCCTCGGCGACCGCGACCGCCGCGGCGTGCGCGAACCGGTTGGACTGCCCGATGACGAAGTTGTCGAAGGTGTACTTCGGATTGAGGCGCGTCTCGCTGCGCGACAGCGTGTGCGGCGTGGGGTTGTCGCCGATGGGGCGGGGGTTCGTGCGCTCGTAGTGCTCGCGCTCCGCCGCCTCCTCCGCGATGGGGTTCGGCTCCGGCACGTAGGGCTGGTCGTTGAGCTCCGGGTTGACGACGACGCGGAACGAGGTCACCTCGCCCCCGATGCGTCCGAGCGCATCCACGATGGCGTCGCGCATCCGCTTGTTGAACTGCGCGGCCGTGAGGTCGTTCGGCACGTCGACGTAGAGCGCGCCGCCCATCACCCCCTGCGGGACCGCGAGGTTCAGGAAGCCCTCGAGCTGCGGCGTGATCCGCTCGTCCTGCTCGAGCTCCGCGATGACGAGGCGCCAGAGCGGCACATCCGGGACGTCTGCCATCCGTCGCTCCCCCTTGTTGTTCACAGCCTGTGGATAACTTCGAATACGCTAGTCAGACACGGCCGAACCCGCAAACGTGGTTTCGGATGTCGACCGCGTGTCGACGCCGGTCGCGCCCCCGCGCTGTGGGGATACTGACAGGTTGGCGACGCAGTTGCGTCCGTGCGACGTCGCGGCGTACGCTATTTCGGTTGACTTGTGCCCGAACTGGGCACCCCTGTAAGACGTCTCCGGTCGAGCGAGTTCCGGTGACATTTCCTCCCGGAGTGAGAAGCCATGAGCAAGCGCACTTACCAGCCCAACAACCGCCGCCGCGCCAAGAAGCACGGCTTCCGCGCCCGCATGCGCACCCGCGCCGGTCGCGCCATCATCAACGCTCGTCGCGGCAAGGGCCGCACCGAGCTCTCCGCGTAAGACCGCGAAGCGGCGACGGGGGTGCTCGCCCGCCAGCAGCGCATCACCCGCGGGATCGACTATCGACACGTCGTCCGGCGGGGATCCCGCTGCGCGAGCCCTTCCGCCGTCACGCACGTCGTGCACACGCACGAGCAGCGCCCCGCCCGCTTCGGCTTCATCGTGAGCAAGGCGGTGGGGAACGCGGTCACCCGCAACACGGTCCGACGCCGTCTCAAGGCCATCTGCCATGAGGCGGCGTCGAACGTGCGTCCGGGCGCCGACGTCGTCATCCGCGCGCTGCCCTCCTCCGCCTCTGCCGACTTCGCGCAGCTGCGGTCCGAGGTGCGGCGCTGCCTCGAGCGCCGGGCCGCCCCATGAGCGCGCTGCCCGCGTCGGCCGTCGGGTCGGCGCGGTTCCGCGCCTCCGACGCGCTGCGGGCGATCCCCGTGATCCCCCGCGACATCGGGATCCTCCTGCTCTCGATCTACCGCGGCACGATCTCGAAGCTGTACGGCGACGTGTGCATGTACTACCCCTCGTGCTCGGCCTACGCCGTGACCGCCGTCCAGCAGCACGGTCTCGTGAGAGGATCGGGCATGGCGGCCGCGCGCATCGCGCGCTGTCATCCCTGGGCATCCGGCGGCGAAGACGACGTGCGACCCCACCCGAACTTCCGATACGACCTGACTCCCCGCGGCTTCGTCGTGCCGCGTCGAAAGGACTGACGCTCCGTGGAATGGATCGGCCTCATCCTCGTCCCCATCCGCTTCGTCATCGAGGCGATCCTCGTCGGATGGCACTGGCTCTTCACGAGCCTGGGCATGGCGGCCGACAGCGGCCTCGCCTGGGGTCTCGCGATCCTCGGCGTCGTCATCATCGTCCGCATCGCGATCTTCCCGCTCTTCCGCAAGCAGATCCTCAACCAGCGGAAGATGATGGAGCTCGGCCCTGAGATCAAGAAGATCCAGGAGCGCTATCGCGGCAAGCGAGACCAGCTGTCCCGCGAGGCCATGAGCCGCGAGACCATGGCGCTGTATAAGAAGCACGGCACGACGCCGGTCTCCGGCTGCCTGCCGATGCTCGTGCAGATGCCGATCTTCTTCTCGCTGTACTGGACCCTCGCTGACATCCGCACCTGGGCCGCGGCCGACATCGGCGGCTGGACGGCGCGAGCGAGCTGGTTCCCCGAGCTGCTCTCGGCCGACCTGGTGCACGAGTTCAACGATTCCCAGCTGTTCGGCATCGCTCCGTTCAGCATGGCGCTGACCGACCACTTCAACAACCCGATCTCCACGTCGAGCGCGGCGATCGTGATGCTCGTGATCCTCGTCGCGCTGATGATCACGACGCAGTTCATCACGCAGCTGCAGATCGTGTCGAAGAACCTCTCGCCCGAGGCGAAGACCGGTCAGGCGTACCAGATGCAGCGGATCATGCTGTGGATCATCCCCTTCGCGATGATCTTCTCGGGCGTCTTCTTCCCGCTCGGCGTCGTGACCTACTGGTTCTTCAACAACCTGTGGACGATGGGCCAGCAGTTCTACGTGATCCGCGAGATGCCGACCCCCGGTTCGGAGGCCGCGAAGGCCCGCGAGGAGCGTCTGGCGAAGAAGGGCAAGGCCCTCAACTCGCAGGGCAAGGTCGTCTCGATGGCCGAGTACGAGCGCGAGCAGGAGGAGCTGCTGCGCCAGGCGGAGCTCGAGCGCCAGCAGAAGGCGAAGCGCGTGCAGCCCAAGAGCGCCAAGCGCGCCAAGAAGGACCAGCAGAGGAAGCAGGGCGGACCCGGTCAGGGAGGATCCCCGTCATGAGCGACCAGACCGAGCCGACCGCCGAGCACCTCGAGCGCGAGGGCGACATCGCCGCCGACTACCTCGAGGGTCTTCTCGACATCGCCGACATCGACGGCGATCTGGAGCTCGACGTGCGCCAGGGGCGCGCGTACGTCTCGGTCGAGTCGGACGACGCGTCGCTGAGGGCGCTCTCCGATCCCGACACGGTGCAGGCGCTGCAGGAGCTCACCCGCATCGCCGTGCAGCGCGAGACGGGCGAGTTCTCGCGGATGATCCTCGACATCGGCGGATCCCGCGAGACGCGCCGGCGCGAGCTCGAGACGCTCGTCGAGGCCGCTGCGGAGAAGCTCGACGCTGGCGCGACGCAGGCGTCGCTCCCCCCGATGAGCTCGTACGAGCGCAAGCTCGTGCACGACATCGCCGCGGAGCGCGACCTCCTCTCCGAGTCGTACGGCGAGGGCCCCTCGCGCCACACGGTGCTGCGCCGGGCCTGATCTCGTCCCGGGGCGCCCCGGCCGCATTCCTGCACGTCAGGACGCGGCCGGGGGCGTTCTGCGTGCGTCCGTCTCCTGCGGACCCGGTCGCGGGGCTGTCGTGCCGGCGGCGGGTGCGCTGAGCGTCTCGGAATCCGGTGGGCGTCTGGGTGATGGCGCGTTCGGGTGAGCTGGCCGGGTGATTTCGAGATGCTCGGGCGGGGCCTCTCTGGCCGCATCGTGTGGATGTCTTGGATCGGGTCTCGGCCGTGGCCAGGGATCCCCGCGGTGCTTCCGAGGGGGGGCGGGATCCGGGCCGCAGAATCTGTGGTCTTGCGGGTGCCGTGTGCTGAGCGTCTCGGAATCTCGCGGGTGTCTGCGTGATCACGTGTTCGGGTGAGACGGCCGGCCGATTTCGAGATGCTCGCGCGGCTGTGCGGATCCGACTTCGGCGTGGTCAGGGATCCGCGCCGTGGGTCCGAGCGTCTGGGAAACGCGTGACGCGCCTGAGGATCCACGGCACCGGCGAGTTGGTCGGGTGATCTTGATTCGCTCGCGTCTCGCTTCGCCTCCTCTCCCCGACGATCGCCGGGGTCGGCAGGTTCCGTGGTCGTGCTGAGCGTCTCGGAATCTCCCGGGCATTTGCGCGATGTGGCGTTGGGATGAGATGTTCGGGTGATTTCGAGACGCTCGCGCGGTCGCTGTGCGCCTTCCGGGGCTTGCGGGGCTGCGCCCGCAGGGTCGGTGGTCGTGCGGGTTCTGTTGTGCTGAGCGTCTCGGAATCTTCCGGGAGTCCGTGTGATTGTGCGTTCGGGTGAGACGCCCGGCGAATTTCGAGATGCTCGGGACGTCCGGGCGACTCCCGTCGGGTGGTGGGCGGCGCCGCGCCTCCTCGCGAGGCATCCGGTCCGCCTCGGACGAACGGAGCGGATGGCGGTTCCCAGCCGGGAGGCGCTTGAATGGATCCATGAGCTCTCCTCTCGACGACCTGGAAGCCGAGCCCGCGGAGGCCGCGGAGCTGTTCGGCGACCGCATCGATCTGGCGCGGCGGTTCACGCGTGCGCTGGCCGAGCACGGTGAGGAGCGGGGGCTCATCGGCCCCCTCGAGGTGCCGCGGCTGTGGAACCGGCACATCCTCAACTCGGCCGTCGCGGCGCCGCTCTTCCCCGCGGGTGGACGCGTGGGCGACGTGGGGTCGGGGGCGGGACTGCCGGGCATCGTGCTCGCGATCGCGCGGCCCGACGTCGAGTGGGTGCTGATCGAGCCGATGGAGCGCCGGGTGACCTGGCTTGCGGAGCAGACGGAGCAGCTCGGCCTCGAGAACGTCGTGATCGAGCGGGCGCGCGCCGAGGAGGCCGGCCGCTACGAGGGCATGCTCGACGCGGTCACCGCGCGCGCCGTCTCCGCGCTGCGGACGCTCATCCCGTGGACCGCTCCCCTCGTGCGAGACGGCGGCGAGCTGATCCTGCTCAAGGGCCAGGGGGCGCCGAAGGAGATCGAGGCGGCGCAGAAGGTCATCCGGAGGCACAAGCTGAGCGACGTGCGCGTCGAGGTCGTCGGCGAGGGAACGATCGCCGAGCCCACGCGGGTGGTCCGCGCCACGGTGCGCGAGGGCTGATCCCGGCGGATCCATCAGGCCGGGATCGCGGGCGTCGGCTGCGGATACTGCTGTCGCGGCGGGACCGCCGGCGCGCAGCGCGCGTTCCGTCGGCCGGGCTTTGGCGGGGTGATGGCGGTCCGTGGAGGGGCTCGGGCCGCGTCGCATCGGCGAAGGGGATCCCAGTGCGGCGACCGCGCGTGTCTCGATTGTCGGATCCGTTCACGTGAGTTGCTTACCTCATCGAGCTGCGCGCACGAGATCGTGATATTCGGAGTGGCCTCGACGGGAGGTGCGCAGGGATTTCCGGCACCGCGTTCGAGGTCCGCAGAGGCTGTGAAGGGCTCGGCCGCGGAAGCGATATTCTGGCAAGCCGCGGCGGCGACCGTGAGAGCCGCAGATCGGTCGCCCGGCTTCTCGGCCCGCGCATTCGTGCGTTGTGAACGGGCCTGTTGAGAACCTCGGTGATGTTTCACGTGAAACGTCCCGTTTCCGCATGTTCCTGCGGAATCTGCCTGTGGATAACTCTGTGGAGAAATTCCCATCGGGCGTGCGTTCACGGCGCGCGGTTCAGCGTTGCGCATGGCGCGGGTGATTGATCTCTGTGAGACTTCGACCATGTATGAGACGGCGGCGGAGATCGAGGCGCTCGACGAACTGATCATGAGATCGCGGTCGGGAGGGTCTGCGCACCTGCAGACGATTATCTCGGGTGATCACGCGCTCGGCGCGGCCGAGCTCCTCCCCCACCTCGAGGGGATGAAGGTGGTGAGCCTCGCGACGGTGACGAAGCGCGGTGAGCCGCGCATCAGCGCGGTCGACGGGCACTTCATCCACGGCGCGTGGACCTTCGGCACCGACGGCACCTCGATCAAGGCGCGTCACCTGCACGCTCGTCCGAGTGTGAGCCTCTCCTTCGTGGACGGGGAGAAGCTCGGAGTGTTCGTCCACGGTACTGCGCAGCGACTGCTCGACGAGGATCCTCGTACCGAGGAGATCATCGCTCACTGGGCGGCCCACTACGGCAGCGATCCCCGCACGTGGGGTGACGACATCCGGATGTTCCGGCTCGAGCCGAGCTGGATGGTGGCGTACCGCGGCGCGGAGTGATTCGATCTGCGTGTGCGGATCGGCTTCACCGTCCCTCTCCCCCGACGGAGTCGCAGGGCGCCGGATCGGCTTCTCTTCGTCGCCGGTGTCGACAACTGCCTCCCTCGCAGCGATTCGATGGCACTTCGGGTTTGGCGGCGACTATGGCGGTCCGGATTGCGGAGCGGATGTGATGCGTCGATGTTTCACGTGAAACGAGAGGAGCACAAGCTGTGGCGGGACTGCACCATGTCGAGATCTGGGTGAGCGACGAGTCGAGGGCGGACGATGCCTGGGACTGGTTCTTGGAAGCCGTCGGTCTCCGCTGTGCGTCTCGGTGGCCGGGCGGCTCGTCCTGGGAGGCGGGCGGGGCCTACGTGACACTGACACGTTCGCCGAACACCGTGGACGCCCCGCACGATCGTCGGCGTCCGGGGATGAACCACATCGCGTTCTCGTTGGCCGGGACGGGCGAGGTCGACAGGATCATGCGCGATGCGATCGCACACGGATGGACCCCGCTCTACGACGGCCGATACCCGCACGCGGGTGGACCGGATCATTACGCGGGCTGGCTGGAGAACGAGGACGGGTTCAAGGTCGAGCTCGTCGCGGTGGGCTGATCGCGGTCGGGAACACACCTCGTGTCGTCGTTCTCGGAGAGATGCCGCGCTTCCTGGGTACCCGACCCTTCGCGTCGCGAACGGTCGCACTCTGTCACGAGGGCATCGGACGCGCCGGCAGGCCGAGAGGGGGCTGGGCGGTGAGAAGGATCCGTTCGCTCCTCTCCCTCGCGCGCGAGGGTGGCTGTGCCGTAGCGGGGGTCACCGCACGGCTGGCACCACTCCAGGCCGTGAGGCGGATCCGTTCGCCCCTCCCCTCGGCCGTGAGGGTCGTTGCGCCGCCGGCGAGGGCGCCGTACCGCCGGTACCTCCCGAGAAGGCACGCTGGTCGAACGGGGATGGTGAGTGAACCAGCGGGTGATCCCCCGGGTGCTGAGCGTGTGCCCGAGAACCACCCACCGAGGAGAGCTTTACGAGCGTGACCGGGGGCTCCCAAGCGCGACCTCGCTTCGAAGAGGACCTTGTACCGATCATCGGTCTTCGCGACCCGCGATCGCCCCCGCGCGGGGCGTTGAGTGAGGTGTCTCGAAGGATCGCATCGCCCAGGACGCTCTGGTTGCGAAGAGTGAGGCAACGAGCGTCGCTGTCCCCGAACACGGCCTCGAGAGGCTCGGTGAGCCGGCACCGATGCAGAAGCGTGGTTGGCCTCATCGCTTACGCACTCCCCTCGAGAGCGGCATCCCCTTAACGAGAATCGCGAACGCACAGGTGAGTGCGTCGGCATCGTACGCGGCGAGCACGTCCGCGAGCACAGTGCGGAGCTGCATCGTGTGCGCGCGCCCAACCCGGAAACGCCGCTGACCTCGTCGGGTACGGGATCCGTTCTGATGGTGCGGCGAGGCGTCGTCACCGTGCGGCGTTCGTGGCGCCATCCCGGCGGCGTTGAGGTCGGATCCGCGGCGGGGTCAGGCGTCGGATCCGCGGTACTCCTCGGCGAGGAGGGCATAGCGCACGCCGTCGATCCAGCCACGGGTCTTGTGCAGCGAGTCCTTGAGCGAGAAGGACTCGCGGCGCATCCCGATCTTCTCCATGATGCGGATCGATGGCGCATTGTCTGCGAAGGCGTTCGCGATGACGCGCCGAACGGCGAGCCCGGTGAAGGCGAGGTCGACAAGAGCCTGGGCGACCTCGGAGGCGTACCCCCTCCCGGCGTAGGCCGGATCGACCGTCCAACCGATCTCCGCTTCCTGATGCGCCACGAGAGCAGAATCCGTTCCGCCCTGCCCCCAGCCGTCGTGGACATGGATCAGGAAGTCGCCGATGACGGTGCCGTTCCCGGTCTCCGCGATGATCCGCCACTCCTCCAGCGAGGTAAGCCAGGAGCCGGTCCAGGTGGTGACGTCCTCTCGGCCTCGGTAGAGCCAGGTCTGCTCGATGTCGTCGACGACGAAGGGGCGAAGGACAAGACGGGCGGTGCGGATCGGCCAGTCGACGGACGCGAGGGTGCGGGCATGAGATCGATCCTGCCACGGTGCGCATGGGTCGCTGGGGGCGTGCTGCGTAGGGAAGGGCGAGGGTCTGCACGGTTCCCTGCAGTGGGCCCCGGACGCGGCGACTCGAGGGTGCGGGGCAACGGTCACGTCGGCAAGCGCATGGGCGGGGTCGGAGGCGCGTTTCACGTGAAACATCGATGCTCGCGAGAGGTGTGCCGGGCTGTGAGAAGAGGCTCCGCGATCGTACGGGTGAGGAGAACGCCTGCTGTGGCGACAGGGGGGCAGGGCCAGGACGCGGGAGAGAGGCAGCAGGGGCGTCGAGTGGTGGGCGAGGGAGGCCGGGCCCGTCGTCGATCCTGCACCGTGCTCGACCCGCTGGCGGGGCGGTGGCCTGTCGTTGCTTCACGCTCTCTCGCAGCGTCACGGCCGCAGCCCTCAGGTGAGTGATGGGTCGCGCGCGGTACGCGGTGCTGCCACGTTTCACGGGAAACCTCTTTCGCACGGTGTTGGGGGAAGATGGCGCGCCGCTCTTGTGCAGGGGAGGACGCCCTCCCACGCGGTGCCGTCGGCCGGTCTCGGGGCATTGGGGGCCGCGGGCGGACCGGAGGATGGCGCGCTCACGAGTGGGGTGTCTCTCCGGCAGCGTAGGTCGAGTTCCGGGCGCGCACCTCGGCGGGCGGACAGGGTGGCCGAACACCGCGTGTGCTCAAGTCCTACCGTTGGACGCGCCTCGCTCCGAACTGCCTCTGAACGGGCTGGTCCCGCGTTCGTTCGGATCGGCGCGGCGCACTCCCCCATCGCCGCCCGGCCCACGTTTCACGTGAAACATCTGAAGAGAGGACCCGGGGCGGGCGTCGCGGGTCTGGTGGTGTCGCGAAGAGGTGTACCCCTTCGGTCAGGTGCGGCGGTGCGTTGGGGCAGGGTGGTTCCCTGTGGGGCTGCGCGGCACGGGACGGTGTGCAATGCCCGGAGTGAACTGTGGGGCCGCAAGGAAGCGCCAGGACCCCGCAAGATACGGCGCGGGGAGGAACCTCTCCATCCCGCCGGGTCGGATGGCGGTCTGGGGAGGGAAGGAAGGCGTCGAGCTCGTCCGACGAGATGCCGGAGCGTATGAGGGCGAGCGGGCAGGACGGTTGCGCGATCGGGGGTGGCGCTAGTCCACGAGGTCTTGCTGCGAGGTGCGGGACGCCGGTCGTGCTGACGCGATGCACGCGAGGCGGGCAGCGGTGTGGGGTCCCGCGTTCGGTGGTGATGCGCTTCCTCCTGCACGCGGGTGCGCCGCTGCGCTGTAGGCCATGACGACGTCGCGCATCTCTCCGAGAACGGAATCCACCTTCCGGTTGGCATCGTATGCGGTGTGCGTGCGCGACGGCGCAGTCCGGCTGGTCACTGTCGAGGATCCCGCGGATAGCGGAGCGGTCGTCTGGACGCTGCCGGGCGGGGGAGTCGAGCCGCTGGAGGACCCCGTGGACGCGGTGATTCGCGAGGTCGCGGGGGAGACGGGTTCGCCTACCCGGGTCGTTCGGCTGCTCGGCGTGGATTCTCGGGTGATCCCCCGGCACGAGGCGATGCGGGGTCTTCCGCATCAGAACGTCGTGATCTTCTACGAGGTGGAGGAGCCATCTGGCGCGCTTCGTGAAGCCCTCCGGAGACGCGGCGACGCCGACGTGGGTGTCATACGAGCGGCTGCCTTCGCTCCCCCGGAGCGGCCTGGTGGATATCGGGCTCGCCCTTCTCGTCGACCGCCCGGACTCCGGTCACGTTCCACCGATCGCCGCCGGTGGACTGATTCGCCACTAGGCCGCGCAGGCGGGTGCGCCGTAAGGACGGCCCGCGGTTCCGGCATCGCCTCGCACCGCGCTCTGGCTGTGCTCGATGGCCGCGGGCGCGAAGAGCACACGAGTCGGTTCATCGGTGAGCGCGCCGTCGAGGTCGGTCCTGGGAGCGATCCAACGGATGTTGACACCGCGAGGAATGGTGGCCTCCGCGGGGCCTCGACAGGCCAGGAGCGCCGAGCTGGCCGCCCGCAGTGAGCGCCATCCGTCTCGGAGACGAGGAACCGTGTTCCGGGAAGGAACTGTGTCGCGTGGCTCAGGTCTGTGGACGTTCCACGTGAAACGCTGTCGCGCTGCTTGCCTTACCGTTCCCGCCGGATGCTGGCACCCTGAGGCGCTGGAAGTGGCGGGGCGAGACAATCGTCGAGGCTGGCTCCGTTGACCCGGCAACTGGTGCGTCGGGCTGCGGATCCGTGTTCGCACGGTCCGGGCGCGATGTCGATCTCTCTTCGCGCGGGGAGGGGGGGAGGAATTGGGGGGAGGCGCCGATGGGCTGGACGGCATCACCGGAGACGGAACCGCGGGGTGCAGAACACTGCAGAGGAACGGATTCGGCTCTGTGGTCGAGCGCCGCCCCAGCGTCGCGATCAGGCCGCGCATCGGACCCGGACCGGAGACGTCCGCTTCCGCTCGACCCGAGGAGACCGGGTTCTGGCGAGGGCAGGAACGGCGCTTTAGCCAGGGGCTGCCGTTGGTGGGTGCTCCCCGGAGAATCTGTGTGGCGCCCCTCGGAGTGATTGCGACGGCTTTCCGCGTCAGTTCCCGGAGGGCGGAGGGGACGAGCGTTCGGGGCTGATGTGCGAACGCCTGATTCCTGCGGCCCGACCTTGGAACGTCGACGCGGTTCCCCTGTTGCTTCGTGGGTGATCTGGCGGACCGATCTCACCCGGACCTGGCCGGCTCGGCGTCGAAGAAGCGGCCTTCGTCGGCGAGAAGCCCCATCACACCGCTCCCCTACCGAACCAGCGACGTGTCGGGAGGATGGGTCGGGATGGCGAGAGAAGCGCGCGGGTGATTCCCCTGCGTTCGGCACGTGTTTCACGTGAAACAGCGCCGGCTACGTCTCCTCGTCTGCGCGCTTCCTTCCCGATCGATCGTGTGGTGGTGGGCATCGGATGGAGGGAGGGGCTGAGAAGCGATTGAGGCGCATCATCACGACGCGTCGCGTTCTGCCGTCCGTTCTGCACCCGCAGGTACGGGTGTCTCACCACTCGCCGCGGGATTCGCAAAGCGTCTCGCGGATAGGGGGCCTCCACGATATATGCACGTGGTCTGGGATTCCGGGTGGCGGCCAGGCGCGGGCGCGCGGAGCCGAACCTGAATGAGCGTCGTTTCGTCGTGCTTCTGGCAGGGAGCCCCCGAAGGGTTCTGTGTGGATGAAGGCTGGCCACTCCCCCCTGGGGTGTCGGTCAGGGGTCTCGTTGATGAAGGCTTGCTGCGATTCGTGGCGATGTTTCACGTGAAACCGCGCTGTCGTAGTGCTCTCCCCGGGATCCGCGTGTGGTTCTTGAACCCGGACGGACCGCAGGGCTGGCGGGGTAGATGTTCGACGGGCGCCGCGTTCGTCTCGTTCGGCTGCCCGAACCCCAGGCTCGTGCTCCGAACAGGAGGCGGTCGCCGCAAGACGACGTAGAGGAAGGCGGGTTCTCGTTCGAGGCGTCCGTTTCACGTGAAACATCGATCTGTGGATTTCGGTCAACTCTCCTCCACGCTGGTCAGCAGCGTGGAGGGCGGCGCGCCCGGGCGAGGGGCGGTGAGGAACTGCTCCGCCAACGCTCCAGAGGCCCGAGCGTCGAGGAATGGGGAGCGCCTTGGGCGTCTGGGATGTCGGAGTCCCCGACTGCTCGATTGTTCGCGATCTTGGGTACGCTGCTGTCTCCCGAGCTGCGCGGCCCCGGCGGCCTCTTCGGTGGATTGAGCCGGGAGGCTTCTGTGGCTGGGCTGTCCGGCTGGTGGCGCGTCGGATAAGGGGAGGAGCCTCCGGTCCGGCGTCTGTGTGTCCATGACGTGGGGGCGCGAACGGATGCCTGATGATCTCCTCGATGCTGTCTCGCGCAGACTCTTGCGGGGTCAGGCGCACGTGCCCGCTGCCGACCGGGCGGTTGTTGCGCGTCTCGTGGGTCCGAGGTTGGGAGGCCCCTGCGCGCGGGTGGCTGTCTATCGGGCGCGCGGATCGTGTGGTGGGGGATTTCGGGTCAGTGGGAGGTCTGCTCGTCTACGACGCGAGGGCAATACTCGCGGAACGCGTCCTGGTCTTGTGTCTGTCCGGCCTCTTGCGGGTTTGCGGGCGGGAGTCCGCTGCTGGCAGAGGGTCGTTGTTGTGTGCCTCGTGGATCGACGCGGGGCTCCCCGGGCGGGTGGGTTGTCTGCCTGGCGCGGGTCGTGCGGTGGGGATCCTGGGGTCGGAAGGGAGGTCTGTGCCTCCACAACGAGGGAGCGCTGATCGCGGGACGTATCCGCCGGATCGCCCCGACACTGGGTCCACCCGGACTCCTGTGGGACGGGGGTGCGCCCGCCGGCGGACGGACCGCTGTTGTGTGTCTCGTGGATCGATGCGAAGGACTGGTGACTGCCTGCCTGGCCGCGCATCGGATGAGGGCGAGCCTCCGGTCGAGGGGAGGCGCGCCGCCTCCACGACGAGAGGGGACCACGATCACGGTGCCACCCGGTGGACTGCCTCCGCGGTGGTTCGCAGCCTCCTCGCACAAGACCGGTACTCGCTTCCGTCGGCAACCAGGCGTCCCTCGTAGCTCGTCCCTCGGATCGAAGCGGGAGGACTCCGCGGGTGGCGCTGGCGGAGTGCCGGGTGCTCCGACCCACGGAGCGAAGACGAGACCCGTGCGGATGCGGGCCGCGGCAGCTGTGCCCCGGCTCGCCTGCGCCGCCGAGGCGAGGCCCTCCGCGGTGGTTCGCAGCCTCCTCGCACAAGACCGGTACTCGCTTCCGTCGGCAACCGGGCGCCCCTTTGCAGCCCCTCCCTCGGATCCGGAGCGGGAGGACTCCGGGTGGGGCTGGTGGAGCGCGGGGTGTTCCGACCCTCGGGACGAAGACGAGACCCGTGCGGATGCGGGCCGCGGCAGCACCCCGGCTCGCCTGCGCCGCCGGGGGCCTCGGCGCTTTCGGTCCGTTCGTTCGCGTGGTGAGCGAATGCCGGCTCGCGTCCGAACGGAGGAACACGGCCTGACTCGCGTCGACGAGGGGTGGGGCGATTCGGCTCCCGGAGCTGCTCACCCAAGGGTGCCCCGGCCGCTCTGCACCCGTGCGGGAGCTCCCTGCGGAGCCGCAAGCCTGCGCGTGAGAGCCTTTCCTGCGGCCGCGGGATCCCCGCAGAACGGCGCGCCGTAAGGCTCTCCGCGGTGGCGAGGCCGTCCCGCGGTCGACCCGCAGGCACGTGCTCCTTCCCCGGCTCGCGAGGGTGGATGGCCCCCGTAGCGTCACCACGAGGGGCCCCGTGTTTCACGTGAAACATCCGTCGTGCAGGTCTCTCCTGCCGACCTCGATTCCCAGAGCGAATACACGGCAAGACTTCCCCAAAACCCTGGTTCGACAGGCCCTCGCGGGTAGAGTGTCATGGTCGGCCTCTGACGCGGAAAGGATGAGCGTGGGTCAGCATTCCAGCGATATCGCAGCGGCCTTCGACGACAGCCCGATCATGCAGCAGCTGCAGGATCTCAGCGCGCGGCGCCGCAGGCTGGATGACGTCGAGGTCAGCTTCACCGGTCAGACGCGCGTTCTCACCGTGTCGAACCAGAAGGGAGGCGTAGGGAAGACCACCACGACCGTCAACATCGCCGCCGCGATCGCGGAGCTCGGCGGGCGCGTCATGGTCATCGACCTCGACCCCCAGGGCAACGCCTCGACGGCTCTGGGCGTGCCCCACAGCGCCGACACCGCCAGCATCTACGACGTGCTCATCAACGACACCCCCGTCGCCGACGTGGTGCAGCAGAGCCCCGAGAGCGAGCGCCTCTTCTGCGTGCCCAGCACGATCCACCTGGCGGGCGCCGAGATCGAGCTCGTCTCGCAGGTCGCGCGCGAGAAGCGCCTCGCGACCGCCCTGCAGGAGTTCTTCGACGAGCTCGACGAGCCGCTCGACTTCGTCTTCATCGACTGCCCGCCGTCGCTCGGCCTCCTTACCATCAACGCCTTCAGCTCTGCGGACGAGGTCTTCCTGCCGATCCAGGCGGAGTACTACGCCCTCGAGGGCCTGAGCCAGCTGCTCGGCAACGTGAAGATGATCCAGAAGCACCTCAACCCGCGTCTGAGGGTCTCGACGATCCTGCTCACCATGTACGACGGGCGCACGCGGCTGTCGCAGCAGGTCGCCGACGAGGTGCGCGAGCACTTCCCGGACGAGGTGCTGCAGACCGTGATCCCGCGCTCCGTGCGCGTATCCGAGGCGCCGAGCTTCGGTCAGACGGTGATCACGTACGACGGATCCTCGGCGGGCGCGATCGCGTACCGCGAGGCGGCGGTGGAGATCGTGAAGCGCGGAGCACCGCGCAGGAAAGGGCGGAAGTGATGGCGAAGCGCACGGGTCTGGGACGAGGAATCGGAGCCCTCATCCCCACATCGTCGGAGACGCGCGAGCGTCCGGCCGACGTGTTCTTCGCGGGCACCTCGCTCCCCGCCGAGGAGGGCGCCGAGCAGACCCCCGAGGCGCCTCAGAAGAAGGCGGCGTCGACGAAGAAGGCGCCCGCGAAGAGCGGCACGACGGCTCGCGCCGGATCCGCCCGGAGCGGCTCCGCGAAGAGCGCCGCATCGGCCAAGAAGAGCGCGTCGGCATCCGCTCCGGCGAAGAAGGCCGCCCCGAAGAAGTCGGCTCCTGCGCGCAGCTCCGCCCCCTCCCCCGAGCCTGAGCTCGCGGAGGTCCCGGGCGTGCGGCTCGTGCACATCGATCCGCACAGCATCGTCGCGAACCCCCGGCAGCCGCGCACCCTCTTCGACCCGGAGGATCTCGCGGAGCTCGTCCACTCCGTGCGCGAGTTCGGCGTGCTGCAGCCCGTCGTCGTCCGCGACAAGAAGGACGGCACCTACGAGCTCATCATGGGCGAGCGCCGGACGCGCGCGTCGCGGGAGGCGGGGCTCGCGGAGATCCCCGCGATCGTCCGCGAGACCGCCGACGAGGACATGCTGCGCGACGCGCTGCTCGAGAACATCCACCGCGCGCAGCTCAACCCCCTCGAAGAGGCGTCCGCCTACCAGCAGCTCATCGAGGACTTCGGCATCACGCAGGAGCAGCTCGCCGAGCGCATCGGCCGCTCGCGCCCGCAGATCTCCAACACGATCCGTCTCCTGCGCCTCCCGGAGCCGGTGCAGCAGCGCGTCGCCGCCGGCGTGCTGAGTGCCGGCCACGCCCGGGCGATTCTCTCCCTCGACGACGTCGACGGCATGCAGAAGCTCGCCGACAAGATCATCAACGAGGAGCTCTCGGTGCGGGGCGCCGAGAACGCCGCGAAGGCGGCCGCGGCCGCCGGCACGGCCCCGCGCAGCACGACGCCCAAGCAGGGCGCTCGCCGCGCGTATCTCGATGATGTGGCCGAGCGCCTCGGCGATCGCCTCAACACCAAGGTCAAGATCGGTCTCACCACCAGGAAAGGCCAGATCAGCATCGATTTCGCATCGATTCAGGATCTCAACCGCATCCTCGAGGAGCTCGGCGAGACCGGTTACGAGTCCTGACGACGGGGGTCGATCCCTCGCCCGCCGCGTGCTAGCGTGTGCGCGCGTCGGCTCGACCCGCTCTGGCTGACGCTCGTTCGAGAGCGAAGGAGGCGATCATGCCGGAACCGCAGATCAAGGACGAAGAGCTGTACCAGCGCCTGCGTGAGGAGGGCGCGTCCGCCGAGAAGGCGGCGCGCATCGCGAACGCGGCCGCGCGCGACGGGCGATCCGCCGTCGGGCGTCGCGGCGGATCCGCGGAGGACTACGAGGACCGCACGGTCGACGAGCTGCGTCAGAGAGCACGCGAGATCGGGCTCACGGGCTACTCCCGCATGCGCAAGCAGGAGCTCGTCGACGCTCTGCGCGACCACTGAGCGATGCCGCCGTCGCGGCCCCCGCGCAGGGCCGCGCGCGTAGGCTGAATCGGTGACTTCCGCGGATCCCCTCCTCCCCCGGCGCGCGAGCGTCGAGGTGCTGCGCGCCGAGGCGGAGGAGGAGCGGGAGAGCCTCGTGATCGAGCGTCTGCGCGCCGGGGAGGACCCGTGGGACTTCATGGACGACCTGCCCACGATCGACGAGCTCGTCGTGTTCACGCTGCGAGCGGAGCACATCGCCGCCGACGGAGGCCTGCGCCCCACGCACGCGCGCAACCAGCGGCTCCTGAGGCAGATCGCCGCGCAGTACCCCGAGCTGTCTCGGGCCGTCTGGGGCATGATGGGCGCCGAGAACACGCACCGGCGCTGGGACGCGGTCGTGCGCGTCATCGGCGACCGCTGAGGCGCGGCCCCGGATCGGCGAAGCCGCTGCCCGCACGAGCGCGTATGCGGCCGCGACGGGCGACCCCTGCTCGCGACCCGCGCAGGAGATCGTGAGCGGCTCGTCCCCGTCGGCGCCGCCGGTCCGCGGCTCCTCGGCCCCGCGGACGGATCCGCCGTCGAGGATCCGGCGGGCAGACCGCCGCGGGCGGCTTCGGGCGAGCACATCGCTTCCGCCGGGGATCCCGCGAACGCCGGATCGTTTCGGCGGGATCCGTCCGGCGTTCGCGGGATCCCCGGTCGAACGGGCGGGCTCGCGGGTCCCGTCTCGCGGAGAACACGGCTTCTGCGGAGGGATCCCCGACCAGGGTTCCGCTGAGCGCGTGATTCCCGCAGTTCTGCTCGGCGACTCGGCCGGTTCGCGATCGGCGCTGAGCTGTCGGATCTCGGCGCCGGTCGCGAAACTCTGCACCATTCGCGAGCCAGGCGGAGCGACGATCCGCACGCTGAGTCAGCCGGAGCGGACGCGCGTCAGGCGGGCGCAGAACCTCGCGGGCGGTGGCAACGGGGGGATCGCGGCGTCGTTCGCGCACCCGACGGGGCGGTGAGCCTTCCGGGGCGGACCTGGGCCGGGTGATGTCGATCTGGGAAGCCGAGCGGGCGCGAATCCGGGCGGCGCCGCAGCCGATGGGCGCTATCCACGAACCGGAGCGAGCAAGGGGTGCTCGACGGGAGTAGCGAGGCGTGGCTGGTGGCAGATCCCTCTCGAGCCCGCAGCCGGCGCTGATCGCTCGGATCCCCACGTCGGGTGCGACGGTCGGCGCCAGGCGCGATCCAGGCAGGGCGATGGCCGGCACGTCGAGTCGGCCGGCGCGGGCGCGCGCGAGGACCTGTGACCAGAGGCAGGGGGCGAACCCGCCGGTCGCGTCCCGCGGGGATCCGCACGCGAACACTCGCGCCGGGGCCAGGTGCCGTTCCCGGGGCGGAGCGACGACCCGCAGCAGAATCCACTCGTGCGGACGCGCGAAAGGACCCCGCGCGGATACGCGAGAGGGGCGATCGGACTGATCCGATCGCCCCTCTCGTCGCGTGCGTCAGCGCAGGAACTCGGCGAGGTCCTGCTCGAGCGCCTGCTTCGGCTTGGCGCCGATGATGGTCGTCGCGACCTCGCCGCCGCGGAACACCTTCATCGCCGGGATGGAGGTGATCTGGTACTGCATGGCGAGGTCGGGGTTCTCGTCGACGTTGAGCTTGACGATCGTGATCTTGTCGGCGTTCTCGGCCTGGATCTCGTCGAGCACGGGCGCGACCATGCGGCAGGGGCCGCACCACTCGGCCCAGAAGTCGACGAGCACGGGGCCGTCGGCCTGGAGCACGTCCTGCTCGAACGTCGCGGAGGAGGTGGCCTTCGCAGTCATGGGATTCTCCCTTGTGTCGGTCTGTGGGGTGAGGGGATCCGCGGGGCGGATCAGGCGGACGCGACGACCTTCTCGCGGTCGCTGAGGGCCGCGAGGAAGTGCTCGGCGTCGAGGGCCGCGACGGTGCCGCTGGCGGCGGCCGTGACGGCCTGGCGATAGGTGGGGTCGATGACGTCGCCGGCGGCGAAGACGCCGGGCACGGACGTGCGCGAGGTGCGTCCGTCGACCGCGATCGTGCCCTCGGGCGAGATCTCGAGCACGTCGTGCACGAGGTGCGTGCGGGGGTCGTTGCCGATCGCGATGAACAGCCCATCGACGGCGAGCTCGCGCGTCTCCCCCGTCACCGTGTCGCGCAGCACGACGCCCGACAGCGCGGACTCGCCCTGCAGCTCCGCGATCTCGGAGTTCCAGATGACCTCGATCTTCTCGTTGTCGAAGGCGCGCTGCTGCATGATCTGCGAGGCGCGGAACTCGTCGCGGCGGTGGATGAGGTACACCTTCGAGGCGAACTTCGTGAGGAACGTGGCCTCCTCCATCGCGGAGTCGCCGCCGCCGACGACGGCGATCGTCTTCTCGCGGAAGAAGAAGCCGTCGCACGTGGCGCACCAGGAGATGCCGTAGCCCGAGAGCTCGTCCTCGCGGGGGATCCCGAGCTTGCGGTTCGCGGATCCGGTCGCGAAGATCACGGCCTTGGCCTCCTCGACCGTGCCGGATCCGAGCGTGACGCGCTTGACCTCGCCGCTGAAGTCGACAGCCGCGGCATCGTCGTACACGACCTCGGTGCCGAAGCGCTCGGCCTGCTGCTGCATCTTGGCCATGAGGTCGGGACCCATGATGCCCTCGGGGAAGCCGGGGAAGTTCTCGACCTCGGTCGTGTTCATGAGCTCGCCGCCCACCTCGACCTGGCTGGCGATGACGACCGGCTTGAGGTTGGCGCGCGCGGCGTAGATGGCGGCGGTCCAGCCGGCAGGGCCGGAACCGATGATGATGAGGTCTCGCACAGGGATGCCTTTCTCGGGCGTGTTCTGAGGCTGGAACCCATGCTACGGCGCGGGTATTCCCGCCGCCTGTCCTCCCGCCGTCCGACGGTCGGCGGCGCCCGGGCGGGGCGCCGCCCCGAGCATGCCGTGAACGGCTCCTCGCTCGCGCAGAGCAGCCGACGATTGATTTCAAAGATCCTGTAGGATATTGTTTCCGAACGAACGTCACCGCAGGTACCCGAGGCAACGGAGCTGAGAATGACGCGCCTGTTCAACGAGCCCTCCGCATTCGTCGACGAGATGATCGAGGGCTTCGTCGCCGCATCCGGCCGCTGGGTCGCCGCCGCCCCGGGAGGGGTCGTGCGGTCGACGCGGAGCGAGGAGCCCACGGTGGCCCTCGTCGTCGGCGGCGGAAGCGGACACCACCCGGCCTTCGGCGGGCTCGTCGGGCCCGGCCTGGCGCACGGAGCCGCGATGGGCAACCTCTTCGCCTCGCCCTCCGCGCAGCAGGTCCACTCGATCGCGAAGGCGAGCGACCAGGGACGAGGCGTGCTGCTCTCCTACGGGAACTACGCCGGCGACGTGCTGCACTTCGGCGAGGCGCAGGATCGGCTGCGCGCCGAGGGGCACGACGTCCGCACGGTGACCGTGACCGACGACGTCTGGAGCGCCGGCCCCGACGAGCGCGAACGCCGTCGGGGCATCGCGGGCGACCTGGTCGTCTTCAAGATCGCCGGCGCGGCCGCCGAGAAGGGCGCGGACCTCGACGAGGTCGAGCGCCTCGCGATCCTCGCGAACGAGCGCACCCGCTCGTTCGGCGTCGCGTTCACCGGCTGCACCCTCCCCGGCGCGGACGAGCCCCTGTTCACCGTCCCGGAGGGCCGGATGGCCGTCGGGCTCGGGATCCACGGCGAGCCGGGCATCGACGAGGTCGACATCCCCACGGCGGACGAGCTCGCCGCGATGTTCGTGGAGAAGCTGCTCACCGAGATCCCCGACGGCGTGGAGGCGCGGGGGGCGCGCGTCGTCCCGCTGCTCAACGGCCTCGGCTCCGTCAAGCACGAGGAGATGTACGTTGTCTTCCGCGCCGTGAGCAGCCTCCTCGCAGAGCGCGGGATCACGGTGGTGGAGCCCGAGGTGGGCGAGCTCTGCACGAGCTTCGACATGGCGGGCTGCTCGCTCACCCTGTTCTGGCTGGACGACGAGCTGGAGGAGCTCTGGGGCGCCCCCGCGGACGCCGCCGGATACCGCAAGGGATCGGTCGCTCCCCGCGAACGCGTCGAGCGGGTGTTCGAGGAGGAGGCCGAGGAGGAGATCCCCGAGGCCAGTGCGGAGTCGCGCGTCGCGGCGGCGCATGTCGTGCGCATCTTCGAGACCATCGCGGAGACGATCGACGCCGCCGCCGACGAGCTGGGGCGCATGGACGCGATCGCCGGCGACGGCGACCACGGCATCGGCATGCAGCGCGGTGCGACGGGCGCGCGCGAAGCCGCGCGGTCAGCGGGCGCGGGCGGCGCGGGAGCGGAGACGGTCCTGGCGCGGGCGGCGGGGGCCTGGAGCGACCGAGCGGGAGGCACGTCCGGCGCGATCTGGGCGCGGATGCTGCGCTCCGTCGGCGCCGCGCTCGGCGACGACGCGGTCGTCGACCGTCATGCGGTCGTCTCGGGAGCGACGGCGGCGCGGGAGGCCGTGATGTCCTTCGGCAAGGCCCAGGTCGGCGACAAGACCATGATCGACGCGATCGTCCCCTTCGCCGACGAGCTGCGTCGCGGCGTCGACGAGGGCGCGACGCTCGCGGGCGCCTGGCGTCGCGCGGCCGCCGTGTCGACCGAGGCTGCCCGCGCCACGGCGTCGATGTCCGCGACGCTCGGCCGCGCTCGCGCGCACGGCGACCGGTCCATCGGCACCCCCGACCCGGGCGCGGTGTCCTTCGCGCTCATCTGCACGGCGATCGCCGACGTGCTCGACCACATCGAGGAGAACGGGAACTCATGACACTGCGACTGATCATCGGATCCGACAGGGCCGGGCACGACTACAAGGAGATCCTCAAGCGCGATCTCGAGGCGAGCGAGCTCGTCGAGAGCGTCGCCGACGTGGGGGTGGGCTCGACGTCCGACGACACCTCGTACCCGAATGTCGCGATCGAGGCGGCCACCCGTATCGCGGCGGGCGAGGCCGATCGCGCGATCCTCATCTGCGGCACCGGCCTCGGCGTGGCGATCTCCGCGAACAAGGTCAAGGGGATCCGCGCGGTCACCGCGCACGACTCCTTCTCGGTGGAGCGCTCGATCCTCTCCAACGACGCGCAGGTGCTCTGCATGGGGCAGCGGGTCGTGGGCATCGAGCTCGCCCGCCGCCTCGCGGGCGAGTGGCTGACGTACGAGTTCGATCCGACGAGCCATTCGAAGGCGAACGTCGACGACATCTGCGCCTACGAAGGGGCCTGACCCGTGGCGAGGTTCGCGATCGGCTCGAGCCTCAAGATGTACTTCGGCCGCGCGCGCACCCGCGACTGGGTGCGATCCGTCGCCGAGCTGTGCGCCGAGCATCCCGCCGTCGCGCAGGGCATCGTCGAGCCCTTCGTCATCCCCACCTTCCCCTCCATCCCCGAGACGGTCGCGGCAGCCGCCGGCGCCGGACTGCGCGTCGGCGCTCAGGACATGCACTGGGAGCCGTCCGGCGCCTTCACGGGCGAGGTCTCGGGTCCGGAGCTCGTCGAGCACGGCGTGAGCCTCGTCGAGATCGGCCACGCGGAGCGGCGCGCGCTGTTCGGCGAGACCGACGAGACGGTCGCGCTCAAGACGGCTGCGGCGCTCCGCGCGGGGCTCGCGCCGGTGCTGTGCATCGGCGAGCAGCGGAAGCAGGATCCGGCGGCGGCCGCCGCCGAATGCCGTTCGCAGCTCGAGAGATCGCTGCGGCGGGCGCGGGAGGAGGGCGTCGGGGGCCGCCTGATCGTCGCCTACGAGCCCGTGTGGGCGATCGGTGCGCCGGAGCCGGCCGCGGAATCGCACATCCGCGGCGTGACGGGCGCTCTCCGCGAGCACCTCGCCGACGATGCGCTCCTCTCGCCCGCTCAGGTCATCTACGGCGGGAGCGCGGGGCCGGGTCTGCTGCCCCGGATCGCCCCGGACGTCGACGGCATGTTCCTCGGGCGATTCGCGCACGACCCCGCGGCGTTCGGCGCGATCCTCGACGAGGCGCTGGAGCTCGGCGCCGCATGAGCGTCGCGACAGCCGAGGTCAGGCGGCGCGCCCTGCGCGATCAGGTGTACGACCGGATCCTCCGCTCGCTTCTGGAGGGGGAGGAGGAGCCCGGCCAGCGGCTCTCGATCGACCTCGTCGCACGGGAGCTGGACGTCTCGCCGACGCCGGTTCGCGAGGCGATGGTGCAGCTCGAGCGCACGGGGCTCGTGACGCGCGAGGCGCTCAAGGGGTATCGGGTGGCTCCCCCGCTCGACCACCGGGGGCTCGTCGAGCTCTTCGATGCGCGCCTGATGCTGGAGAGCGAGGCGACGCGGCTGGCGAGTGCGCGGGCGGACGAGGTGCGGGTCGTGCTGCGGGACGCTCATGACGCGCACGGAGAGGCAGCCCGGCGGCTGTCGGATGCGCTGAGGGGCGGCGCGAGCCCGGTGCCGCTCATCCGGGCGTACTTCGAGGCCGACGCCGCATTCCACCGCGCGCTGTTCGTCGGCGCGGGGAATCGCCATCTCCTGGCGATGCACGAGGACCTCGGGGCGCTCACGCATCGGATGCGGCAGGCCGCGATCCGCGGCGTCGACGACGTCGAGGAGGCGCACGAGGAGCATCGGCGGATCGTCGAGGCCTTCGAGAGCGCACCGGCTGAGGCCGTCGAGAGGATGCGCGCGCACATCCTCGGCGTGCGGGGTCGCTCCCTCGCGGCGCGCTGACGCTCACGACGAGAGCAGCAGGCGCCGGATGCTACAATTTCATAGATCCTACAGGATCCGAATCGGATTCTCCTGTCCCCTGCACTGGAGCAGACTATGAGCACGCCGCCCTACACGGCCGAGACCTGGCCGATCGCCACCTGTCTGCACGGCCTCCGGCCGACGACCGAGGAGGGCGTTCCGCTCCATGATGCGGGAGCCGAGGCCTGGGACGACATGTTCGCGCAGGTCGCCGACGTCGGCTTCGACCTCGCCGAGCTCTCGGACAGCCATGTGCGACCGGCGGATCTCGATCCCGTGCGTCGGGACGAGTTCCTCTCCATCGCCGCCTCCCACGGGGTGCGGCTTCCGAGCATCCACGTGCAGCGCCAGAGCGTGATCATGCCCGGCGAGGGCGAGCGCAACCTCGAGTACGCCCACCGGACCATCGACGCCGCGGCGGAGTGGGGCATGGAGGTGTTCTCGACGGGGCTCCATCAGCCCTTCAGCGCGGCCCAGCGTGAGGCGCTGTGGTTCTGGACGGCGCAGGGACCGGCGGATCCGGACGACCGCGAGGTGTGGCAGACCGCGGTCTCCCGGCTGCGCGAGCTCGGGACGCACGCGGCCGAGGTCGGGCTGAGGATGTCGCTCGAGATGTACGAGGACACCTACCTCGGCACGGCGGACGGCGCGGTGCGCCTCGTCGAGGAGATCGGCCTCGACAGCGTCGGGCTCAACCCGGACGTCGGCAACCTCATCCGGCTCCATCGGCCGATCGAGGACTGGCGGGAGATGTACGCGAAGACCCTCCCCTACGCGAACTACTGGCACGTGAAGAACTACATGCGCGACGAGGCGGCGGACGGCTCGTGGGCGACGGCGGTCCCGACGACCGCGGAGGGCGGGCTCATCAACTACCGCCAGGTCGTGCGGGAGGCGCTCGCGGCCGGGTTCGACGGCATCTTCCTCATGGAGCAGTACGGGGGCGACAGCCTGGGCGTCTGCGCGACGAACCGCGACTACATCCGCTCCCTCCTGCCGAAGGGCTGACGGGAGGGGCGCTGCACGGGGCGCGAGGATGCTGTTGCTACGCTCGGGACGGTAGCGCGATGGCTTCTCCGAACCCGTGCGGACCATCCTGCCCGCCGTGCCGATCGCGCTGATGAAGGAGAGCGCCGATGGGCATTCGACGACAGGTGCTGCGCGAGGAGGTCGAGGAGCTGATCCTGCAGCGCCTTCTCGAGAGCCGCTGGGAGCCGGGCGCGCGCCTCAGCATCGACGGGCTCGCCCGCGACCTGGAGGTCTCGCCGACCCCGGTCAGGGAGGCGCTGGTCTCGCTCGAGCGCTCCGGGCTGGTCGAGTACGCCGCGCTGCGCGGCTACGTGGTGGCGTCCCCGCTCGATCGCGAGCACATGGCCGAGCTGCTCGAGGCGCGCCGGATCGTGGAGACGGCGGCCCTCAGCAAGGCGTTCGACGACTGGGAGGCCCTCAGCGCCGCTCTCGAGGCCGCTCACCGACAGCACACCGAGGTGCTGGAGCGGATCGCAGCGCAGGGCGAGCAGGAGATGGACTTCTCGCTGATGAACGAGCATTATCAGGCCGACTGGGCGTTCCACCAGGCGTTCTTCGATCACGCGGGCAACCGCTACCTCCGCGGGATGGTCGAGAACCTGCGCATCTACACGCACCGGATGCGGCAGACGTGGACGGGAGGGCCGGCCTCCTTCGACGCGCGCACCGCGTACGAGGAGCACGCGCGGATCCTCGAGAAGGTCCGGCATCATCACTACGACGGCGCCCTGAAGGCGCTGGAGGCGCATCTCAGCGGGGTGCTCGAGAGGTCGCTGGCGGAGGCGCCGCAGCCCGAATAGGGCGGTGGGTCCGTCGGCGCCGTCTGTCCCGAGGGGCGGGCGGCGCCTCTCTGTCTCGGCCCTCTCCGCGCCTTTCGACGAGGGGTTGACAGCGGATCCTTCCCAGATATCCTATAGGATAGATTTCCCCTCGAGACAATGGAGTACCCGTGACGAATCGACCCCGCATCGCGCTGACTCTCGGCGACCCGGCCGGCATCGGCCCCGAGCTCGCCGCGAAGCTCATGTCCCGCCCCGAGAACCGTCGGGCCGCTCGGATCCTCCTGCTCGCGGATCGCTCGGAGCTCGAGGCCGCGGCCGCCCAGGCTCAGGTCGACGTCCCGCCCATCGGCGCGGACCTCGAGGACGGCATCGTGCTCCTCGACGACGGGAGCGCGCCGACGGAGCCCATCGAGCTCGGCGTGGTGAGCGAGGCCGCCGGCGCGCGCGTGAAGCACCAGCTGCTCCGCGCGCTCGCGCTCGTGAACGAGGGGGAGGCCGACGCGATCGTCTTCGCCCCCCTCAACAAGACGAGCCTGCACCTCGCGGGGATGAACCACGAGGACGAGCTGCGCTGGTTCGCCGAGGAGCTCGGGTACACGGGAACCACCTCCGAGCTCAACATCCTCGACGGCCTCTGGACGGCGCGCGTCACGTCGCACGTCGGGATCCAGGATGTCGCCGCGCTCGTCACGCAGGAGCGCGTCGTCGCGGCCATCGAGCTGCTCCACGGCGTGCTGCGCGACTCCGGTCTCGCCTCGCCCCGTCTCGGCGTCGCCGCGCTCAACCCGCACAACGGCGAGAACGGCCTCTTCGGGCGGCAGGAGATCGAGGTGATCCGCCCCGGCGTCGAAGAGGCGAAGGACTCCGGGATCGACGTCGACGGACCCCTCCCCGCCGACACGATCTTCCTCCAGCGCGACCGCTTCGACGGCATCGTCACGATGTACCACGACCAGGGGCAGATCGCGATGAAGCTGCTCGGCTTCGAGGGCGGCGTGACGGTGCAGGGCGGGCTCCCCGTCGTCATCGCCACTCCCGCCCACGGGACCGCCTTCGGCATCGTCGGCGAGAACGTCGCCGACCTCACCTCCACTCAGAATGCCTTCGACGTGGCCGTCGCCGTCGCGTCGAGCCGCGCGTCCGGCTCCTGACGCCGGGCCCGCAGAACCTCGAAAGGGAAATGACGATGACGTCACGCATCGCCGCCACGGCGGCCCTCCTGTCCGCATCCGCTCTCGTCCTCGCGGGCTGCTCCGGCAGCTCGGGAGGATCGGGAGGCTCCTCCGACGGCGAGTACTCGCCCTCGGGCACCGTCAAGATGGTCGTCGCCATGGCCGCCGGCGGCGGCAGCGATCGCGCCATGCGCGTGATGTCGCAGGCGATCAACGAGGGCGCCGAGGGGTACAGCACCGTCGTCGAGAACCGCGAAGGCGGGGGCGGCGCGGTCGGCTGGTCGTACTTCTACGGCCTGGCTGGTCAGCCCCAGCATCTCGTGAAGGCCGAGACCGCGATCCACACGCTCCCGATGCAGGAGGGCGTCGACGTGCCGTGGACCTACGCGGACTTCACGCCGATCGCGCTGTTCGCCGAGGACTCGCGCATGGTGGTGGCACCCGCCGACTCCGACCTCGACACCTGCTCGGATCTCGTCGACTCCACGGGACTCTCCGTCGGCGTCAGCGGCACCTTCGGCGCCGACGGCATGGTGCTCCACCACCTCGACGAGGCGGGTCTCGACGCCGACCGCGTGCCCTTCGGATCCACGGGAGAGGTCATCACCGGAATCCTCGGCGGACAGATCGACGCGGCGCCCGCCAGCGCCGCCGCCGTGAAGCCCTACGTCGAGAGCGGCGACCTCAAGGCGCTGTGCACGCTCACCGAGGAGCGCTACGCCGACGACGAGGTCCTCGCGGACGTGCCGACGGCGATCGAGGAGGGCATCGACGCCACCGTGGTCATCTGGCGCGGCATCCTCGCGGCGCCCGACATCTCCGACGAGGCCCAGCAGTTCTGGATCGACGAGGTGAAGCGCGCGGTCGAGACCGACGAGTACAAGGACTACATCACCACCGACCTGCTCATCGAGAAGCAGCTCTACGGCGACGAGTTCGCGACGTACCTCGACGAGTACGACGCCGAGATCCAGGAGTACTTCGCAGAATGAGCGAGACGACTCACGCTCCGCGGCGCGTCCGCCGCGGGGTCGTCGCAGCCTACGGGGTGATCGCGCTGATCGGCGCGGCCTTCTTCGCCCTGTCGTTCGAGTACGACTTCTTCCGGTACGGAGACCAGGTCGGCCCGGGCTTCCTCCCGCGCGTCGCCGGCATGCTCGCGCTGCTGCTCGGGATCGCGCTCATCGTGCAGGAGATCCGCACCGGCTCCGTGCTCCTCGGCGACTCGGGCGTCGAGGAGGACGGCGACACGGGGATGTCCCGCGCGAGCATGATCAAGCTGCTGACCGTGTTCGGTCTCATCATCCTCGCGGTCCTCCTCGTGCCGGTGCTCGGGCTCATCCCGCCGCTCGTGCTGCTCGTGGGGACCCTCACGATCGTGATCGAGCGCATGCCGATCCTCCCGTCGATCCTGGTCGCCGCGCTCGCCGCGGCCATCGCCTACGCGCTCTTCGTGCTCGTGCTCCGCGTGCCCATCCCGATGGGCGTCTTCGAGGGGATCCTCTGATGCTCGACAACCTGCTCATCGGCTTCGAGGCCGCGCTGTCGCTGGACAACCTGCTGTGGTGCTTCATCGGCGTCCTCCTCGGCACGGTCATCGGGATCCTCCCCGGCCTCGGCTCCGCGACGGGCGTCGCGATCCTCATCCCGCTGACGCTCACGCTCGACCCGCTCACGGCGCTCATCATGCTCGCGGGCATCTACCACGGGTCGCAGTACGGCGCGACGATCACCGCGATCCTCATCGCCACTCCGGGCGAGGCCTCCTCGGTGGTCTCCACGCTCGACGGCTATCAGATGGCGCGCAAGGGGCGCGCGGGCCAGGCGCTCGCGATCTCCGCCATCTCGGCGTTCGCCGCATCGATCGTGACCGTGATCCTGCTGTTCACCCTCGCCCAGTTCTTCGCGAACATCGCCCTCGGCTTCGGCCCGGTCGAGATCATGGCGATCATGCTGCTCGGCTTCGCGACCATCTCGATGTTCTCGTCGGGCAACGTGCTGCTCGGCATGGCCATGTGCGTCGTGGGCGTGCTCATCGGCACGGTCGGCATCGACATGGGAACGGGCGTCGCGCGCTTCACGTTCGGCAGCGTCGACCTGTTCTCGGGGGTCCCGTTCATCGAGGTGATGATCGGCCTCTTCGCCCTGGGCGAGCTGCTGAACCAGCTCGACAAGGGGCAGCCGAAGCCCATCAAGGCGCGCTTCCGCGACCTGATGCTCACGAAGGAGGACTTCAGGAGGTCGGGTGCGCCGACCGTGCGCGGCACCGTCATCGGGTTCCTCGTCGGCATCCTCCCCGGCGCCGGATCCACGCTCGCGTCGTTCCTCGCGTACGGCACGGAGAAGCGCTTCTCGAAGCACCGCAAGGAGATGGGACGGGGCGCGATCGAGGGCGTCGCCGCCCCCGACGCCGCGACGAGCGCGGCGGCCAACGGCGCGTTCATACCGACCCTCACCCTCGGGGTGCCGGGCGGCGCGACGACCGCCGTCCTCCTCGGAGCCTTCCTGCTCTACGGGATCACCCCCGGACCTCTGCTGTTCGAGCAGGAGCCGCGGCTCGTGTGGGGCCTGCTCGTGTCCTTCCTCATCGGACACCTGCTGCTCCTCCTCCTGAACCTGCCGCTCGCTCCGGTCTTCGCGCAGCTGCTCCGCCTGCGCTACGGCTACCTGTACCCGCTCATCATCTTCACCGCGCTGATCGGCGCCTTCGCGATCTCGAACAACACCTTCAGCCTGTGGGTCGTGATCGTGTTCGGCATCGTCGGGTATCTCATGAAGAGGATGAACTTCCCGATCGCCCCGCTCGTGCTCGGTCTCGTCATCGGCCCGATGTTCGAGAAGGCGCTCGTGCAGTCGTCCGCTCTCGGCGGCGGGGATCTCCTCGGGGTCGTGGTGGCGAGCCCGACGGCCATCGTCATCCTCGTCGTCGCGGCGCTGCTGCTCGTCGGCCCTCCGGTGTTCGCGATGATCCGCGGGCGCTCGGCGACCGGCCTGAAGATCGCCGACGCCGACGCGATGATGGAGGAGGTCCGCGAGCCCGTCACGACGAGCGTGCCCACGGAGTACCTCGCCTCCTCGCGGAGGAAGAAGGCCAAGAAGCGCACGAAGAAGTGACGCCTGCGTCGACGTGAGACGAGGAGCCGCCCGGAGATCGCTCCGGGCGGCTCCTCGTCTCACCCGCGGACGCGCGCATCTGGCAGGGTGTGAGAGACCCTCCCTCCGTCTCCCGCACGCCCCGACCAGAGGATCCCGATGCTCCCCCGCCGCTGGCTCCGCACCGACCCCGACCGCCCGCGCCGCATCTCGTTCGGCGCCGACTACAACCCCGAGCAGTGGCCGCGGGAGGTGTGGGACGAGGACGTGCGCCTCATGCGGGAGGCGGGCGTCGACGTCGTGTCGGTGGGGATCTTCTCGTGGGCGCGGATCCAGCCGGCGCCCGGCGAGTGGGACTTCGCCTGGCTCGACGAGGTCATCGATCTGCTGCACGCGAACGGCATCGGCGTCGACCTCGCGACCGCCACCGCGTCGCCGCCCGCCTGGCTCACGACCGCCCACCCCGAGGTGCTCCCCCGCACCCGCGAGGGGCACGTGCTCTCGCCCGGCGGCCGCCAGCACTGGCGCCCGACCTCCCCCGTCTTCCGCGAGCACGCCCTGGCGCTCGTCGAGGCGCTCGCCGCGCGGTACGGATCCCACCCCGGGGTCGTCGCCTGGCACGTGAGCAACGAGCTGGGCTGCCACAACGCCTACGACTACTCGGACGACGCCGCGCGCGCGTTCCGCACCTGGCTCGAGGCGCGGTACGGCACCGTCGCGGGGCTCAACCACGCCTGGGGGACCGCCTTCTGGGCTCAGCAGTACGGATCCTTCGACGAGATCCTCCCGCCGCGCCTCGCCGCGACATTCCCCAACCCCACGCAGCAGCTCGACTTCGCGCGGTTCTCGTCCGACGCGCTGAAGGCGCACCTCGTCGCCGAGCGCGAGGTGCTGCGCCGCCTCTCCCCCGACGTGCCCGTCACCACGAACTTCATGGTCATGGGCGGCACCCGCGCCATGGACTACGCCGACTGGGCGCACGAGGTCGACTTCGTCTCGAACGACCACTACGTCACGGCGGGACGCGACGAGCTGGCCTTCTCGGCCGCCTTCACGAGCGGCATCGCCCGCCACCGCCCCTGGTTCCTCATGGAGCACTCGACGAGCGCCGTCAACTGGCAGCCGATCAACCGCCCCAAGCGGCAGAACGAGCTCGTGCGCGACTCCCTCACCCACGTCGCCCACGGCGCCGACGCCGTCTGCTTCTTCCAGTGGCGCCAGTCGCGGGCAGGGGCCGAGAAGTACCACTCCGCGATGGTGCCGCACGCCGGATCCGACTCGCGCCTGTTCCGCGAGGTCGTGCGGCTCGGCGGCCTGCTGCGCGACCTCGACCCCGTCGCGGGATCCGACCGCGAGCGCGGGCAGGTCGCCGTGCTCTTCGACGCGGAGTCGCGCTGGGCCGGCGAGCTCGACTCGCACCCCACCGACCGGCTCGACTACCACCGCGAGGCGCTCGACTGGTGGCGCGCGCTGACCGACCTCGGCATCCGCGCCGACGTCGTGCCGGCAGACGCCGACCTCGACGCCTACCCGGTCGTGATCGCGCCCGTGCTGCACGTCGTCCCCTCCGCGCTCCGCGACCGCCTCGAGGCCTACGTGCGCGGGGGCGGATCCCTCGTCGCCACCTACTTCTCGGGCATCGTCGACGAGAACGACCACATCTGGCTGGGCGGCTACCCCGGGGCCCTGCGCGAGATGCTCGGGATCCGCGCCGAGGAGTTCCGGCCCCTGGCGGACGACGAGACCGAGCCGCTGTCGCTCGGCGTCTCCGGCGACCTGTGGAGCGAGCCGATCGACCTCGTCGCCGACGACGTCGAGGTGCTCGCGACCTACACCTCCGGCGACCTCGCGGGCGGCCCCGCCGTGACGAGGAGGGGCGTGGGATCCGGATCCGCGTCCTACGTGTCGACGCGCCTCGGCGCCGAGGGGCTGCGGGCGCTGCTGCCCGAGCTGCTCGCCCCCGCCGGCGTGTCCTCGGAGCTTCCCGACTCGCTGATCGGATCCGTGGAGCTCGTCGCGCGCCGCGCGGGGGACGACGTGTTCTGGTTCCTCCTCAACCGCACCGACGACGAGATCGCGCTCGCCGGGGTCGAGGGCGAGTTCCTCGTGGGCGGCGGTGCGCTCGAGCCCCGCGGCGTCGCGGTGCTGCGGCGCTGAGGGGGTTCACCGGCGGGGTCGGTGGTCGGGGCCGGTCGGTCCGGCGGCGCCTGCTGTTCCGTGAGAGCACACTCGTTTGCGCGGTTCGTGGGGACGGTGTCGTTCCGTCGGAGATCGGGGGCGGGAGGGGCGGGTTCGGGCCAGGGCGGCAGCTCCGCGCGAGGATCTCCGACAGGACGGCTCTCAGCGGCGGCGCACGGGCGGAGCCACCTGCGCCCGCACGCTGCGGGCGCCCGTGAGCACGGCGGCGTAGACGCCGAACGCGACGCCCACGCCCAGCCCGATGCAGGTCACGCCGGCCTGCAGGAAGAGATCCATGCCGGATCCGCCCGACATCTGGTGGATGACGCCGCGGAACACCGTGAGACCCGGGAGCAGCGCGCCGGTGATGCCCATGAGCGCGAGCACCGGGTACGGGTAGCCGACCCGCGGCGCGAGGAACACCGACACGAAGCCGAGCAGCACCGCCGCGATCGCGGCCGCCCACCCGAACGGCAGGTCGGTCAGCTGCAGCGCCTGGCTGGCGGCGCTCGTGACGATGCCGAGGGCCGCCGCGGGCAGGATCAGCGTCGCCCTCCCGCCGTTCGCGAACGCGTTGGCGATCGCGCCGAGCGCGGCGAACACCAGGCCGAGGTACCAGGGCAGGCTCGGCAGCTCGTCCAGCACGGGGTCGTCGAGATCGAGCGCGGATCCCGTGAAGAGCACGATGGATCCGCCGATCGCGATGCCGCCGGCCGTCACCGCCACGTTCGCGACGCGCACGAGGGCCGACGTGTAGGCGCCCTCCACGGCGTCGGTGGTCGCCTCGATGACCTGCGGCAGCGGCAGGATCAGCAGCCAGCTCACCGCGAATGCGGCGGCGGCGCCGACCGGCTCCACGAGGCCGAGCTGCACGAGCGGCACGGCGAGGTGGCCGAGCACCCGCAGCCGGTCGGCGTCGATCACGTCGATCGCGCGCGCCGTGCCCCGCGCCGGTGTGACCGCCCCCTCCGGGGAGACGTGCTCCAGCGTCAGGACCGGCCCGTAGACCGAGAGGGCCACGTCGGGCAGGTCGACCGCGGCCGCCACGGCCTCGAGCGTGCGCTCGGTCTGGCTCGACGACTACCCCGACTCGAGGAAGCCCTGCCCCAGCGCGATCAGCAGATCGAGGCGCTCGCGGGTGTCGTGGACGTTCATCGGGCCTCCGGGGTGCGGGCGGATGAGATCACGGCAGCGGGTGGGGTCGCGTCACTGCGCTCCCCGCCTGCGGAGAGGCGCTCGCGCCCGTCAGCGGGGAGAGCGGATCCCTCAGCGCCCGAGGCGGCCGCGCACCATGCCGACGACGCTCTTCAGCTCGGGGGCGCGGAGGAGGGCCAGGAGCGCGACGTAGACGACGGCGCAGACGGATCCGATGACGAGGCAGCCGCCGGCGGCGGCGAACTTGCTCGTCAGCATCCAGCTCTCGGGACCGCCCATCCACGCGAACACCGCCCAGCCCGCGAGGCCCGCGGGGATCGCGGCGATCGCGAAGCGGACGAGCGCCGCGAGCGAGCGCGCCATGCCGAGCCGGCCGAGCCGGCGGCGCAGGAGGAACGACGCGAGGACCAGCTGGGCGACGCTCGACAGCGACTGGGCCGCCGCGACGGCCATCGTCAGGTGCGTCTCGCCCACGAGCGACCACGCGACGAGCGCACCGGCGGCGCACAGCACCGCCTGGAACAGCGTGAAGAGGAACGGCGTGCGGGTGTCGCCGTAGGCGTAGAAGGTGCGCTGCACGACGAACAGCACCGCCATCGGCACGAGCCCCGCGAGGAAAGCGATGAGCACGGGAGCGGCGGCGGAGGCCTCCGAGACGTCGTTCGTCACCAGCCGGGCTGCGGGCAGCGCGGCCGCGGTGATCGCCGCCGTCGCGAGCACCACGAGGAGCCCCAGCGTGCGGGTCGCCCGGCCGATGTCGCCGCGCACCTCGTCGTCGCGGCCCGCGGCCGCGTGCTCGCTGAGCTGCGTGAAGTAGGGGGTGCCGATGCTCATGACGATGACGGAATACGGGAGCATGAACACGAGCCAGGCGTTGAACCACACGGTCGACGAGGCGTCTCCCGTCTCCGACGCCGTCGTGATGATGTTCTGCTGGACCACCGAGACGCCGAGGCCCACGAGCAGCATGCCGACGCTCCACCCCGCGAGGTTGCGGATCTGGCCGAGGCCCATGCCGCGCCACCGGAAGTCCGGCCGCAGCCGCAGACCCGTGCGGCGCCAGAAGACCACGAGCGTCACGGTCTGGGCGACGATGCCCAGCGTCGCCGTGCCGCCCATGAGGGCGATCATCGCGGGCGTCCACTCCTCGACCGGATGCCCGCCGCCGCCGAACAGCCAGATGAACGCGCCGAACCCGGCGACCGACACGACGTTGTTGACGATCGGCGCCCACGCGTATGGGCCGAAGACCCGGCGCGCGTTGAGCGTCTCGCCCACGAGCGCGAACATCCCGTAGAAGAAGATCTGCGGCAGGCACCAGAGGGTGAACGCCACCGTCAGCTCGAACTGCTCGGGCTGACGGAAGCTCGAGATCGCCGAGACGAGCAGCGGCGCCAGCAGCATCGACATGGCGGTGATGACGAGCAGGATGAGGGTCGCGAGGGTGAAGAGCTTCGAGATGAGGCGGCGCCCGCCGTCCTCCTCCCGCGACCAGCGCACGATGAGCGGCACGAAGACCGCCGTCAGCACGCCCGTCGAGATGACCTGGAAGATGTAGTTCGGCAGCTGGTTCGCGATCGTGAACGCGTCGGCCGACATCACCGTCGCGCCCATCGCGCTCACGAGCACCATCGAGCGCAGCAGGCCCGTCACCCGCGAGGTGAGGGTTCCCGCCGCGATGAGCGCGCTGGATCGTCCGAGGCCCATTCGCCGTCCTTCAGTTCATGCCGTCTTCGGAATGCGAGGGATCCTCACCTGCGGCGTCATCGGATCCGTCGCCATCGGGATCCGCGTCGGCGCGCTCCGCCGCCTCCTCCTCCGCGGCCTCGGCGCGGTCGCGGCGGCGACGATGGATCTGCCGGTACGTGCCCGCGCCGAGCAGCAGCACGACGAGCACGACGAGCACGGTGACGCCGATGCGCTCCCACTCGGCGCGCACGGCCACCTGCATGTCGCGCGGCGGCCCGATCTGCTCGCCCGTCATGGCGTGGAGCGCGTAGTGCACGACGAGGTCGCCGCTGCCGACGCGGGCCTCGATCGGGATGGTCACGCGCGTCGAGCTCTCCGGCTGCGCGATGACCTCGGTGCGCTGCTCGATGCTGAGGCGCGGGTCGTCCGGCACCGCCTCGATGACGACGCGCGCGGGGTAGGGGAGGTCGTTGCGGATCCACACCGGCATGTCGGCCTCGGGGCTGAGCAGATGCACCGGCGACGGATCCTGCAGATCGATCGCCTCGCCGCGGCGCGCGAGCTCCGCCTCGAACGCGACCCGGCGATCCGCCCACGCGTCGTGGTTCGTCGTCCAGCCCACGGAGAGGAAGCGCAGCATCTCGGCGCGGGTCTGCCCCCGCAGCAGCTCGGGCCGCTCGAGCGCGGTCGAGATGTGCCAGATCGCCGGGGCGAGCTCCTGATAGCGCCGCACCGCCGCGACGCGCTCCTCGTCGTCGGGCGCCTCCCGCAGGGCGACGGATCCGCTTCCCGCCGCGAGGGCGTCGGAGAGGCCCGTCGGCGCGAAGGCGGGGCTGCGCAGGCCCGCCTGCACGGCCTCCCGCAGCCCGTCCGCCGTCACGTCGGGCGCGGTGGACGGCGACGTGACGCCCTCCGCGTCGGTGTCGAGCTCATCCGATCCCATGCGGTCGAGCGCGACGAGCAGCGGGCCGTCGGTCTCCGAGGCGCCGAGCCACAGCTCGGCCGTCGCGGCCACGAGGGCTGTCTCGCGGTCGAACGAGGAGGTCGCCTGCGCGGCCTCGAGGAGGGCGTCGCCGGCCGCGTCGTCGTAGGCGAGGACCGACTGGCCCAGCGCGGGCGACCCGTCGACCGTGGAGCTCGCGGGCACGAGGACCCGCGCGTCGCCGATCGCCGCGAGCGTGTCGTCGTCCGCCGAGCCGGGGGCCGGCCAGACGATCGACGAGGACGCCTGCCCGCCGATGTCGAGCAGATCGTCGAGCTCCGGCGCCTCGGTGACATCCCCCGGGAGGTATGCGTCGAGACCGGCCGGACCCAGCGGCGTCGCGAGACCCGCGTCGAGCTGAGCCGTCACGTCGGCATCGGCGAACTGCAGCGCGAAGCGATCGTTCGGCAGGGTCTCCAGCCGCGTGAGCCATTCGGTCGCCGACGCGGGCGCGGCCTCGCCCAGCACGCGGATCGCCGCGGGGATCGCCGGATCCACCGCGAGCACAGCGGCGGTGCCCTCCACCGCGTCGAGCTGGGCCGAGAGGAGGCCGTCCTCGCCCGTCAGCGTCGCGAGCACGTCCGCCGAGAAGAGGCCCCGCGTGTCCACGGGGCCCGTGATCGGCATCACCATCGCCACGGCCGGTCGATCCCCGCCCGTGACGATGAGGAGGCTCCGCGCCTCGGTCGCCGGGTTCGCGCCGTCGAAGCGGGCGTGCAGCGGATATACGCCGGACGGAATGTCTCCGAGGTCGACGCTCGTCGACGTGCCGAGAACGTCGCCGCCGCCCACCGTCTCGGTGTCGAGGGAGTCGAGCTCGGTGAGCGAGGTCGACGCCGACCCGTCGAGCCACGCGTCGATGTCGCGCGCGGAGCCGAGCCGGTCCCCGCGGGAGATCGCGACCGACGACTCGGGGATCTCCTCCCCGGAGGAGTTGGCGATCTCGACGCGCACGGAGGCGGATCCGCCCGTCACGACGCCGCGAGACGTCGGCGCGATGCGCAGGGGCGGACGCCCCTCCGCGTCGTCGCCGGGCTCCGGCTCGGCGTTCGCGACCGTCGCCGGCAGCTGCCGGGGCGCCGGGACGTCCGCGTGCGCGGCGATGGGCGCGGCCGTCAGCGCGAGCGCGAGCGCGGCGCCGCAGAGCGCGGCACGGCGTCGGATCAGGAGCGATGTGGTCATAAGAAGGGCCGCGCGGAAGTCAGGACCGCCCGGTTCCCCAGCGATCTTACGGACGCCTCCCGTGTTGACCCTCCATCTGCGATCCGCGCCGCGGCCCGCGGCGTTCTAGGATCGCCAGTGACTCTCCGTGCGCGGGCGACATCGCCGCGCCCGTTCACCGCTGACGAATCGCGAGATCCCCATGCCCGAAGACGACATCCGCCCGCTGACCGCCGAGCCGCTCACGGGGGGCGTCGTGCGTCGCACCGATCGGCTGGCGGACGGCCGCGAGCTGATCTACTACGACGACGCCGACACGACCCTCCCCGCCGAGCGCCGCATCGACGGCCGCGCTCTGGATCCTCGCCCGGAGACCGCGTCCATGCGCCGCGACGTGCTCACGGGCGAGTGGATCACGGTCGCCGCGAACCGCCAGAACCGCGCCATGCTGCCGCCGGCCGAGCTCGATCCGCTCGCGCCGCAGAGCGAGACCAACCCCTCCGAGGTGCCGAGCGTCTACGACGTCGCCGTCTTCGAGAACCGGTCCCCCTCGCTCGGTCCCGCCCTCGCCGAGGCGACGGGCGGCGTTCCGCAGGGCGACGACGCGCCGCAGGGGCTCGACGACCTCGCCGCTCCGGGGCTCGGCCGCACGCGCACGGCGATCGGCCGCTGCGAGGTCGTGTGCTTCAGCCCCGAGCGCACGGGGTCGTTCGGCACGCAGAGCGTCGCCCGCGCCCGCACCGTCATCGAGGCCTGGGCCGACCGCACCGCCGCGCTGTCCGCGCTGCCCGGCGTCGAGCAGGTCTTCCCGTTCGAGAACCGCGGCGAGCAGATCGGGGTGACGCTGCACCACCCGCACGGCCAGATCTACTCCTACCCGTACGTCACGCCGCGCACGCAGGCGCTGCTGCGCCAGATCGACGCCGAGGGCCCCGACCTGTTCGAGCGGATCCTCGCGTTCGAGCTCGCCGGGCCGCGCACCGTCATCGAGGCGGAGCACTGGGTCGCGTACGTGCCGTTCGCGGCCCGCTGGCCCGTCGAGGCGCACCTCGTGCCCCGCCGTCACGCCGCCGACTTCACCGAGCTGACGGGCGACGAGCGCGACGAGCTCGCGCACGTCTACCTGCGGCTGCTGCGCGGGGTCGACGCCCTCTACGACGACCCCACGCCGTACATCGCCGCCTGGCACCAGGCGCCCGTGAGCACGGGACGCGACGCGGTGCGCATGCACCTGCAGCTCACCTCGCCCCGCCGCGCCGCCGACAAGCTGAAGTTCCTCGCCGGCTCCGAGGCCGCCATGAGCGCCTGGACGGCCGAGATCCCGCCCGAGAAGAGCGCCGAGCGGCTGCGGGACGCGATCGCGCGCGCGGGCGAGGTCGACGCATGACCGCCGCCCAGGACGACGCGATCCGCCTGTTCCGATCGCTGACGGGATCCGCGCCCGCGGGCGTCTGGTCGGCTCCCGGCCGCGCGAACCTCATCGGCGAGCACACCGACTACAACGAGGGGTTCGTGCTGCCCTTCGCCATCGCCCAGCGCACCTTCGCCGCCGTCGGCCCCCGCGACGACGAGCGGATCCGCGTCGCGTCGACGTTCAGCGACGAGCAGGTCGAGGTCGCGCTCGACGAGCTCGACGGGCTCTTCTCCGGGCCCGCGGGCGAGGCCGTGCGCAGCGGCGCGGTCGCCGAATGGGCGGCCTACCCCCTCGGCGTCGCGTGGGCGGCGCTCGCCGCGCGCCCGGACGCCCGCGCGACGGGCCTCGACATCGCGATCGCCTCCGACGTCCCGGTCGGCGCCGGCCTCTCGTCGTCGGCGGCGATCGAGGGCGCCGCGGCCGGCGCGCTGAGCGACCTGTGGAGCCTCGACCTGTCGCTCATCGACATGGCGAAGATCGGCCGCCGCGCGGAGAACGAGGCGGTCGGGGCTCCGACCGGGATCATGGACCAGGTCGCCTCCGTCATGGGGCGCGTCGACGCGGCGACGTTCCTCGACTGCCGCACGCTCGAAACCCGATCCGTCGATCTCGGGCTCGCGGGCGAGGGCCTCGCGCTGCTCGTCATCGACACCCGCGTGACGCACGCGCACTCGACCGGCGGCTACGGCGACCGGCGCGCGGCGTGCGAGCGCGGTGCAGCGGCCCTCGGCGTGCCGATGCTGCGCGACCTCGGGACGGACGATCTCGAGCGCGCCCGTCGGACGCTGGACGACGAGACCTTCCGCCGGGTACGGCACATCGTCACCGAGAACCAGCGCGTGCTCGACGCGGTCCGGACCCTCGACGCCTCCGGCCCGCGCGCCATCGGCGATCTGCTCGTGGCGTCCCACGCGTCGATGCGCGACGACTTCGAGATCTCGGTGCCCGAGCTCGACGCCGCCGTCGACGCGTCGCTCGCGGCGGGCGCGATCGGCGCGCGCATGACGGGCGGCGGATTCGGCGGATCCGCCATCGCCCTCGTCGAGCGCGCCGCGGTCGACGCGGTGTCGCGCGCCGTCGCGGCGGCCTTCGACGCCGCCGGCTTCCGCGCGCCCCACCTCTTCACGGTCGAGCCGTCGGAGGGCGTCCGCCGCGACGCGTGACGGCCTGCGGCGCGGGCGCGTCGCCGGGTGGGGTGCGGGAGTCACGGCGCCCGTCGCCGGGCTGGGGCGAGGGCGGGCCGGCTCGCGCGTGGGCCTGCGGGGGCGGATCCGCTTGCGTCGCCGGCCCGCGGGTGTCCGCCGTGGGGATGACGTGGATCCGCCTGCCCCACGATCAGCGTGTCTCGCATGTGGCGGGAAATCAGCCCGGTTTCCGACCAGAAACGAGACATGCATGCGTGGGCTGCGCCAGCGTGTCTCGAATACGGCGGGAATCCGGCCCGGTTTCCGACCAGACGTGAGACACGCTTGGGTGGGGTGCGTACGGCATGTCTCGCGTACGGCATGTCTCACATCCGGCGGGAAAGCAGCCCGGTTCCGACCAGAAGCGAGACACGCGTGCGTGGGTTGCGCATGCATGTCTCGCATGTGGCGGGTATGCAGGCGTCATTCTCGCCAGAAGCGAGACACGCTCGGCGCTCACGCGAAGCGCAGGAACCCGTCCACGAGCAGCGCGCGCACGGCGGGCAGCACGGATCCGCTCAGCGCCTCCTCGTCCACCTCGAGCAGCTGCGCGAGGGCGCCGACGATCTGCCCGACCGTCAGCTCGCCGTCGCTCGCGCCCACGAGCCCCGCGAGCGCCGGGTCGGCCTGCACGGAGCGCCCGAACCCGGCACCCTGGCGCAGCTCGATCAGCGTCGGGTTCTCCTCCCCCGGCATGTGGTGGCGCGCCTCCGTCACGTCGGGCGCGACGCGGAGGGTCGCGTTCGCGAGCGCCTCGTCGTCGACGACCGCGAGCGCGTCGTGCACCGCGAGGGCGTCGGCGAGATGCGCGCCGAGCGCGGTCTCGTCGGGGATCGGCTGCGGGATCCGCTCGTAGCGCGCCAGCGTCGGCGCGCCCGCCGCGCGGCGCAGCAGCACGTACCCGAAGCCGACCGCCGTCACGCCGCGCTCCGCGAAGTCGTCCAGCCAGGCGCCGAGCAGCCGATCGTGCGCGGGCGATCCGGGCACCGTCCCGCCGTCGCGGATCCACATCTCGGCGTAGGCGATCGGATCGAGGCGCTCGCGCTCGATCACCCACGCGTCGAGCGGCACGGGTGACGACTCCACCCAGGCGCGCACGCGATCGAGGCCGTCGACGCCGTCTCGCGTCTCCCAGTTGCCGAGCAGCTGGCAGGCGCCGCCGGGGACGAGATGCTCCCCCGCGCCGCGCACGACCTGCTCGACGAGCGCGTCGCCCACGAGGCCGCCGTCGCGGTACTCGTATGCGGGAACGTCGGCGGTGCGCGGCGTGATGACGAACGGCGGGTTCGACACGATGCGATCGAAGGTCTCGCCGGCGACGGGATCGAAGAGGGATCCGCGCCGCGTCTCGATCCCCGACGCGCCGTTCAGCAGGGCGGTGAGACGCGCGCAGGCGAGCGCCGGCTCCGAGATGTCGGTCGCGACGACCGCGTCGGCGTGCTGCCGCGCGACGAGGGCCTGGATGCCGCAGCCGGTGCCGAGATCGAGCACGCGGCCCGCGGGCGTCGGCAGCTGCAGCCCCGCGAGGGTCAGCGAGGCGCGGCCGACGCCGAGCACGAAGTCCTCCGCGAGCGCGCCGCTGTCCGACGCGAGCTCGTCGAGGCCGGCGACGATCCACCATTCGGCGCCGAGGGAGTCCTGGGGGCGGATCGTCGCGACCGGCCGCACGAGATCGCCGTCGCGCTGCGCGAGGCCGAGGGCGACGAGGCCGCGGGATCTGGCGGTCGGCAGCGCGCGGTCGACCGCCTCGGTCGGCTGCGTCCGGCCGAGGGTCAGCAGGCGGGCGAGCGTCGCGAGTGCGTCGTCGCGGTCGGCGAGCGCGCGGAGGCCCGGGGTGCGCAGGCCCCTCCGCACGGCGTCGTCTGCCTCGGCGCCCCACGCGTCGCGCAGGGCGGAGGAGCGCAGCCCCGCCGCGGCGAGGTCGGCGGCGAGGTCTCGGCAGAGGGCGGGATCGGGATTCGGCATCCGCCCATTGTCGCGCGGGCGCCTGGGCTGCCCTGCCCGGAGTCGGCGGGGCGGTGGAGGCCGGGCGCGTCGACGGGGTGCGGGGCGCGTCGGTGCGGTGCGCGGCGCAGGTCGGCGGTGGCCCGATGCACGACGACGCCATTTCTCCGTGCGGGGCGGGCAGCGCGCCGGTTTCGGGGCGTTGGGCGGGATTGTGGCGTCGTCGTGCATCGGCGCGGAGTCGGCGGGGCATGGGATCCCTGGGCCGCCGGATACTGCGGGGGAGGTGGTGCCCCGGTGCACGACGACGCCATTTTCTGGGGAGTGACGGCATTCCGCCCGGCTCTGGGGCGTTTGGGTCGGGTTCTGGCGTCGTCGTGCATCGGCGCGGGACGACGGCGTCCCGAGCGAACCCCCGGAAGCCCGCGACTACCCTGGAGCGCATGCTCAACATGGCCGAAGGCGTGGCGCGCCTCGGCGACCTCGCGCAGTCCCCCGTCGTCGCCGAGCTCGCCCGCGCGTTCGCCGCGGCGGGGCATCAGCTCGCCATCGTGGGCGGCCCCGTGCGCGACGCCCTGCTCGGACGCGCCACGCACGACCTCGACTTCACGACCGACGCCCGGCCCGACCGGATCCTCGAGATCGTGACGCCCGTCTCCAGCACCCAGTGGGACATCGGCCGCGCGTTCGGCACGATCGGCGCGCGCGTGAGGGGCGAGCAGGTCGAGATCACCACCTTCCGCGCCGACAGCTACGACGGCGAGACGCGCAAGCCGCAGGTCGAGTTCGGCGACACGCTGGAGGGCGACCTCGCCCGCCGCGACTTCACGGTCAACGCGATGGCGCTCGTCGTGCCCGAGGTGCGGCTCGTCGACCCGACCGGCGGCGTCGAGGACCTCCTCGCCGGCACCCTGCGCACCCCCATCGACCCGCGCGTGAGCTTCGGCGACGACCCGCTGCGCATGCTGCGCGCGGCGCGCTTCTCGGCGCAGCTCGGCTTCGACGTCGAGGACGGCACGCGCGACGCGATCGCCGACCTGCGCGGATCCCTCGGCATCGTCAGCGCCGAGCGGGTGCAGTCCGAGCTGAACCGCATGCTGCAGACCGACGACCCCGTGCGCGGGATCCGCGCGATGGTCGACACGGGGCTCGCCGACGAGTTCCTGCCCGAGATCTCGGCGCTCAAGCTCGAGGTCGACGAGCACCATCACCACAAGGACGTCTACGAGCACTCCCTCACGGTGCTGCGGCAGGCCATCGACCTCGAACGCGAGCGGAACCCGGGCGCGGACCCCGACGTGGCGCTGCGCCTCGCCGCCCTGCTGCACGACATCGGCAAGCCCCGCACGCGGAAGCTCGAGGACGGCGGGGCCGTGACCTTCCACCACCACGACATCGTCGGATCCCGCATGGCGAGGAAGCGCCTGCAGAAGCTGAAGTACGACACCGCGACGATCCAGTCGGTGTCGCGCCTCATCGAGCTGCATCTGCGGTTCTTCGGCTACGCCGAGGGGGCGTGGACCGACTCGGCCGTGCGTCGCTACGTGCGCGACGCGGGGCCGGAGCTGGAGAGGCTGCACATCCTCACCCGCGCCGACGTGACGACCCGCAACCGCCGCAAGGCGCTGCGCCTGGCTCGCGCCTACGACGACATCGAGACCCGCATCGTGCAGCTGCGCGAGCAGGAGGAGATCGACTCCGTGCGTCCCGAGCTCGACGGCAACCGGATCCAGGAGGTCCTGGGCATCGCCCCCGGGCCCGAGGTGGGGAAGGCGTACCGCTTCCTCCTCGACCTCCGCCTCGACGAGGGACCCATCGGCGAGGAGGAGGCCGAGCGGCGCCTTCTCGCGTGGTGGGACGCGCAGAGCTGAGGGGATCCGCACGCCCGCCTGAGCGCGCCCCGCGAGCGCTCGTCTGCTGACCTGGGTGGATCCCGCGGCCCGCCGCGCCTGAGCGCCCTCCCGCCGAGCGCCGCCCCGAGTGCCCCTCCGCTCGAACGCGCCCCCGCCGTGGACCCCGCCGCGTCCGCCGACCCGCCGAGCGCCTGAACGACGCCCCGGGCGCCCCTCCTCTCGAACGCGCGCCCGCCGCGCCTGGGCGCGCTCCCGCGAGCGCTCGTCTGCCGACCTGTGCGGATCCCACCGCGTCCGCCGACCCGACCCCGCTGAGCGCGCTCCTGCCGCGCCGTGCGGATCCGCCCGCCGCACCCCGCGCACGCGCATCCGCCGCCCTGAGCGGATCGGGGGATCCGCCCGCCCGCATGAGCGCCCTCCCGCCGCGGATCCCGCCGACCCGCGCGCCGAGCACCCGCCCCTCCCCGGTAGGGCCTCGCGGGGGCGCGCATCCCTCCCCGGGATGAGGCGAGACGGCCGAGCCTCGTCCTGCGGAGGGATCTTCTCTGGGTAACCCCCGAATTCCACCCTGGAACCGGGGATTCGCCGGGCGCGCCCGGTAGCGTGTGTGCTCGTGTCCGCCACCTCTCACGAACGTCCCCTCCGAGTGCTCCTCGGGTGCGACACGTTCGCGCCCGACATCAACGGCGCCGCGCGCTTCGCCGAGCGCCTCGCCGCCGGGCTCGTCGCCCGCGGGCACGAGGTGCACGTCAGCGCCCCCAACCAGCGGCATCGCGAGGAGCCGCCCCGCGTCGAGCGCATCGAGGGCGAGGACCTCACGGTGCATCGCCTGCCGTCGGTGCCGCTCCCCTGGCACGAGTGGCTGCGCTTCGTGTGGCCGTGGCGCTCGAAGCACTACGCGCGGAAGGTGCTCGACCGCGTGCGCCCTGACGTCGTGCACATCCAGTCGCACATCGTCATCGGCCGCGGCCTCGCGAGGGAGGCGCGCAAGCGCGGGATCCCGGTGATCGCGACGAACCACACGATGGCCGAGAACATCCTCGACTTCACGCGCATGCCGGAGTGGGCCAACCGCATCTTCGTGCGCGAGGCGTGGGCCGACGCGAAGCGCACGTTCGACCTCTGCGCCGCCGTGACGACCCCGACGCGCAAGGCCGCCGACTTCCTCGAGTCGACGATCGACGTCGCGGGCGTCGTGCCGGTCAGCTGCGGCATCGACATGACGCAGTACACGGCCGACCTGACGCCGCGCGACGAGAACCGCGTCGTGTTCGTGGGCCGGCTCACGAGCGAGAAGCGCATCGACGTGCTGCTCCGCGCCGTCGCCCAGCTCGACCCGGCGCTCGAGACCGCGGTCGACATCGTCGGAGACGGCGACCAGCGGGCGGCGCTCGAAGCCCTCGCGACCGAGCTGGGGATCAGCGACCGCGTCTCGTTCCTCGGCCACACGACCGACGAGGAGCTGCGCGCCGCGCTGACCCGCGGATCCGTGTTCGCGATCGCGTCGATCGCCGAGCTGCAGTCGATCGCGACGATGGAGGCGATGGCCTCCGGCCTCCCGATCGTCGCCGCCGACGCCGTCGCGCTGCCGCACCTCGTCTCGGACGGCGAGAACGGATTCCTCTTCCCGCCGGGCGACGTCGACGCGCTCGCCGCGCGGCTCGCCGAGGTGCTGGCGCTCTCTCCCGAGCGCCGCGAGCGGATGCAGCGGGCCTCGCTCGAGCTCGTCTCGATGCACGACATCGGGCGCACGCTCGACACGTTCGAGTCGCTCTACCGCGGAGAGCCGCTGCCGGCATGATCGGCGCGGGCGACGTCGACGGGGCGGAGCGCCCGCTGCACGTCGTGCTCTTCGCCGACCAGCACGTCGAGACGTCGGGCGGCGCGCAGGTCGCGATGCGCCTGCAGCGGCGCTTCCTCGAGCGCCTCGGCCACACCGTGACGGTCGTCGCGCCCCGCCGTCACGGCCGCGACCTGCCGGGCGCGGGCGACGAGGCGTACGTCGACATCCCGTCGATCCCCGTGCCGACGGATCGCGAGTACGCGTTCGTCTGGCCCGGATCCCGCGCCGACCGCGCGGTCGACGAGGGGATCGCGCGCCGCGTGGCCCGCGGCGCGCCTCTCCCCGACGTCGTGCACGTGCAGGCGGACTTCTGGGGGGCGTTCCTCGGCGTCCGCTTCGCGGAGCGGGCCGGGATCCCCCTCGTCATCACGATGCACAACAGGGTCGACGCGGGGATCGAGGCGACGACCCCCGCCCCGCGGCTCGTGCTGCGGGCGCTCAATGCGTGGCGCAGGTGGCAGCTGCCGGGCTCCGGGCCGGGCGACGACGGGTGGGCGCACCTCGCGGGCCTCGCCTCGCGGGCGGCGGCGGTGACGGCGCCGTCGGCGCACTTCGCGCGCCGCCTCGAGGAGCACGGGGTGTTCCGGCCGGTCGACGTGGTGTGGAACGGCATCGACGACGGCGTGCTCGCGGACCTCGGCGGCGGATCCGCGGGGGCGGCGGGCGAGCAGGCGGGCGTCGCGCGGAGCGAGGATCCGGATGTGCGCGGTCGCGAGGGCGGCGGGACCGGGTCGGGCGCGCCGGGCGAGCAGGCGGGCGTCGCGCGGAGCGAGGATCCGGATGTGCGTGGTTCCGAGGGCGGCGGGTCCGGGTCGGGCGCGCCGGGCGAGCAGGCGGGCGTCGCGCGGAGCGAGGATCCGGATGTGCGTGGTTCCGAGGGCGGCGGGTCCGGATCGGGCGCCCCGGGGCGTGCGCGTCCGGGGGATCCGCGCCGCGCGCCCGGCGGATCCACGGGGTCGGGAGCCGAGTCGGGCGCGGAGGGCGTCGCGCGGAGCGAGGATCCCGACGCGCACGGTTCCGAGTCCGGCGGAGTCGGATCGGACGCCGGCGGCGGCCCGGGAGGCGGATCCGGATCGGGCGCTCCGGACGGGCCCGCGGCCCCCGTGCGCCTCGTGTGGGTCGGGCGGATGAGCCCCGAGAAGCGGCTCCTGCCGTTCCTCGAGGCGCTCGCCGCGTCTGGCGCCGACGCGCGCGCGGAGGTGATCGGGGCGGGCTTCGAGCTTGCCGCCGCCCGCCGCCTCGTCGCGGCGCGCGGGATCGCCGGGCGCGTGGACTTCCTCGGACGCCTTCCCTACCGGGAGACCCTCGCCCGCGTGCGCGCGGCCGATGCGCTCGTGCAGACCTCGATCGGCTTCGAGACGCAGGGCATGACGCCCTTCGAGGCCGCGTGCCTCGGCACGCCCGCGATCGTCAGCGACCCCGACATCGCCGACGAGATGGGCGGCGGCGTGTGGCGCGTCGAGCCCGCAGCCGAGGAGCCGGCGCGCGTCGCCGCCCTCGCCGATGCGCTGCGCGTCGCCGTCCGCGACCTGCGGAACGGCCGCGCGCCGCGCCCGGCGGAGCGCGTGGTCCGCGAGTTCCGCCAGTCGTCCCGCACCGACGCGATGGTCGCCGTCTACCGGCGGGCGCTCGCGGGCTGAGAGGCGCGCGGCGCGGATCCTGCGTCCGCCCCTCGTGCACGACGACGCCAGATCTCGGTCGAATGCCCCGGAGGGCGCCCATATCCCGGCTCCGCGCCGAAGAATGGCGTCGTCATGCATCGGGCGCTCGCGATCCCGCCCCTCGCCGAACGGGCGATGATCGCGGGCTCCGCGGGCCGGGCGCCGGGGATCCGCCCGCTGGTTCCGGATGGCTCCGCGGGCCCGACCCCCGCGCCCCTGCGACGATGGAGGATCACCCGCGCATCGACGGAAGGGATCGGGAATGCACCTGCAGGGCAGGCGAGTGCTCGTCACGGGCGGAGGGCGGGGCATCGGCCGCGGGATCGTCGATCGGCTCCTCGAGGAGGGCGCCCGCGTCGCGATCGTGCAGAGGGGCGACGTGGACGAGGTGCTGCGGGAGCACCCCCGCGTCGAGGCGCTGCGCGCCGACTTGACGGATCCGTCCGCCTACGCGGGGGTCGTCGCGGAGGTCGCGGAGCGGCTCGGCGGCATCGACGTGCTCGTCAACAACGCGGGCGCGATGTTCGAGCGGTCCGTGGCCGAGATCTCGCCCGACGAGTGGGATCTCATGGTCGCGCTGAACCTCCGCGCCCCGCTGTTCCTGACGCAGGCCGCGCTCCCCCACCTCCGCGACGGCGGCGGCGCGATCGTCAACATCGGGTCGATCGAGGGCATCGGCGCCAACCCGCAGCACGCGGCGTACAGCGCGACGAAGGCGGGGATCCACGGGATGACCCGCGCGCTCGCCGTGGACCTCGGCGCCGACGGGATCCGCTGCAACGCGATCGCACCGGGGTGGATCGACTCCGACCTCAGCGAGGCCTACCTCGCGGAGCTGCCGGACGGCGCCCGCGCCGCGCTCGACGCCCTGCACCCCGTGGGCCGCACCGGCCGGCCCCGCGACATCGGCGACGCCGTCGTGTTCCTCGCGAGCGACGCCTCCGCGTTCCTCACGGGCGAGGTCATCGTCGTCGACGGCGGACGCACCGCCCACCTCCCCCTGCCGAGCTGACCGGGATCCCGGCGTCCCCGTGTCGCCACGAACCGCCGGATCCTGGATCGCCCGACGTGCGATTCTGCGACCGGGAGATGATCGCCCTCGCCGGGTCTGCGAAACGGCGCGATCTGGCGCCTCCCGGCGTGCGTTTCTGCGACTCGGGCGCCGAGCCGTCCCTCCAGGTCGGCGAAACGGCCGGGACCGCCCCGCGGATCCCCCGAAAGCTCCGCTCATCCGGGATTTCTCGGCACTCGTTCAGGTCGCGCTCTTCCCTTCGCTCCTCGCCGGCGTTAAACTTGAGCCACACCAACTCAACTTTGACCCCAGGAGGAGACGCATGGCGACACAGCAGGTGCCGCAGCAGGACGAGCAGCAGAGCGCTCTCGAGCAGTTCGGCATCAACCTCACCGAGCAGGCCCGTAACGGCAAGCTCGACCCGGTGATCGGGCGCGACGGCGAGATCCGGCGCGTCAGCCAGGTGCTCACGCGCCGCACGAAGAACAACCCCGTGCTCATCGGCGAGCCCGGCGTCGGCAAGACCGCCGTCGTCGAGGGCCTCGCCCAGCGCATCGTCGCGGGCGACGTGGCCGAGAGCCTCAAGGGGCGCGAGCTCATCGCGCTCGACATCTCGGCGCTCGTGGCCGGCGCGATGTACCGCGGCCAGTTCGAGGAGCGTCTGAAGGCCGTGCTCAAGGAGATCGCCGACTCCGAGGGTCGCGTGATCACCTTCATCGACGAGCTGCACGTGCTCATGGGCGCGGGCGGCGGAGAGGGATCCGTCGCGGCCGCGAACATGCTCAAGCCCATGCTCGCGCGCGGCGAGCTGCGCATGATCGGCGCCACGACCCTCAACGAGTACCGCGAGTTCATCGAGAAGGACGCCGCGCTCGAGCGCCGCTTCCAGCAGGTGTACGTGGGCGAGCCGAGCGTCGAGGACACGATCGCGATCCTCCGCGGCCTCAAGCAGCGCTACGAGGCGCACCACAAGGTGACGATCAGCGACAGCGCGCTCGTCGCGGCCGCGTCGCTCTCGCACCGCTACATCCCCAGCCGCCAGCTGCCTGACAAGGCGATCGACCTCATCGACGAGGCCGCCAGCCGCCTGCGCATGGAGATCGACTCCGCCCCGCTCGAGATCGACGAGCTGAGCCGCCACGTCGACCGCCTCAAGCTCGAGGAGCTCGCCCTCAAGAAGGAGAAGGACGCCGCCTCGAAGGAGCGCCTCGCGACGCTGCGCGCGACCCTCGCCGAGCAGGAGGAGAAGCTCGCCGAGCTGCAGAAGCGCTGGGACGCCGAGCGCGACTCGCTGAACCGCGTCGGAGACCTCCGCACGCGCCTCGACGACCTGCGGGTCGACGCCGAGCGCGCGCAGCGGGAGGGGCGGCTGGAGAAGGCGTCGCGCCTGCTCTACGCCGAGATCCCCGCCCTCGAGCGAGAGCTCGCGGAGGCGGAGCAGGCCGAGCAGACGGGCGAGCGCATGGTCGGCGACCAGGTCACCGACGAGGACATCGCGAGCGTCATCGCGGCGTGGACGGGCATCCCCGTCGGGCGCCTCCTGCAGGGCGAGACGGAGAAGCTGCTGCACCTCGAGAGCGAGCTCGGCAAGCGCCTCATCGGCCAGCGCGAGGCCGTCGAGGCCGTCTCCGACGCCGTGCGCCGCTCGCGCGCCGGCATCAGCGACCCGAACCGGCCCACGGGTTCCTTCCTGTTCCTCGGTCCGACGGGCGTCGGCAAGACCGAGCTGGCGAAGTCGCTCGCGGAGTTCCTCTTCGACGACGAGCAGGCGATGATCCGCATCGACATGTCGGAGTACGGCGAGAAGCACTCGGTGAGCCGCCTCGTCGGCGCCCCTCCCGGGTACGTCGGCTACGACCAGGGCGGACAGCTGACCGAGGCCGTGCGTCGTCGCCCCTACTCGGTCGTGCTGCTCGACGAGGTCGAGAAGGCGCACCCCGAGGTGTTCGACGTGCTGCTGCAGGTCATGGACGACGGCCGCCTCACCGACGGCCAGGGGCGCACGGTCGACTTCAAGAACGTGATCCTCATCCTCACGTCGAACATCGGCTCGCCGATCCTCATCGACCCGACGCTGTCGCCCGACGACAAGCGCGAGCGCGTCATGACGCTCGTGAACAGCTCGTTCAAGCCCGAGTTCGTCAACCGCCTCGACGACATCGTCGTGTTCCACGCGCTGAGCCAGGACGACCTCGCGCAGATCGTCGAGCTGCAGGTGGATCAGCTGCAGCGCCGGCTCGCGGATCGTCGCCTCACGCTCGCGGTCACGCCCGACGCGCGCGCCTGGCTGTCGGAGCGCGGCTACGACCCGGTGTTCGGCGCCCGCCCCCTGCGCCGCCTCATCCAGAAGGAGATCCAGGACCGCCTCGCCCGGGCGATCCTCTCCGGAGGCGTGCGCGATGGCGATCTCGTCGCGGTCAACGTCTCGGCCGACCAGACCCAGCTCGTGCTCATGAGCGAGGGCCCGGCGGCCGTGCCGACGGACGACGACGAGCACGCGATCGAGGCCGTCATCGACGAGGACTGATCCCCTCTCCCCCTGCCCGCCCGCCCCGCCGAGATGTGACCTCGGCGGGGCGGGTGCGTAGTGTGGCGGGCAGATTGGGGGATCACATGACCGACAACGACCAGCCCGTGCGGCCCGAGGGACCGGGTGCGCCGGACCCGCAGAACCCGCCGTCGCACGACGACCCGACCATCGCCTTCGGGCAGCCCGCGCCGCAGGCCGAACAGCAGGATCCGGCGGCCGGGCAGCCCGCGGCCCCGCAGGACCCGCAGGCGGGCCAACCGCCGCAGGCCCCGCACGGTGAGCAGCAGGACCTGCCGCCGTACGCCCGCCAGCCCGAGCCGCCGCACGGCGATCCGTCCGTGTCGTTCGGCCAGCCCGCGGCGCCGACGCCGCCGGCCGAACAGCCCGCGCCGCAGGCCGAACAGCAGGATCCGGCGGCCGGGCAGCAGCCCGCGCAGGATCCGTACGCGGCGCCCTCCGCCCCGCAGGCCGACCCGTATGCGGCGCCGAGCGCCCCGCAGCCCGGCGGCGCGCCCGACGTGCCGCAGAGCCCGACGTTCCCGTGGGCGGCGCCCGGGCAGCAGGCGCCAGGCGGACAGACCCCGCCCTCGCACGACGACCCGGCCATCTCCTTCGGGGGCCCCGCCGCGTCGCAGGATCCGCAGCGCGGACAGGCGCCGGAGCCCTCGGCTCCGCAGGGCGGCGGGCAGGATCTGCCGCCGTACGCCCGCCAGCCTGAGCAGCCCGCGCCCGGCGGCGAGGCGCCAGACGCCGCGCCCGGCGGATCCGCCCCGGAGAACCCGTACGCCGCCCCGCAGCCTCCGCAGGACGCCCCGACCGTCGCGTTCGGCGACGTGCCGCCCGCGCCCGGCGGATCCGCCCCGCACGACGCGCCCACGGTCGCGTTCGGCGCGGCGCAGGGCGACGAGCAGCCGACCCAGGTGCTCGGCCAGCAGGCGAACGGCTACGGCCAGCCGCCCGCCGGGTCGTACGGCGCCCCGGGACAGCCGGATCAGGGCTCGCCCTACGGCGCTCCCCCGCAGGCGCCGCCGCCCGGCGGCTACGGCACTCCCCCCGGCGGTCCGGGCGGCCCCGGCGGCTACGGGAACCCTCCCGGCGGGCCGACCCCGCCGAAGAAGAAGGGCATGCCCTGGTGGGTGTGGCTGCTCATCATCGTCGGAGGACTCGCCGTGATCGGCGGCGGCGTCTTCGGCGCGATCGCCATCAGCCAGACGTTCACGACGCCCACCCCGAACCCGGAGCCGGGCCCCGTGGAGCCGGGCGACGACGCGGCGGACGACGCGGCCGAGGCTGGCGAGGAGGCGGGCGGCGAGCCCGCGACGGAGGCCGCCGAGGAGTCCGCGGACGACGGCGGCCAGACCGACCCGTCGACCGGAGGCGGCCCCTACGAGCTCACCGACACGGTGCCGTTCTCGTCTCAGCCGGTGTGGCAGTTCCCGGTTCCGAGCGGGTGGGACGTCACCGCGGCCGACGAGGAAGGGTGGAACGCCGCCGCGAGCCCCGACGGCGCGCAGTGCGTGTTCTCGTCGTACCAGGGCGTGTGGATGCAGGGCGACCAGAACGCGTCGACCGACTTCTCGGCGACCGAGGGCGACTTCCCGGTGATCCTGCAGGCGCTCGAGATCACGGATGCCGACGTCCAGTCCGGCCTCGGCTACGCGTCGATCGACTCGCCGGAGGGCGCGATCGACTTCCAGGTCTACGAGGTCTCGCACACGATGACGAGCGACGGCGAGCAGGTCGACCTCGACGAGCGCTTCTACGTGCGCAGCATGATGGACGCGAACTCGACGATGTTCCTGCGCGTGTCGTGCGGATCCGACGGCCTGACGGACGACATCGTCTCGCAGACCCTCGACGCGGCCAGCATCACCTACTGACCCGGTCGGGTCCCCAAGTCTTCGCGAAGTCCGCGCCCATTCGCACCGGACTTGACGAAGACTTGGGGACTCGTGGTTGCGCCGCCCGTACGGCGTCGTCGACCGGATGCGGGGCCGCGCTGCCGCTCCCACGGCGCACCCGCGAGATGGCCCCGCGCCCTCCTCGGAGGACGCGGGGCCGTCGGCGTACTCAGCGCTCGGCGCGCAGCGCCTCGCCGAGCTTCACGCGCGATCCCATCCGCAGCAGCGAGTTCTCGTAGATCTTCGCCGACAGGAGGATCACGACGAGGCAGGTCGCGAGCGAGATCGCGATCGAGGCGACCGGCTCCCACCAGTCGGCCTCGCCGAAGAACAGCCGGATCGGCATCGACACGGGGGCCGAGAACGGCACGTACGACATGATCGTCATGACCATCGGGTTCGTGCTGAAGACGATCACCATCATGTACGGGATGAGCACGAGCCACATGACGGGCATCGTCGACTGACCGATGTCCTCCTGGCGGGAGACCATCGCGCCCGTCGCGGCGTAGAGCGTCGAGATGAGCAGGAAGCCCGCCAGGAAGAACAGGGCGAACCAGAGCAGCGGCGTGCCCAGCCCCTGCAGGATGTCGGTCTGCCCCGTCACCACGAGCCCCACGGCGACGGCCACCGCGATGAGGACGATCTGCGCGAGCGCGAGGACCGTGTTGCCGAGCACCTTGCCGGCGAGCAGCGCCCTGGCGGGGATCGCCGTGATGAGGATCTCGATCACGCGCGTCTGCTTCTCCTCCACGACGCTCGTCGCGACCGGCAGGGCGAAGGTCATGCAGGCGGTCATGAAGATGACGCCGAAGGCGAGGCCCATCATGTAGCGCAGCGGGCTCCACCCGCCGTCGGGGTCGAGCAGCTCGACCGACGGCGACTGCGACAGCACCTCGAGGAGCACGCTCGGCGCCTCCGTGTCCGCGATGACGGCGAGACCGGTCGGCGAGGCGTCGTCGGGCAGCACGGCCGCCTCGACCTCGCCGTCGACGACCAGCTGCTCGGCCTCGTCGCGGCCGTCGACCGGGGTGACCTCGAAGCCGTCGACCTGCTCGAGCGTCTGGGCGGCCTCCCCCTGGGCGGCGACGGAGGTGGTGCTCTCCCCGCTGCTCACGAAGTGCATGACGATGATCGCGGCGAGGATGCCGAAGACGAAGATCGCCGTGGTGATGAGGAACGCCTTGCTGCGCAGCCGCGTCGTGACCTCGCGCTCGGCGACGAGCACGGCGCCCTGCGCGGTGCTGAGGGCGGTGGGCTGGGGATTCATCGGACGACCTCCTGGAAGATCTGGGCGAGAGAGGGACGCTGCCTGCCGAAGGCGGTCACGGGGGCGAGGTCGGACGCGCGGCGCAGCACGCGCTGCGCCGTCTCGGGGGCGTCGACCTCGAACACGGCCTGGCCGGCCGAGAAGTCGACGACGACGACGCCCGGCTCCTCCCGGAGCCATCCGGCGTCGCCCTCGGTCGCGATCTCGTAGCGGTCGGGCGAGTGCTCGTCGCGCAGCTGCTCGCGCGTGCCGCGTGCCGCGACGGATCCGCCGGCGATGATGACGAGGTCGTCGCAGAGGCGCTCGACGACGTCGAGCTGGTGCGACGAGAACAGCACGGAGGATCCGGCCGAGGCGTGCTCCTGCAGCACCTGCAGCACCGTCTCGACCGCCATGGGGTCGAGACCGCTGAAGGGCTCGTCGAGGATCAGCACCTTCGGCCCGTGCACGAGGGCCGCCGCGATCTGCGCGCGCTGCTGGTTGCCGAGCGACAGATCCTGCACGTCGTCGTTCAGGCGCTCGCCGAGGCCGAGGCGGTCGAGGATCTCCTCCGCCCTGCGGGTCGCCCCGCGCTTGTCGAAGCCGTGCAGGCGCGCGAGATAGGTGATCTGCTCGAGCACCTTCATCTTCGCGTAGAGGCCGCGCTCCTCCGGCATGTAGCCGAAGGTGCGGCGCGCATCCGGACCGAGGGGCGCGCCGTCGAGCGTCACCTCTCCCCCGTCGCGCGAGAGCAGACCGAGGATGATCCGCATAGTCGTGGTCTTGCCAGCGCCGTTGCCGCCGACGAATCCCGTGAGGCGGCCGGGCGCCACCTGGAACGACACGTCATCGAGGGCGAGGCGCTCGCCGAAGCGCTTGGTCACACCGCTGAGTTCGAGCATGCCTCCGACGCTACGGATCACCCGGCGGGCTCCGCATCCGCCGTGCGGCGGATCCTCGCGCCGCGGAGGCGGGTCCCCTCCCCCGCAGGGTGGAGGAGACCGACGTTGCCTTCTGTGTCATCCCGGTTTCCGGGCGGGAAGAGCGCGTGCCTATCGTGGGATCCCCACAGCAAGGAGCATCACATGTCCCGTCCCCTTCGTTCCCTCGCGGCGCTCGCCGCAGTCGGCGCCCTCGCCCTCGCTGGATGCGCCTCCGGATCCGACGACCCCGCCGCCTCCGAGGAGCTCGGCACCGAGGACCGTCCCGTCAAGATCGGCGTCGTCGGCAAGAGCGAGGCCTACTGGGGCGCGTTCGAGGAGGCCGCCGAGGCGGAGGACATCCACATCGAGCTCGTCGACTTCACCGAGTACACGCAGCCCAACCCCGCGCTCGCGGCGGGCGAGCTGGACATCAACAAGTTCCAGCACATCCTCTACCTCGCCGACCACAACGAGGCCGCGGGCGACGACCTGCAGCCCATCGGCGCGACCGAGATCTACCCCCTCGGCCTGTACTCCGATAAGTACGACTCCCCCGAGGACATCCCCGACGGCGAGACCGTCATCGTGCCGAACGACACGACCAACCAGGCGCGCGGCCTGCTCGTGCTGCAGTCGGCCGGGCTCATCTCGCTCGACGGCGGCGGCACCGCCTTCTCGACGCTCGAGGACATCGTCGAGGAGGACTCGCGCGTGTCGGTCGAGGCGCTCGACGCCTCGCTCGTCGGCACGTCGCTCCCCGACGTGGCGGCGGCGATCATCAACAACGACTTCCTCGACAACGCCGGCCTCACGGGCGAGGACGCGATCGCGCAGGACGACCCGTCCGACCCCGACGCCGTGCCGTACATCAACATCTTCGCGGTCAAGGCCGACGACGTCGACAACGAGGTGCTGAACAAGCTCGTCGAGATCTACCAGACCGACGAGAAGACCCTCGAGCTCGTGCAGGAGAGCGCGGGCGGCACGGCGGTCTTCGCGACTAACCCGGCCGAGGAGCTGCAGGAGGTCCTCGCCGACGTGCAGGCGGACATCCAGTCGGCCGGCTGACCGATCGACCACAATGGTGCGCGGGCGGATCCCATCCGCCCGCGCATCGTGCTGATCAGGCGGGAGCATCCATGGCGCACATCACGCTGTCCCACGTCTCGAAGACCTATCCCCCGCAGCGCAGGGGCGGATCCGCCGTGACGGCCGTCGACGACGTCTCGCTGACGGTCGACCGCGGCGAGGTGTTCGGCATCATCGGCTACTCGGGCGCCGGCAAGTCGACCCTCGTGCGGCTGATCAACGGCCTCGAGCCCGTGACGGGCGGATCCATCGAGGTCGACGGCACCGACCTCGTGACGCTGCCGGAGCGCCGGCTGCGCGCGGTGCGCCAGGGCATCGGCATGATCTTCCAGCGGTTCAACCTGCTGCGCTCCCGCACGATCGCGGGCAACGTCGCCTATCCGCTCGAGGTCGCCGGGGTGCCCCGCGCCGAGCGCCGCGCCCGCGTCGCGGAGATGCTCGACTTCGTGGGGCTCGCCGACAAGGCCGACGCCTATCCGGAGCAGCTCTCCGGCGGTCAGCAGCAGCGCGTCGGCATCGCCCGCGCGCTCGCGGCGCGCCCCGGCATCCTCCTCGCCGACGAGGCGACGAGCGCCCTCGACCCCGAGACGACCGACGAGGTGCTCGACCTGCTCGCGCGGGTCAACCAGGAGCTGGGCCTGACGATCGTCGTCATCACGCACGAGATGGACGTGATCGCCCGCATCGCGACCCGCGTCGCGGTGATGGAGAAGGGCCGCGTCGTCGAGACGGGCGACACGTACGACGTGTTCACGAACCCGCAGACCGACACGTCGCGCCGGTTCGTGCGCACGGTCGTCCGGGCTCTCCCCGAGGGCGACGCGCTCGCGACGCTGCGGGAGAAGACCGACGGACGGCTGTTCACGATCTCGTTCTCGGACGAGGGCGCGAGCGAGGCGCGCGTGTTCGGGGCGCTCGCCCGCGCGGGGGTCGACTTCCACCTCGTGCACGGCGGCGTCGACGACATCCAGGGTCGCGTGTACGGGCTGCTGACGATCGCGGTGCGCGGATCCGACGAGGCGGTGGCGAGCGCGCTCGCGGGCGTGGGCCCGGGCGTCACGGTGCAGGAGGTGGCGGCATGAGCGAGATCGTCGAGCAGGTCGGAGACATCTGGCCGACGCTGCTGGAGCAGACCGGCATCACCCTGTGGGTCGTGGCCCTGTCGCTGCTCATCGGCGGGTCCGCGGGCCTCGTCATCGGCACCGCCCTGACGGTCACGCGGCGCGGGGGGATCCGTCCGCAGCCGGTCGTGAACGCGGTGCTCGGGTTCCTCGTCAACACGTTCCGGCCGATCCCGTTCATCATCCTGCTCGCCGCGCTGCAGCCGCTCGCCCGCTACGTGATCGGCGTCGGCATCGGCAACCCCGCCGCGATCTTCGCGATCTCCGTGGCGGCGACGTTCGGCGTCGCGCGCATCGTCGAGCAGAACCTCGTGACGGTGGATCCGGGCGTCATCGAGGCGGCGCGCTCGACGGGCGCCGGCACGTGGCGGATCATCCTCACGGTGCTGCTGCCCGAGGGCCTCGGCCCGCTGCTGCTGGGCTACGCGTTCGCGACGATCGCGATCATCGACATGTCGGCGGTCGCGGGCATGATCGGCGGCACGGGCATCGGAAACTACGCGATCGCCTACGGCCACCGCCAGCAGGACTGGGTCGTGATCATCGCCGCGCTCGTGATGATCATCATCGTGACGCAGATCGTGCAGGGGCTCGGCAACTTCCTCGCCCGCCGGGTGCTGCGCCGCTGACGGCCGGGGCCGGGCGGGCTCGGTCGGGCTTGGCGGATCCCGGGGTCGGGTGCGTCGCCCGGGGCCTCCGGCTTGCGAGTGCTGCTCGGGGCTCTGGCTCGCGAGTGGCGCAGATCTTCGTGAGTGGCGCAGATGTTCGGCTGGTTTTCTGCGCCACTCGTGAGTTTCTGCGCCGCTCGCGGGCGGGGGTGGCCGGGCGCGGGCGGCGATCGCGGGCGTCGGCTCCTGCGCCGCCCGGCGGATCCGATCCGGCGCGGCGGGAATACCTCGGCCGCCGAAGTGCTTTCACGTGCATGGACACGAGCGTCGTGCCGTGTCCGCAGGCACTCTCAGGAGGTTCATCCGTGACCAGGATCGGGTACATCGTCGGTTCCATCGGCAGCCAGTCCCTCAACCGCCGCCTCATGGGCGCGCTCGTGCGCCTCGCGCCGGAGGGCGTCGAGCTCGTGGAGATCCCGATCAGGGACCTGCCGTTCTTCTCGACCGATCTCGAGGCCGACTTCCCGCAGGTCGCACGCGACTTCAAGAGCGCGATCGAGGGCGTCGACGGCGTCATCATCGCGACGCCCGAGTACAACCGCTCCATCCCGGGCGTGCTGAAGAACGCGATCGAGTGGGCGAGCCGTCCCTACGGCGACTTCTCGTTCGGCGGCACCCCCGTCGCGGTCATCGGGGCCTCCCCCGGCGGCATCGCGACGGCCGCCGCGCAGCAGCACCTCAAGGCCGTGCTCAGCCACGTGAACGCCATCGTCATGGGCCAGCCCGAGGGCTTCATCCAGATCACCCCCGGCCTCATCGACGACGAGGGCGAGATCTCGAACGAGGGCACGAAGCAGTTCCTCCAGGGCTACCTCGACGCGTTCCTCACGCTCGTGGGGCGCGTGCAGAAGGCGTACGCGGCCTGACGCGCGGATCCGGGCCGGCAGCCTCCGCGGCGTGCCGGCCCGGCGGCCCGCCGGAGTCCTCTCTCAGTCCCGGGCGGGCCAGCCCTCCTCCTCGGCGTCGGCGTACGGATCGTTCGCCTCGGGGTTGTCGTGGTCGGGCTCGGCGAAGAACGCCTCCGGGCCCTTCTCGGCGGCGACCGGCTCCATCCACATGAACTCGAGGATGTGGCCGTCGGGATCCGTCATCGAGATCTGCGTCATGAACCCCAGATCCTGCGGGGGCCTGTTCTCGCCGCCGCCCGACGCGAGCACCCGCTCTCGGGTCTCCGCGACGTGCTCCTTCGAGTCGCGGCTGAGCGCCGTCATCACCTGCACCCCCGTCTCGGGGCCCGCGATGGGGCGGTCGGTGAAGGTGGCGAAGTAGTCGGTGCGCAGGATCATGAAGAACACGTTCTCGTCCCACTGCACGCAGGCGGCGTTCTCGTCCGTGAACTCGGGCACGATCCGCGCGCCGAGCGCCGCGTAGAAGGCCTTCGAGCGCTCGAGGTCGGCGACCGGGAGGTTGACGAACACGCTGGTGGACATGGTGCGCTCCTTCTGGACGGGAACCGCTGCTCCTCACAGGATCGCGCGCGGGGGCCGCGGGATCAAGAGGCGAGGCACGCGGGGTCGCCCGGTCCGCGCCGGGGTCGCTGCGGAGGGGCGCTCTGCGGTCGGGGCGGGCGTTTCGTGCGCGGCGTGGTCTCATCGTGCTCCCGGTGCCGGTGCCCTCCTGCTCGCGAGTGCCGAGGCCCTCCTGCTCGGTCCTCCCCGCTCGCGAGTGGCGCAGGTTTTCGCGAGTGGCGCTGATACTCGGGGTGATTTCTGCGCCGCTCGCGAGTTTCTGCGCCGCTCGCGAGCCGGGGGCGGGGGCGTGACGACCGATGCCCGCGAGCCGGGGGCGGGGCGGGGTGACCGAGTGCCGTGAGCTACGGATCCGGGGCCCGCGAGCTGCGGGGCGTGGCGACCGATATCCGCGCGCCGGGTGCGCGGCGTGACCACTTACGGCCTCGTGCTGGGGGCACGGGGGCGCGACCGATGCCCGCGAGCCGGGTGCGTGGTGGGGCGACCGTGGGGCGGGCCCGCAAGCGGAGGATCCGGAACCGCGAGCCGGGGATCCCGGATCCGTCCCGCGGCGGAGGCGCGAGGGGCGGCCGCGCAATAGCGTGGAGGGCATGTCCGCTCCCCCGACCCAGGCCCCGGGCCGCGCCGCCCCGCTCTCGGATCCGCACGCGCTCGAACGCGAGGGCCCCGCGCCCGCGCAGCTGCGCAGCGACCTCTGGCTCGCGGCCGCGATCTTCGTGGGCGGATCCATCAGCGTCGTGCTGAGCGATCTCGCCCGGATCTACGACGGAGAGCACGCCGGTGTCGGGCGGGGCCTCCTGTACGTCGCGGGTCTCGCAGCGGCGCTGGCGTTCCGGCGCCGCTTCGTCATCGTCTCGGCGGTGGTCGCGAACCTCATCGTGGTCATCGGCACGGAGGCGATGGTTCCCGAGATCTACACGGGCCAGATCGCGATGTTCATGTCGGTCTATACGATCGGCGCCTGGGTGGCGAACCGGCAGCGGGCGACGCTCGCGCGGCTCGGCATCATCGTTGGGCTGCTCGTCTGGCTGTTCATCTCCACGATGCGGGCTGCGGCCGAGACCCCGCCGGAGGAGCTCGAGGGCGTCGCGGGAGCGATGTCGCCGCTCGTCGCGGGATTCTTCATCCAGTGGCTCGTCAATCTCGTCTTCTACACGGGCGCCTTCGTCATGGGGAACCGGGCCTACGACGCGGCGATCGACCGGCAGGCGCTCGCCGAGCGCACGCGCGAGCTCGAGGAGCAGCAGGAGCTGGCGTCGGCGCAGGCCGTCGCCCTCGACCGCGTGCGGATCGCGCGGGAGCTGCACGACGTCGTCGCCCATCACGTCTCCGCGATGGGCGTGCAGGCGGGAGCCGCTCGGGCGGTCATCGACGCGGATCCCGAGGCGTCGAAGCGCGCCCTGTCGGCCGTCGAGGGATCGGCGCGCGAGGCGATCGACGAGCTGCACCGGCTGCTCGACACGCTGCGCGGGGGAGAGGACGAGTCCGAGGCGCCCTCGACGGTGGGGCTCGGCAGCCTCGACCGGCTCGTGCGGGCGATGGACGCCGCGGGGATCCCGTCGACGCTGCGCGTGGTGGGGGATCCGGTCGCTGTCCCGGAGTTCGCGCAGGTGAACCTGTTCCGCATCGCCCAGGAGGCGATGACGAACGCGCGGCGCCACGGCGGCCCCGACATCACGGTCGACGTGCGACTCCGCTACGGCGCCGACGCGGTCGAGCTCGAGGTGACGAACACGGGGCGCGTCGTCGCGGGGTCGCGCCCGGGTCTCGGCACGCTCGGCATGCGCGAGCGGGCCACGTCGATGGGCGGTCGCCTCGAGGCCCGACCCCGCGAGGACGGCGGCTACCTCGTGCGCGTGAGCGTGCCGCTGGGGTGAGGGGCGGATCCGTGAGAGTGCCCTCGGCCGTCGCCAGCGTGGTGGGGGGGGGGGGGGCGCCGGGGGGGGGGGGGGGGGGGGGGGGGGGGGGGGGGGGGGGCCCCCCGCGCCCCCCCCCGCCCCCC